>DAOUFU010000329.1:0-9067 GCA_034429275.1 Anaerolineae bacterium | reverse complement strand
AGCGGGGTGGGGTTGTCACCGCCGCTGCTCAGCGAACAGCCCAGTGCTGCGATCATCAGCGCGGCAAGCAAGATGATCAACCGGTAGTGAGTCATTGCAGCCGCGTGAGAGCGACCTCAGCGTGGTAACCGGATGGTTAGCAGATCGCTCGATTACCCTGATTCTAGCAGGCGTGCGCGCGCGGCGAAAGAGCCGGTCAGCAAGGCGTTGGGCGGACGTGTGCTGGCAGGCGGTTGGGCGTATGATAGACGGAATGTGTTTCGCGGCAACGGGCAGTTGAAGTCTTTTCAAAAGGAGAAACGGCGATGGGAATTCGACCGTTCACCATGCCGGACGACATCAGCACGCTGGAACGGGTGCTTCCGCCGAGCTTTCAATACCCGGAGAACCCGGAATGGAATATCGAGACGGACGAGATCGAGAGCATGATCGACACGATGAAGGGGGCACGCCGGGTGTGGCCGCTGATCCGACTGCTGCAGGTGGTGGTGCCTCCGCTGCGCGACATCATGCGAGGATTCGTGTGGGAAGAGGATGGGCAGGCGGTCGGCGTCACCAACGTGTTGAGGCAGGGCACGACCGACCGCTGGCTGATAGGCAACGTCTCGGTGCTGCCGGAATACCGGCGGCGCGGCATTGCGCGGCAGTTGGTCGAGGCATCGGTGGCGTATGCCAAAGGGCGCGGGGCGAAGTCGATTGTGCTGGACGTGGTGGCGGGGAATGTCCCGGCGGTGGCGCTTTATGAGCGGCTGGGGTTCGAGCATTACGATACGCGCAGCGAGCTGTCATTTGCCGGGGATGCGCCGCCAGACCTGCCGCCCGTGCCGGACGGCTGCCGCGTGGAGGCGGTCCCGGTGGGCGAGTGGCGGCCCCGCTATGAACTGGCGCGGCGCATCACGCCGGAGCGGGTGCAGAAGTACGTGCCGGTCGAGGAGGGGCAGTTTCGGCAGCCCGCCGTGATACGGCCCTTGCTGCCGGTGATCGCGCGGGCGATGGGCCAGCGTCCCCAGCCGTATCACGTGACGCGGTACGGGGCGCTGGTGGCGACTCTGCGCACGCAGGCGCGCACACGCGCAGGCGGAGTCAACCACATGGGGCTGACACTCGACCCGGCGCATGGCGATCTTGCACCGTACCTGCTGCGCTACGGGGTCCGCGCGCTGTGGGCGGTCAGCCCTGGACGGCGGATCACGATGGAATCGCACGAGTGGCAGCAGGCCGTCGGCGAGGCTGCGCTGGCGGCAGGCTTCAGCAAAAAATACGACTTCCTGGCGATGGGCATGATCTGCGAAGGGTAGGCAGGACGGGCGCGGCGGACCGCGCCGGGAGCGGTGGAAAAGTCGGTTTGCACATCGAGTGAGGGCGCGGCGGACCGCGCCGGGAGCGGTGCAAAAGTCGGTTTGCACATCGGGTGAGGGCGCGGCAGAATCAAGGACAGCGACAGTGTGTAAGGAGAATCGGTGTGCTGATGAATCATAAGCGAGTAGTCCGGGCAGTGGGCGGGCTGTGGCGCGGGACGAAGGCGCTCTCGGCGGCGATGATGACGCTGCCCTGGTCCGCCTTTGGCGCGGAGGGCGAGACGGGGTCCGCTGCTGGCCAGAAGCCGATGACGTTCAATTATGGCGGGCAGGCGGTCATCGAAGGGGTGATGATGCGCGGCCAGTACAACGCGGCGGTGGCGGTGCGCAAGTGGAAATATCGCCTGAAGGCGGAGCCGCTGGCGGATGGCGGGAATGCCTTTGCGCTGAAGCGCGCGATGGTGACGCTGGACGGGCGCGGCAAACCGCAGAAGCGATGGGTCAGCGGGTTGAAGGTGGGCGACAAGCTCAAGAGCGACCTGGACCGCGACCGGGTCATGGGCGAGATTGTGATCAAGGAGGTGCCGCTCAATGCGGCGCTGTACCGCGGGCGGATCGCGCGGCTGCCGTTTGTGCGCGGGTTGGTCCTGTTGTGGGATTCGCTGGGGTTGGGGACGCGCGCGCTGATGTGGTCGGCAGATGTGCAGCTTGAGGAAGAAGAGGATGTCGATCTCTCGCTGGAAGGCGCGGCGGGAATGGGACTGGTAGCGGTATCGCTGGCGATGGGCATCGGGCTGTTTTTTGTGCTGCCCCCACCGGGATCGGCGGCGGTGAAGGAACTGGCCGGGATCGACAGCAAGCTGGCGGCGGACGTGGTCGAGGGGTTCATCAAGCTGGGGATGCTGACCGGCTATATCTGGTTGATCGGCCACATGGAAGATGTGCGGCGGCTGTTCGGCTATCATGGGGCGGAGCACAAGACGATCAATGCCTATGAGGCGGGGGCGGAACTGACGCCGCCGGTGGTGGCACAGTACCCGATCGAGCACCCGCGCTGTGGCACGGCCTTTTTGCTGACGCTGGTGGTGCTCTCGGTGCTGATTCACATCGTGACGGGCGTCCCGATGGCCTGGTGGCGCTGCTGCTCTCGCGCGTGGGGTTGATTCTGCCGATTGCCGGGCTGGCTTACGAGACGATCCGCTTCACGGCCAAACATGGGGATAACTGGCTGATCAAGCAGATCATCAAGCCGAACCTGGCCTTGCAGCACCTGACCACTAATCCGCCGGATGAGACCATGCTCGAAGTCGGGATCGCTTCTTTGCAGCGAGTGCTGGCGGCAGAGCGGGCGGGTGTGCCGGTGAAGGATACGGTCATCAGCGAGATTCCGGCGGCATCGGCGGGCGACTGAGCCGGGGCGCGAGCCTACGGGTGTGAGCAAAAGTTGACAGGCAACCAATTGACAAACCGAGCACTCGCTGGACAGGCGATCTGGCCTCACCCCGCGCGGCCAAGAACGGGCCGCTCCGCCCCTCTCCAAAACTTTTTTTGGAGAGGGGCAAAACCGAGCCGAACCCGCAGGGAGCGGCGAGGTTTGGGGTGAGGCCGGTGTTTGCCCGGAATACTCGCTGTCACGTTTTGCACGCACCCGAACCTACTTGGCGCTGGACATATCGGCGCGAGTGTGTACAATTTTCTGCGGGCGGTCTGCTGCGGCTGATCGCTCAATTTTGTGATGTGCTCAATTGCCCGCGCGCGCCCCTGGGCGGGCACACAGCGCGCGGATTTACTCATCAGGTGCCATTTGGAGGAGATACCCATGCCGTACAGTTGGCGATTTGTTCGACCAGCCGTGTTGATCCTGCTGGTAGTGGCGCTGGCAATGCCGGCCACCCTGATTACCGCGCAGGACGATTCCGGCGCAGTGGTCATCCAGGGGACGCCGGAACTGGAAGCGCTGGTCGGGGCCATTCGTGATGCATACGTGGCGGGCGCTGCGGCGAGCGCCGAGGTGACGCTCGATCCTTCGGTGGGTCAGCGGGGCGCGTTTGAGGCGCTGTGCAAGGGCGAGACCGATATTGTGATGTCCACCGAGCCGATTTCGGACGAGCAGATCGCGGCGTGCGAGAAGGCCGGGCAGAGCTTTGTCGAGGCGGTGCTGGCCTATGACGCGGTAGTGATGCTGGCTCCGGCGGCCCCGGCGCTGACGTGTGTCAACCAGTCGGCGGTTGTGGATGCGTGGCAACTGGGCGCGCAGGATGTGGTGACCTGGAGCGCGCTGGGATCGGCAGCGGTCGATACGCCGGTGGAGTTCTACGGTCCGGCGGCGAGCGATGCGGCGACGGCCCTGTTTGCAGGGCTGGTCCCTGCCGGGGCACTGCGCGAGGGTATCACGGCCAGCGAGGACCTGGCGGGCATCCTGGCGGCACTGGATGCGGAGAATTCGAGCGCGCTGGGCTTCATGACGCTGGCGCAGTTCAACGCGCTGAACACCGAGGGAACCCGTACCCCGCTGCAGATCGAGACGGAAGCGGCGGGCTGCGTGGCTCCGTCGTTGGAGACGCTGGCGGATGGGCGGTACCCCTTCACGCGGACGAGCTATCTTTATGTGAACGCGGAAAGCGCCGCCCGTGACGAGGTGCGCGCGTTTATTGAGTTCGCGCTGAACGACCCGGCAGGAGTCCAGGCGGTGGGTGCGGCGCAGGGCGTGACCGTGCCGGGCGCGGATGTGCTGGCCGAAGGCGTCGATAATGTGCTCAATGGGCGCACCGGGCGCACCTTCAGCCGGGCGTTCTCGCCGGTGGATGTGGCGGCGACCCAGGAAGGCACAGTGCAGGTGGCCGGGTCGGCGCTGCTGGACGACATGATCACCCCGGTGATCGATGCCTTCGAGAAGCAGTATGCTAACGCGGTGGTCGAGAGCGACCTGCTCGGCAACAGCGCCGGGTGGGCCAGCTTCTGCAGCGGCGAGGCGGATGTGCTGCTGGCGACTCGCGCGGCGACGGATGAGGAACTTGCTCAGTGCCAGGCGGCGGGCATCGAACCGCAGACGCTCGACCTGGGCTACCAGGCGCTGGTGTTCGTGGTCCCGGCGGCCAACGACTGGGTGGACTGCCTGAACGCTGAGCAGGTGGCCGGTCTGCTGCGCGCCAAGACCGACGAGACTCCGGCGGCGGCGCTGTGGAGCGATGTGGATGCTTCGTGGCCGGAGCGGACGCTGCTGCTGGTTGCGCCGCCGGTGAGCCACGGCGAGGCCGATTACATCGTGCAGCGGTTGATCGCGCCCAGCCAGGGCGAGACGCTGGGCTTCGCGGTACGGCTGGATATGGTCGAACGGACCGACGCGCTGTATCGCGCGCAGGGCGTGGCGAATACGGCCAATGACGAGGCCAACCCCGCCAACGGCCTGACCTATTTGTGGTGGTCGGACCTGGAAAAGAGCGCGGCGAAGGATCAGCTCAAGGTGCTGAGCATCGACGCGGGCGCGGGCTGCGTGGCCCCATCGCTGGAAACATTCGCCGACGGGACGTATGCGCTGAGCAACCCGGTGCACATCCTGGTGAGCCAGGCTTCGTTCGATAACCTGCTGGTGCAGGCCTTCCTGTGGAACCTGTTCAGCGACGACTCGCTGGCGCAGTATGCGCGCCAGGGCTACGCCGGGCTGGATGTGGACTCGCTGGGCGGCGCGCAGAAGGATGCGGTCTACACGCTGCTGGACTCGTGGGTCGCCCCGGTGACGGAAGAACCGGCTCCGGAGGCGACACCAGAAACTGAACCTACCGCCGAACCGACCGCAACCAGCGGCGGCTAAGTCCGGCGCGACACTCTCTGGAGCACTGCGTCCCCGGCAATCAGCCTGCCGGGGACGTTTTTTGATTGTGCAGGGGGCGCGCCGTCAGCATTTCATCAGCGCGTGTGAAAGAGGGGGACATCATGGCGAATGATCAAGGGATGGATGGTGAACGGATCGAGCTGACCGCGCCGTTCGGTGTAGCGAGGTGTGTGGAGCGGCTGCTGAACCGTCACCAGAAGCGCAAGTTTTGGGCGTGGGATTGGCAGACCCGGCTGGCCGTCGATGTGGAGGAGTCGGGCGAGGGGACGGTGCGCTTCCGACTGCGGCGGGTGGACCGGAACTCGCTGCTGGCAGTGGGCAGCCTGGTCGAAGTGCGGGGGGTTCTGCGCGCAGTGGGCGATTCACAGACGATGGTTCGCGCCGAAACCTCATGGTCGCCGCTGTGGATCGCCATTCACCTGCTGCTGTTCACCTGGTTCGGCGTGGCGGTGTCGTTTATGCTGAATGGGTTGACCGGGCCGCAGCCGCTCGATGGGCAGGCGGCGCTTCGTGCGGCGCTGACGGGGACGATCGGCCTGCTGGCGGGCGGATGGTTCACCTGGTGGTGGGGCCGAAGGCACCTGCGCGAGATGCTGCGCGTGCTGCGCGAGGCGGTGGGCGTGGTGGATGACCGGTGAGGGTGCGAGCAACGATCGACAGACAGGCGCTTGACAGAGCGAAAAACACGAATTGCTGACGATCTGGCCTCACCCCGCACGGCCAAGAACGGGCCGCGCCGCCCCTTTCCAAAAGTTCCAAAACTTTTGGAGAGGGGCAAAACCGAGCCGAACCCGCAGGGAGCGGCGAGGTTTGGGGTGAGGCCGGTGTTTGCCCAGACAACTCGCTGTCAGGTTTTGCACGCACCCCGCCGGTGAGAAAACCGGTGAAAAATGCAACACATGTGCTAAAATGGGCGATCTGCAACGCTGGCAGACGCCTGATGACGGAATGGAGATCGCCATGCGCGATGAGTACATCGCCCTGGACCTGGAAACCACCGGGTTGAACCCGGAGGAAGACGAAATTATTGAGATCGGCGCGGCCCGGATGCAGGGCGGCGAGGTTCTCGACAGCTTCAAGACGCTGGTCAACCCTGGGCGAGCCGTTCCGGACCGCGTGACGGCGATCACGGGCATTCGCACCATCGACCTGGAAGGGCAGCCTTCGCTGCGGGAGGTGTTGGGCGACCTGCGGCGGTTCATCGGCGGCCTGACGGTGGTGGGGCACCGGATCGACTTTGACCTGAGCTTCTTGCGGGTGCACGGCGTGGCGGTGAGCAACGAGTCGATCGACACCTACGACCTGGCTTCGGTGCTGATGCCAACGACGCCCCGCTACAACCTGAACAGCCTGACGGACGCGATGGGGGTCGAACTGGCGCACGCGCACCGCGCCTATGATGACGCGGTAGCTTCGGGCAAGCTGTATTGGGAGCTGTGGCAGCGCGCGCTGAATCTGCCGCTGGACACGCTGCAAGAGATCGTCGAGGCGGCGAGCGACCTGGACTGGAACGCCGCGCCCTTCTTCGCGGCGGCGCTGGCCGAGCGCAGCCGGACGGCATTGGTCGAGGGGCGAGGGCGTCCGGCGGGACGCAGCGCCGCCGACTTGTTCCCGCCGGACGACCAGCCCTGGCGCGCGCTGCGCCCGAATAATTCGCGGCAAGACCTCGACGTGGACCGGCTGGCGGCGACTATTGAGGAAGGCGGGCGGCTGGCACAGATCATCCCCGGCTATGCGCACCGGCCCCAACAGGTCGAGATGCTGCGCAAGGTCGCGGACGCCTTCAACCAGGGCGAGCACCTGATGATCGAAGCGCCGACCGGCGTCGGCAAAAGCCTGGCGTACCTGATCCCGGCGATCTCGTGGGCGACCACCAACAACGAGCGCGTGGTCATCAGCACGGCGACCATCAACCTGCAGGACCAGCTCATCGACAAAGACCTGCCGATTCTGCGCGAGGCTCTGGGCGTGCCCTTCGAGGCAGCGGTCGTCAAGGGGCGCAGCAATTACCTGTGCCCACGCCGGTTGATGACTCTGCGCCGCCGCAAGCCGACCTCGGTGGCCGAACTGCGCGTGCTGGCGAAAATCCTGGTGTGGCTGCTGGAATCGCAAAGTGGGGACAAGGGCGAGATTTCGCTGCGCGGGGTGGAGGAAAACGTCACCTGGGCGCGGCTGAGCGCCGAGGATGAGGGATGCACGCTGGAACGCTGCGGCGACCAGATGCACGGCACCTGTCCATTTTATAAGGCGCGGCGCAGGGCAGAGGCGGCGCATATCCTGGTGGTCAACCATGCGCTGCTGCTCTCCGATGTGCAGATCGGCAACCGGGTGCTGCCGGAGTATCGTTACCTGGTGGTGGACGAGGCGCATCACCTGGAGGATGCCACCACGCGCGGGCTGTCCTTTCAGATCAACCAGTCCACCTTGCAGCGGCGGCTGGATGACCTGGGCGACCGGCAGCGCGGTCTGCTGGGCGACGTGATTCGTGGGACGCGGGGCAGCGTGCCGCGCAAGTTCTACGACCAGATCGAAGCCTACGTGGAGACGGTGGCGGAATCGCTGCGGGCGATGGGGCTGCACGTGGAGCGGTACTTCAATACGCTGATGCGCTTCATCGACAGCACGGGCGCGCTGAAATCCGGCGATTTTGTGAACCAGGTGCGCATCACCGAGCAGTTGCGCGAACGCTCGACATGGGGGCAGGTGGAGGAAGCGTGGGACGTGCTGGGGCAGTTCACCCAGGCGATTGCCGACGCGATGGGGCGGTTGGCGCGCGGCCTGAACGGGCTGAGCGAGTTCGACGTGCAGAACTATGACGACCTGCTGAGCAGCGTGGTCGCGGCGGCGCGGTACCTGGAAGAGGTGCACTCGCAACTGGGGGCGTTCTCCGTCTCGCCGCAGGATAACATGATCTACTGGGCGCAGGTGGAGCAGGACGGCACGCGGATCGCGGTGCACGCCGCGCCGCTGAACGTGGGGCCGCTGCTGGAACAGCACCTGTGGCAGGCCAAGGAATCGGTCATTCTGACCAGCGCAACGCTGCGCACGGGCGGCACATTCGACTATATGCGCGAGCGGCTGCATACCTTTGATGTGCGCGAGGCGGTGGTTGGCTCGCCGTTCGATTATGAGAACAGCACGCTGATCTACATCCCGACCGATATGCCGGAGCCGAACCAGCGCGACGACTTCCAGCGGGCGGTCGAGCGGGGGCTGATCGAACTGGCGGCGGCGACTCAGGGGCGGCTGCTGGGGCTGTTCACCAGCTACACCCAGCTTCGGCAGACGGCGCAGGCCATCGCGCCGAGGCTGGCGCTGGGAAAGATCGACGTGTTTGACCAGAGCGACGGGACCAGTCGCCAGGCGCTGCTGGAAGGGTTCCGCTCCACCGAGCGGGCGGTGCTGCTGGGGACGCGCTCGTTTTGGGAAGGGGTGGACATCCCCGGCGATGACCTGGTGGTGGTGGTGATCGTGCGGCTGCCGTTCGCGGTGCCTACCGAGCCGGTCTTCGCGGCGCGGGCGGAGCAGTATGAGAACAGCTTCATGCAGTATTCGGTGCCGGACGCGGTGCTGCGCTTCCGCCAGGGGTTTGGGCGGCTGATCCGCACGACGACGGACCGGGGCGTAGTGGCGCTGTTCGATAACCGGGTGATCACCAAGCGGTATGGGCAGGTATTCCTGGATAGCCTGCCGGGCTGCACGGTGCGGCGGGGTCCATTGGCGGACCTGCCGGGCGCGGCGACGGATTGGCTGGCGCGGGGATAGTGCCTGGGCGGCTGGGGATGATGCACTTTGACAAATTGATCGGATATGAGAGGGCGAAGGGCTGGCCTCACCCCCGCGCGGCCAAAACCGGGCCGCTTCGCCCCCTCTCCGAAAATTTTCGGAGAGGGGGCAGACCAAGCGCCTCCCAAGAGGCGCGCAGGTCGGGGGTGAG
>DAOUFU010000328.1:0-9801 GCA_034429275.1 Anaerolineae bacterium | reverse complement strand
ATGAGGGCCTTATAGTAACATGCCAACTATTTTGATCGTTGAGGACGATGAGATGCTGGTGGGGATGTTGAAGATGGTTTTAGAGCGCGCCGGGTACGAGGTACACGCCTGCTATGATGGAGTCCAGGCGTTGTACCAGGCCAGCGCGCTTCAGCCCAATCTGATCATCCTCGACCTGATGATGCCCTGGGCATCTGGAGATGCGGTGCTGGGGTTTCTGCGCAGCACTGAGAGTCTGAAGCAGACGCGCGTGCTGGTCATGTCGGCTCACCCGGATGGTGAGCGAATCGCCCGGCAGCTTGAGGCGAACGGGTATCTGCAAAAGCCGGTGGATATGCGCACGTTTAGCCACACAGTGACCGAGATGCTGGCCAGTCAGGCTGGTCCAGCTTAGCCGGTCTAACCTGGCCGGGTCAATTGAACCGGGCAAGCTGAACGGCGCGCCGCGCATTCTCCATAGGTTATACCCCATACCTGACTACCCAACGGGTGTGTTGATGCACGCCCGTTTATTGTTCCAGCCCGCGTGTGGGCAAGGGGCTGGCTTCACCTGCCAGGGTTTGCTCACCCTCACAGCGGGGACCCGCTGAGCACCGCACCGGCGAGCGGTCCGCTCGAAGAGGCATAGATCGGTGCACCCCCGGTTTCACCCCGTCGTTTTCATCCCCGCCGCGATGCCGTTCACGGTGAGCATGACGGCCTGCAGCACGGCGTCATAGTCCGGCGTGCCGGGTTCGAGCGTGCGCAGCTGCTTGAGCAGGGCCACCTGGATAAAGTTCAGCGGGTCCACATAGGGGTTGCGCCGATCAATCGAGCGGCGCAGCACGGGCGCATCGGCCAGCAGCGTATCCTGCCCGGTGATGGTGCACAGGTGGGCGCAGGCGAGGTTGTACTCGGCCTGAATTCGCCCAAAGATGCGCTCGACCAGGTCCGCGTCGTCCACCAGCGCGGTATACAGCGCAGCGATGCCCAGGTCGGCTTTGGCGAGGTCAAGCTGGGCGTTGTCGATCAGCGCGCGGAAGAACGGCCACCCGGCATACATCTCGCGCAGGCGGTCCAGCCCCTCGCCAGCGCAGTCATCCTGAGCGCAGTACGATTCGAAGGCTGTGCCGAGGCCGTACCAACTGGGCAGGATGGCGCGGCACTGCATCCACGAGAACACCCAGGGGATGGCGCGCACCTGGGCGAAGCCGCCCGCGCCGCGTTTGGCCGGGCGCGAACCGATGGGCATCTCGGCCAGTTCGCGGATGGGGGTGACCTGCTGCCAGAAGTCGAAAAAATCGGGCGTCTCATAGACCAGCGCGCGGAAGGCGGCGCGCCCCGTCGCCTCCAGTGTGTCCATCGTGGCGCGCCATTCGGGCAGCGGCTCGGCGACATGGGCCGGATTGCCGACCGCGATCAGCACAGCGTTGAATACCTGGTGCAGGTGCCGCCGGGCGATCCCGGCGTTAGCATAGCGGTAGGCGATGACCTCGCCCTGTTCGGTGATTTTGAGACGACCCCCGACCGAGGCGGGCGGCTGGGCCAGGATGGCGCGGTTGGTGGGGCCGCCGCCGCGCCCGATGCTGCCGCCGCGCCCGTGAAACAGTTCCAATTCGAGGCCGAGCGCGTGGGCCGTGGCGGTCAACTGTTCCTGGGCCTGGTAAAGCGCCCAGTTCGAGGCGAGATAGCCGCCGTCTTTGGCGCTGTCGGAATAGCCGAGCATGACCTGCTGGCGATTGCCGCGCCGGGCCAGGTGCTCACGGTAGACGGGGCAGGTCGCCAGGTCGCGCAGGGCCTGGGGGGCGCGCTGCAAATCCTCGACCGTTTCGAAGAGCGGCACGAGATCGAGCTGATCGCTGACGCCCACCTCGCGGGCGAAGAGCAGCAGCGCCAGCGTATCGCTGGGGGCGGTGCACATGCTGGCGATGAACGTATCGATGCAGGCAGGGCCATACAGCCGATGAGCGTCGGCGATCATGCGCCAGGTGGCGATGACGCGGTTGGTTGTCGCGGAGAAGGCAGGCTCGACCGGGAACAGGGGGCGAGGGTTGGTGATTTCCTGGCAGAGCAGGGCGCATTTTTCGGCTTCGGGCAGGTCGAGGTAATGTTCGGCCAGGCCGTAGAGGCGGAACATTTCATCCAGCGCGGCGGCGTGGACGCGCGCATCTTCGCGGATTTCGAGCGGGGCGAGGTGCAGCCCGAACAGGTCCAGCTTGCGGATGAGTCGCTCGACCGTCCCGGCGGCCACGCGTTGGCCATGGTGTTGAACCAGGCTGCGATGGATGGCGGTCAGTCCGGCTCGCAGACTGGCAAAGGTAGTCCGGTTGAGCGGCGCGTTTTCAAGCTGGTGGCGCAGCACGGCGCAGGCGTGGCGGTAGCGCTCGTGGGGCGAGAGACCCGGCGGCTGGGTGCTGATGCGGCGGTCGAGCATGGGATCGATGCCCACATCTTCGCAGTCCTGGGTGAGGGTGGCTTCGAGCGCGGCCAGGTCGTCGAGGTAGACGCGGCGGGCGGCATTGTGCAGCAGGTTGAGCGTTTCCAGGGTGACGGCAGGCGTGACCTGGGGATGGCCGTCGCGGTCACCGCCGATCCACGAGGCGAATTGCAGCGTGGGCGGCAGCCCGGACCAGTCTTCGCCGGGGTAGTGGGTTTCCAGCGCGGCACGCAGATCGTCCAGCAGGTCAAGTGCGATGGCCATGATGCCGGAAGTGAAGAAGTAGATGCCGAAGTTCACCTCGTCCAGCACATCGGCGCGCGAGGCGCGGGTGGGGCGAGTCTGCCAGAGGGCCTCGATCTGCTCACCGAGGGCGCGGGCGAGCGCCCGTTCTTCGCGCGGGAGCAGGGCGGAACTGCGGCGGTCGAGCAGGTCGGCGATGCGGCGCAGCTTGACCAGCACTTCCTGGCGTTTGGCCTCGGTGGGGTGAGCTGTCATGACCAGGCGGACACGCATCCGCTCCACCAGCGCGCGCACGTCGGCGGCGCTCAGCCCGGAGTCCTTCAGGGATCGAACCGCCTCGTCAATCGACTCGGTGAGCGTGCCATCCGCCTCGCGCGCGCGCAGCACACGCAGCCGCTCGTGATCCTCGGCGATGTTGATCAGTTGGAAAAAGTTGCTGAACGCCTTGATCAGCACGCGCTGACCGGGCAAATCCTGCCCGGCGATGATCTCAACCAGGGTGGAGTGAGCCGCTGCCTGCTCGTCAGGGCTGCCGGAGCGGCGCGTTTTGGCAGCCAGCCGCACCCGCTCGACCACCTCCAGCGCACCTTCGCCGTGCTGCTCGCAGATTACGTGGCCCAGCATATCGCCGAGCAGGTGCACATCGGCGCTGAGGGGGGCACTCGTGCCGGACTCGTTGTTGGGTGAGAACTGGTTCGCAGCCTGGGCGGCAGCGTGCGCCGCAAAAGCCGCGGAATCAGCGGAATCATAAGAGGACATGGTGGCTCATCCCCGGTTGTGCGCAATTATCCGTGAATATGCATGCACGTTGATTGTAGCAAAATCGAGCCGGGTGGGGCGGCGAAGGCTACTGCGGCTCCATCCAGTATTCGCCTTCTGGCCCTTCGGCGACCCAGCCCTCGATCCGCTCATTGGAGACCAGCCACCAGCGCCAGCGATTGGCCGTATCGCACACCGGCCCGCTCAGCACGGTGAAGGTTTCGCCGGGCTGAAGCTGGCCGACGACCTCTCCGGAGGTGGAGGGCAGGCTGCGAACGCGGCTGGCCAGCGGCGGGTCGAGCGTGATGCGCCCGGTGGAGCCGGGAGTCAGCCGGGGAACGGGCGCGCCGGGACAGGCGGGCGGGCCGCTCTCGAACGGTTCCAGCCAGTATTCGCCCTCGGCACCTTCGGCCACCCAGCCGTACCACAGGGTGCCCTGCGTGCTGATGCCTTCGATCTGCCACCAATACATGCCATCGCTGCACTGTGGCCCGGCCAGCACCTCGAAGGTGGTGCCCGCCGGAAGGGTGCGCAGAACCGCTGCTGCTGCGTTGGGGGCGCTGCGGACCGGGCTGGCATAGAGCGAGAGGGGAATGACGCGCCCGCCCGCTTTGATCGCCAGGCGCGCGGCCAGCACACACGCTCCATCCGGCGAAGCGGTGGGCGTCCAGGCCTGGGCGGTGCGGGTGAAGGCGGCGATCACGGTCTGCTCGATGTTGGGCGTGGGCGTGGCGGTCCAACTGCGCGCTGTGGCCGTCTGCTGCGCGCCGACCTGTGCCTGGTAGGTGGCCGTGTGGTTGATCGGCAGGGTCGCCGTGGGCAGCAGGGTCGCGCGCGGAGTCGGGGTGGCGGTCCATTGCTGGGCGGTGCCGGTCAGGCGCAGCGCGGCCAGCGCGTCCGCCGTCGCCTCAAGGTCGGGCGTGATGGTGGGCGTGAAGGTGCCGCCGGGCAGCAGCCCTTCCAGCGCGGCAACCAGCGTCCTGATGGCGCTGCGGGTGGCATCGTCTGGGCCGGGCGTGCGGGTCGGGCCGGTTGGGGAAGGCACGGCGGGCGAGGTATTTGTTGCGGCAGTCTCGCCATCGCCGCCGAGCGGGATCAGGCCGCTGGCCAGCAGCCCCGCGATTCCCAGCAGCGCAGCGAATAACACCAGGACTCCGGCCAGCCAGCGCGCGCGGCCCCGGCTGGGGCGGACTGCCGCCTGGCCGTGCACGGGGGTCACCGCGCCGCTGGAGACCCGGTTGCCCTCGCCGACCAGTGCCGTCGGGGTATCGCGCGGGTCGCGCACCTGGGGTTTCATTGGCGTGCCCGGAATGCGACGCACCACGCTGATCGGCTCGGTGGCCTCGTGCTGCTCACTGGCGCTGGCTGATGGGGTGGCCGCCTCGATCTGCTGAGCGGTGGCGCGCGGCAGCGCCCGGCGAAGCTGCTCGGAAGGCAAGGCGCGCACCATCTGCGAGAAATGCTCGGCGAGCGCCTCTGCCGAAGGGTAACGCTGGCCGGGATGCTTGGCCAGCGCGCGTGTCAGGATGACTTCTACCTGGTCGGGCAGGTCAGGATTGATGATGCGGGGCAGGGGCGGCGGCGTGTCGAAATGCTTGTACATCATGGCGAAGGGGGTCTCCGCCTGGAAGGGCAGATTGCCCATCAGCATCTCGAACAGGATCACGCCGAGCGCATAAATATCGGTGCGCGCGTCGACGGGTTCGGAGCGCCACTGCTCCGGGGCCATATAGGCGGGCGTGCCCATCACGCGGCCCGTCGCGGTGAGGCTGTGCGCGCCGGAAGTCGCCGCCAGCATTTTGGCGATGCCAAAATCGGTCAGGTAGGCGTTTTCTTCTTCATCGAGCAGGATGTTATTGGGCTTGAGGTCGCGGTGGATCACGCCGCGCTGATGGGCATAGTGCAGCGCCGAGGCAATCTGACTCAACAGGCGGTCCACCTGGCGCAGCGTAAATGGGCCGGATTCCAGGCGCTCGGCGAGTGAGCCGCCGCCGATCAGGCGCATGACCAGGTAGACGTAATCGCCGCTGCGCCCGAAGTCGATCACCGGCAGGATGTGCGGGTGCTGAAGCCGGGCGATCACGCGGGCTTCGCGCTCGAAACGGGCCAGGAACTCCGGGTTTGCCGCCAGCGATTCGGCCATGACCTTCACCGCTACGTCGCGGTCCATCGATTCCTGGCGCGCGCGGTAGACATCGGCCATGCCGCCCCGGCCAATGCGTTCACCCAGCGTATAGTTACCGAGCGTCTGCCCGGACAAATCCGCCATGAGACCTCATGCCCTGTCGTGAATGCACGATTCCCACCAGTCCCAGCACCGAGATAAGCATACCCGCAGCGCGCAGTCGGGGCAAATGCCCCCTGGCCGGGGAGATCGCCACCGATCTTCGCGTGAATGAGCGCGCACTGAGGGAAAATCCGCTGCCAGCTTCGGGCGTGGGCGCTCGCCCGCGCCTGCCCACCGCTATGCCATTTCTCACCCCACGGTTGACCACCTGGCTCTTGCATGGTGCGCGCGGTGTGCGTTACCGTATAAAGTGCGCGCAAAGCGCGTGCGCGCAGAGCACGTGCGCGGGCACGTGCGCGGGCACGTGCAAGGCCGCATCGCAACAGGGGTAGAACCGAGGTGACCCAATGACATCGAACACACATCATGCATTTTTCAGTCGCATCTGGCGGGCGGCGCTGACCGCGCTGGTGGCGCTGGCGGCGCTTGGCGTCGGTCCCGGAGTGGGCGCGGTTCATGCCCAGGCGGGCGATTCCCCTTCGTCGCTGCGGCTGAATGGGTTTGTGCACACCTACCAGACCTGGAACAACTGCGGCCCGGCCAATCTGACGATGGCGCTGTCCTACTTCGGCTGGCGCGAATCCCAGGAGGTGGCGGCCTCGTACCTCAAGCCGAACCCTGAAGATAAGAACGTGGCCCCGGCAGAGATGGTGAGCTTTGTCAACGAGGTGCAGGGCCAGTTGGCGGTGGGCGCGCTGTGGCGCTATGGCGGGAATATGGACCTGATCAAGCGGGCGCTGGCGGCGGGCTTCCCGGTGGTGATCGAGAGCGGCTACGACGTGGATGACCTGGGCTGGATGGGCCATTATGAGACGGTGGTCGCCTACGACGACGCGACACAGACCGTGTGGGTATACGACAGCTATCTTGGCCTGGGCGATGACGGCATGGGCATGAAGCACAGCTACGCCGAATTCGATTCCTGGTGGCGGCATTTCAACCGCGCCTGGCTGGTCCTGTTCCCGCTCGACCAGTCGGACAAGGTGCGCGAGGTGCTCGGTCCCTATGCCGATCCGTCTTACGCGGCGACCCAGGCGCTGGCGACTGCTAAGAACGAGGCGACGCTGAACCCGACCGATGGCTGGGCGTGGTTCAACGCGGGCACGTCGTCGGTCAAGTTGGGGCGCTACCACGACGCGGCGATCTACTTCGACGAGGCATTTCGTCACGGCCTGCCCTATCGCCTGATGTGGTATATGTACGGCCCGTATGAGGCGTATTACAACATTGGCCGCTACCAGGACGTGCTCGACCTGGCCGACAACACCGAATCCACTACGCCCTACGTGGAGGAAATCTACTACTGGCGCGGGATGGCGCTGGCCGCACTGGGCCGCCTGGACGAGGCGATCACCCAGCTTGATCGCGCGACCGCGTTCAACCCCTATTTCACCCCGGCAGCCACTGCCAAGGCCCTGATCCAGAGCGGGCAGTATACGCCGCCCGCCGCGCCGGTGAACTGAGCGGCCCGGCACCCCTGGGGACGGGGTGCCTGTTGCCGGTTGAGGCGGAGGCAGGGGTATCGCATCAAAAGGGCTGGATCAGTTGACGCGCATCGTCTGCCCCTGATGCCCGTTGGCCCTGTGATCGGATTTGAGGGCGGTGAATGGCTGGCCTCACCCCCGCGCGGCCAAAACCGGGCCGCTTCGCCCCCTCTCCGAAAATTTTCGGAGAGGAGGCAACCGACAACGCGCCCGCAGGGCGCGGCGAAGGTGGGGGTGGGGCCGGACTCGCGCGGGTCACGTATTTGGATGCAATTACCCTTCCAGGCCAAGCAGAAGACCGTGATCCGCGATAGAATATCACCAATGGCCAGTGATGCCCCCTGAGACGACCTGATGGACCAGATGCCGGATCTCTTGACGGCTTCGGAACGCGACGAACTCAACCGGCTGCGCGAACGGGTCGCTGCGCTGGAGCAGTGGCGCGCTCTGCACGAGGTGGAAATCTCGCGCCTGCGCCAGTTCGCCCAGGCGGTGGAACTGAACGCCAACACCATCGTGATCACCGATGTCGATGGCAACATCGAGTACGTCAACCGAAAATTCACCGAACTCACCGGCTACACCCCGGAAGAGGCGATCGGCAAAAATCCCCGGCTGCTGCAATCGGGCCTCACCCCGCGCGAGACGTATCCCGACCTGTGGAACACCGTGCTGGCCGGGCAGACCTGGCGCGGCGAATTCACTAACCGCAAGAAGAACGGCGAACTCTATTATGAAAACGCCACCATCATCCCCATCACCGGCGATGATGGGCAGATCACGCACTTTGTCGCGGTCAAGGAGGACATCACCCAGCGCAAGCTGGCCGAGGATGCCCTGCGATCCAGCCAGGAAGAAGCCCAGGAATTCCAGGAGCGGCTCAAGGCGCTGCACCAGGTCCATGCTACGCTGGCACAGATCCGCGACATGACCGAGCTGTTCCGCCAGGCGGTGGTGTTAGGCCGGGCGCTGCTCGGTTTCGACCGCATGGGCCTGCTGCTCGCCAGTGAAGACGGCGAGGAGTTCATGGGCACCTTCGGCACGGATGCACAGGGACGGCTGCGCGACGAGCGCCATTTCCGGCAGCGCATCTCCAGGGATTCGCACCTGCGGGCCGCCAGTCAGAACCTCAGTCATGCCACCATCTGGGATCGCAAGACGCTGCAGGACATGGGGCAGGTGGTCGGGCTGGGGTGGGGCATCGTCGCGCCAATCTGGGATGAAGGGCGCGCCTGGGGCTGGCTGGCGGTGGATAACCTGATCTCGCAGGCCCCGATGAAGGCCTACCAGCCGGAACTGCTGACGCTCTACGGCGTGACACTGGGTCACCTGATCAGGCAGCTCCGTGTCGAACAGGCGCTGCGCGAGAGCAATGCCTATACTCAGGCCATGCTGCAGGCCATTCCTGATATGATCGTGCGCATCAAAACCGATGGCACCTACCTGGACATCAAGCCGAGTCCAAACGTGGGGACGCCGATTCCGCCGGAGCAGGCCATAGGGCGGAATGTGCGCGACGTGCTGCCCCCGGCTCATGCCCAGGAAACCATCGAGCGCCTGCAGCGTGCCATCACGACCGGGACGATCCAGACCGCGGAGTATTCGATGGTGATCGACGGCCAGGAACGCTGGTTCGAGTCGCGCATTGTCGCCCTGACGCCGATCGAAGCGCTGGGTGTCGTGCGCGACATCACCGACCAGCGGAAAGCGCTTGAGCATTCGGTAGACCTCGCCATGCAGCAAGAGCGGATGCGCCTGCTCGCCAATTTCATCACCAAAGCCTCGCACGAATTCCGCACGCCGCTCTCGGTGATTGGGGTCAACGTCTACCTGGCGGAAAAGAGCACCGATCCGGCCCGCCGGGCGGAAGCTTTGCGCGCCATCCAGGATCAGACACAAAACCTCAACGCCCTGGTCGAAGGGCTGCTCACGGTCATGCGGCTGGACTGGTCCGGCTCGCTGGCCGAAAACCCGGTGCAACTGATGCACATGCTCTATGACCTGGCGCGCAAGACCAGCGACAAAGCGCAGGAACTGGGGCTGACCGTCGTCCGCGAACTGGCCCCTGAACTGCCCCTGGTGTTGGGCAACATCACCCGGCTGACTCATGCGCTCGACCGCCTGCTCGAAAATGCGCTGCGCTTCACCCCGGCGGGGGGGCGGATCACACTGCGTAGCGCTCATGTGGGCGATAACGTGGTGATCGAAGTCGAAGACACCGGCATCGGCATGGATTCTGAGCAGCTTCGTTATATCTTCGAGCAGTTCTACCGGGGCGATCCTTCGCAGACGACGCGCGGGCTGGGGTTGGGCCTGCCCATCGCCCAGCGGATCATTCATCTGCACGGCGGGCGGATCGAGGTGGAGAGCGAACTGGGCAAGGGCAGTCTCTTCCGCGTGATTCTGCCGGTGTATCACCCGCCGGATGAGCCTTCATCTACGAGTGCGCCTTCGACGGATGCGAGCGAAGGCTGACCGGCACTCGCCTGATTATGCCAGGCGTTGCCCGCGACTCTTTCCGCCGGGCTACTGAACCCCGCCGGGGGCTAAAGCCGCCCGGCTAAACAGATGCCCAACCGCCCTGTTTTTGGAGCACCCGTCAGGGTGCTTTG
>DAOUFU010000327.1:0-2595 GCA_034429275.1 Anaerolineae bacterium | reverse complement strand
AACCCGGAGGCGTGGCGCTGGTATCACCGCGTGATCGGGCGGCAGCAGTGCCCGATCATGGACACCTGGTGGCAGACCGAGACCGGCCATTTTATGATCACGCCGCTGCCGGTGACTCCGCTCAAGCCGGGCAGCGCGACCAAACCCTTCCCCGGTGTGCAGATCGATGTGCTCAACGAGGAAGGCGAATCGGTCGGCCCCAACGAGGAAGGGTATCTGGTGATCACGTCCCCCTGGCCGGGCATGATGCGCACCATCTACAACGACCCGGACCGCTATGTGCAGCAGTATTGGAGCCGCTTCCCCGGCAAGTATATGACCGGCGACAGCGCCCGGCGCGACGAAGACGGTTATGTGTGGGTAATTGGCCGCGTCGATGATGTGATCAAGGTGAGCGGGTACCGGCTGGGCACGGCAGAGATCGAGAGCGCGCTGGTCAGCCATCCCTCGGTGACCGAAGCGGCGGTGATCGGCGTGCCGGACGAGGTGCGCGGCAGCGCGATCCAGGCGTACTGCATCCTCGCCACAGGGGTAGAACCGACTCAGCGGCTGGTCGAGATTCTGCGCGACCACGTGGCCCACGAGGTCGGGCCGATTGCCAAACCGGCAACCATCGAATTCGTCGATACGCTGCCCAAGACGCGCAGCGGAAAGATCATGCGCCGCGTGCTCAAGGCGCGGGCGATGGGCATGGAGGCAGGCGATCTCAGCACGCTGGAGGACTGATCACTTCGGGCGCGATTGTGTTCACATTTCCGGCGACTCATCCGAGTCGCCTTTTTTGTTCAAAGATCGAGCCGCGCGCGATGACCGCCTACTCCACGCGCTCGATCTTAAAGATCACCGGGCGAAAACCATCGGTGCAGCAAGAAATGAAGGTGCCGCCGGGCTGCGCGCCGGGGAACTCACCCCCCAGGCAGGCAGCATAGACGTACTGGCGGATATCGGCCCAGGCCCAGTTACAGAATCCCGCCGGGACAAACCAGGGCTGATCGAGGTGGAATTCCTGACCCGGCTGGAACACCGGGCAGGGACCGGATTTCTGAGCGCCTTCCTCGGTTTTGTATGCGTCGATGAGGTCCTGGTGCAGGGTGCATTTGAGCACCGTGATCTTGCAGGGGTGCATGGGGAAATTCCCTTCGCTGTCGTCTTACCGGTCGGGTTGGAGGGTACACAG
This sequence comes from Anaerolineae bacterium, assembly GCA_034429275.1. Taxonomy (GTDB): domain Bacteria; phylum Chloroflexota; class Anaerolineae; order Aggregatilineales; family Aggregatilineaceae; genus DAOUFU01. Next base: position 1,418 of record DAOUFU010000327.1, on the reverse strand, counting down.
GGCTTGCCGGATTTCGCCCAAATGATAGGCGTTGTGCATCAGCAGCGCCAGCGCCCCGCCGATTTCGCCTTCGCCTTCCCAGGTCGTCATGCCGGTCACCAGGGCGCGAACCTGCCGGTAGGCTTCGCGCAGGCGCTGCTGACTGGCCGACCATTCTTCGGGGGTCACGGTGCGCACGGTGCGCCAGATTTCGCCCCAATCGACTTGGGGCCGCTCACCGCGCACATAGCGCAGGGTGAGTTCCATGTAAAAGGCCATGTGCGCGACATGGGCGGCGATGCTTGCACATTGGGATGAAACCGGGCGCGAGGCCTCCTCCGCCGAAATCGTCGCCAGCGTCTCGAACACCGAGGTCCCCCGGTCGAGATACATACCGTGCACGTTCTCGAAAGTCTCTTCAAGCGCCAGCAACATGGCTTCGGCAAAACGATCTTTGAGCGCCTTCCCGGTCATACACTTAACTCCTATCTATGCCATGTAAGCATGGTACACCAGTACTGTTACAGTATAGCACATCTGTTCTTTTTGAATCAAGCACACACTAGCAATGCATGGTATAATGAAAACACTCACACAATACATCCTTAACGAATTTCACGAATTTACAATTCTATAATTTTCCGCACGAAAAATAGCGGGTATAATAAACGAAAAGTAAATGCCCCGGTCACTTGAATGGAGGAAACCGAATGCCACGAAACACTTTATTCCGCATTATGATCGTGGTAGCGTTGATGCTGACGGCGATATATCCGCTTCATCTCGGCCTACGAAGAGTGGCGGCGGATACCCCGGCATTCCCATCCACTGCCCCGCGCGCCGTCGAGAACACCTACACCAATTCAACCTCGCAGTCGATCCCCGATGGTGTTGATGAGGATACAACGGAGTGTGGTTCCTACCCCGGTTCACCGGCGGTGAGCACCATCACAGTTCCAGATAGTGGGACAATCCGCGATGTCAATGTGAATCTGGACATCGTGCATACCTGGGTCGGTGATGTTTCCATCCAGCTCACCTCGCCTGGTGGCACCTCTGTTTGGCTTGTCAACCGGCCCGGTTGGCCATATTACGTGAACCCATCTGTGGGATACCCGTGCTTTGGTTTCGAAACTGACAATATCATCACCCTTTTGGATGATGAATCCGCAAACGGGTCAGTTGATGATGCCGATCCGCCTACAGGCCCGTCATATACGCCGACCAATCCGCTCAGTGCATTTGATGGCCAAAATGCTGCCGGAATCTGGACCCTGCAGATCTGGGACAATGTAGTGGCCTATGTAGGCACACTCAATTCCTGGTCGCTCATCATTGACATGAACAGCGCGCCGGTCGCCACCAATGATACTTATTCCACCGCAATGAACACGGCGCTGAATGTGCCCGCGCCCGGCGTGCTGAGCAACGACACCGAC
>DAOUFU010000326.1:0-15246 GCA_034429275.1 Anaerolineae bacterium | reverse complement strand
CTCGCCGGCGGCATCCTGGATGTACGCGCCGCCGCCGGGGATCCGCCGGGCATCCCGCTGAACATGGATGAGCTGCTGGCGGGTGGACCGGCGGCACTCGATGCCCTGGCAGCGCTCGCCGCGCGGCCCCCGGCCATTGCCCTGATCGACGAGTCGCGTATCGTCTACGGGCCATGCGTGACTTCCCCCGGCAAAATCATCTGCCTGGGTATGAATTACCAGGATCACACCACGCCCATCGCGCCCGACCAGCGGCCCGCGCCCATCCTGTTCAACAAGTACAACAACACACTGGCCGCTTCCGGTGAAGTGATTCCGCTGCCGCCCGTGACCCAGCAGGTCGATTACGAGGCGGAGATGGCGGTCGTCATCGGGCGGCGGGCGCAGAATGTCTCCGAAGATGAGGCGCTGGCCTACGTCTTTGGTTACTGCAATGCCAATGACCTGAGCGCGCGCGACCTGCAAAAGCGCACCAGCCAGTGGATGCTGGGCAAAACGCTCGACCGGTTTTTCCCCATTGGCCCCTATCTGGTCACTGCCGATGAAGTGCCCGATCCGCAGACCCTGCCGTTGCGGGGCTGGGTCAACGGTGTGTTGGGCCAGCAGACCAACACCGCCGAGATGATCTTCCCGGTGGCGTACCTGGTGAGCTATATCAGCCGCCATTTCACGCTCGACGCGGGCGACATCATCTCGACCGGCACGCCGGGCCGCGTGCAGAAGGAAGGCGAGCGCGCCTGGCTCAAACCCGGCGATGTGGTCGAGGTCGAGATCGGCCCGCTGGGCCGCCTGCGCAACATCATGGGCTGAGCGGCCCGTTGGCGATAATGACCAGGAGCGGCCATCCCCTGCTCGCTAAACTCGCGTGGTTGTATGAATTGCGCGATATAGACAAGAGGGGGTCTTATGCTGCCTGAATCATGGGGCGATACATCCGGGCAGTTCCACCCGGCCAGTGCGCCGGATTTTCTGCCGCCGCCGCAGCTTCACCAGGTGCAGCTTCAGCGCCTGCAAGCCGTCGTTCAGTGCGCCTATGATCATGTCGAGTTGTTCCGAAGTCGGATGATCGAGCGAGGCCTGGTGCCTCAGGATATTCGCTCGCTGGACGACATTACACGCCTGCCGTTCACCACCAAAGCCGATCTGCGCGATACTTACCCGTTCGGCCTGTTCGCCAGCCCAATGCAGGACATCGTGCGGCTGCACGCATCATCAGGTACCACCGGGCGGCCCATTGTGGTTGCCTACACGCACGAAGACCTGGCCGTCTGGACCAGCGTCATGGTGCGCAGCTTCGCCGCCTGTGGACTGCACCGGCGCGATATTGTCCAGAATGCCTACGGCTACGGCCTGTTCACGGGCGGGTTGGGCGCTCACTATGGGGCCGAGGCGCTGGGCGCGACCGTGATCCCGATCTCCGGCGGCAACGCCGATCGCCAGTTGATGCTGATGAAGGACTTCGGCACGACGGCCATCTGCTGCACACCATCCTATTTTGTCCACCTCATCGAGCGGGCGGGTGAGATCGGCATGAACCTGCACGAACTGCCGTTGCGGGTGGGCGTCTTTGGCGCTGAACCCTGGAGCGACTCAATGCGCCAGTACATTGAGGAAAACAGCCCCATCCGCGCCTATGACATCTACGGCCTGTCGGAAATCACCGGGCCGGGGGTGGGCATCGAATGCAGCGAGCAAAATGGCCTGCATATCTTCGAGGATCACTTCTACCCGGAGATCATCGACCCTGTTTCCGGCGAGCCGCTGCCCGATGGCCAGGAAGGCGAGCTGGTGCTGACCACGCTGAGCAAACGCGCCATGCCGCTGATTCGTTACCGCACGCGCGACATCACCCGCCTCTACAGTGAGCCGTGCGCCTGTGGGCGAACTATCCGCCGCATTGCGCGCATCGGGCGGCGCAGCGACGATATGATCATCATTCGGGGGGTGAACGTCTTCCCTTCGCAGATCGAGGAGGCACTGCTACAGATCGAGGGCACGCTGCCGCATTACCAGATTGTGCTCACGCGCGAAAAAGGGCTGGATGAAATGGAAATCCAGGTGGAAGTCACGCCCGACGCCTTTGGCGATACCATCGGTGCGCTCGAAAGCCTGCAAGAACGGCTCAACCAGGCCGTGGAACGCACGCTCAACCTGCGCGCAAACGTGCGACTGGTCGCGCCGCATACCATCCAGCGCAGCGAAGGCAAAGCCAAACGCATCATCGATCAGCGCAAACTATAACTTACAGGAGGCTCCGCCCGTGAAACTGCATCAATTGTCGATCTTTATGGAGAACAAGCCGGGGCAACTGCGCGCTGTGTGCCAGGCCCTGGCCGATGCCGGACTCAACCTGCAAACTATGACGCTGGCCGATACCAAAGAATTCGGCATTGCCCGGCTGATCCTGCCCGAATGGCAGCAAGCCAAAGCGGTGCTGGAACAGGCCGGGTTCCTGGTGAAGGTCTCCGAAGTGCTGGCGCTCGAAGTGGACGACCGGCCCGGCGGTCTGGCCGAAGTGCTGGGCATCATCGAAGAGGCGAATCTCAATATTGAATATATGTATGCCTTCGCGTTTGTCCGGCGCAGCCGGGCGCTGCTCATCTTCCGCTTCGACGATGTGGACGCCGCGCTGGCCTCATTGACGGCGCGCGGCGTGAACGTGGTGGGCGAGGTCGGCCCGGATTAAACCGCTGGCTGACGTGCGTCCGCGCTCTGCGCCCAAAACCGGATTCCTGGGGGCAGGAATCGCACCCTGTCCCCAGGCGATATCGACCGCCGCTCAACTGCTGGCGCTGCTGTAGTTCCGCAGGCCCTGTTTCCACATCGCGCGCACGATGGAGAGAGTCACCAGCGGCACCACCAGGGCCCACACTGCATATACCGGCGGCATCTCGCCCAGCACAAACAGCGGCGGGAAATTCGAGATCACAAAGATGGGCAGGATGAACACGCCCACAAACCTGATCCACGCCGTGTAGATGCCCATCGGCATGTTGTTGAAGTCCCAGAACGAATCGGTGATTTCGGCTATCGCGCTGGTGTTCAGCAGCCAGAACGAAAGCGTGATGGGCATCAGGAACAGGCTGTATGCCACCACACAGCTCACCACCAGCAGCCCGGCAAACCCACCCACCGAAACGATCGTCACCGGCAGCCCCAGCCGCGACCACGCGATGGCGATCATGATCACCCCGGCGATCACATCGACGCTGAACAGCGTCAGGTCGGCCTGGCGCAGAGTCGCCATAAACTGCAATGACACCGGTTTGGTGATCAGCAGGTCCAGGTCACCATCTTTGATCTTGGTGCGCAGGCCAAAATTGTTGATCATAAACAGCCCTGCGTAGGCCCCGGTGAGCATGACAAACGTGCCGATGAACAGCAGGATTTCATCGGGCGAGAGTCCTTTCACCGATACGCCCGACCGGTAGACCACGACCACGTAGGACAGCTTCACAAACAGGTAGCCGGTCTCCATCGACATGTTGCCGATGAAGTTCCAGCGGTATTCCATCTGCGACATCACGCTGAACTTGAGGAAGAGCAGGTAAAGCGTCGCGTGTTTTTTTAGCTCGCGGAAGAATGCGCTCATCTCACCCTCCCACCGCGATATACCGCTTGCTGCCCGCCCGCCACATCCGGTCTGCCAGGACGATGCAGGCCGCGATCCACAGGCATTGGACGACTACCCCCAGGGCGATCTCATCGCCGGCGATCTTGCCGCTGAGCACGTTGATCGGGTAATTGACCGTATATTTGAACGGCAGGAAGTTTGTGATCGCGACAAAGTGTCTGCCGAAGACTTCTAGCGGGAAGATTCCGCCGCTCAGCAACACGATCACGATGCGAAAGCCCTCGAACAAAAAGCCGATTTCGACGATCCAGAAGGCAATTGCGCTGATGCAGTAAAAGATCAGGAAATTCAGCGTCATGGCCAGCACCATGATCGCCAGGAATAGCGCGATCCGACCCAAATGCAGAGTGATCGCACCAAATGCGCCGAGTCCCACCAGCGTCACGGCCAGGATGACCAGGATCATGCCGGTGCTGGGGATTTTCTGCCCGAAGAAGTTCGCCAGCCGGTAGGGGAAATAGCCGACCGGCTGCACCAGGAACTTGCTAAACCTGCCGTTCTTGACATCGTCCATGATCTCATATTCAAAACCGGTGCGCACGATACGCGCGACCAGCCCGGCCAGAAAAGTGTAGGCGATGATCTGGTGGTAGGTGTAGCCAAAGAGTTCCGATTCGTCGGTACCCCCATAGATGGCGGTCCACAAAAACGTCTGGATGAAGATCGGATACGCCGCGCTGATGAGCGAAATGGCGAAATTCACCCGATATTCCAGCGCGGTCTCGAAGCCCATCGCAAAGGTGATCCAGTATTTTTCCAGCCAGCGCGGGTTAAGCCGGGACATGCTCCACCCCCTGCTGCTGGTAAAGCAACGTGATGCCCTCTTCCACCGGAATGTCCTCGATGTTGAAATCCACGACGGGCAGGCGGTCGAGGATGGCCTTTGAGCGCTCGCGCAGCTCCAACCGGGGCACCTGGAGCGTGGCAGTGAACCCGGCGTGCTCGCGCACCTCGCCAAACATGACCAGCGCCTCACGGCTGACGGGGGCCGAAAGCTGGAGCTTGATCAGCTTGGATTGCGCGAACACGTCGTTGACATGCGCCAGGTCGCCATCGAACGCGATCCGTCCCTGGTTGATGATGATGACCCGGCGGCACAGGTCCTTGACATCTTCCATGTAATGGCTGGTCAGGATAATGGTGGCTTTCTTCTGCTGGTTGTAATACTTGAAGAACTGGCGAAACTTCTTCTGAGAGATGATATCGAGGCCGATAGTCGGCTCATCCAGGAAGACCAGGCGCGGCTTGTGGATGAGCGCGGCGATTAGCTCCATCTTCATCCGCTCGCCCAGCGACAGCCGGCGCACCTGCACATCCAGCAGGTCCTTCACGTCGAGCAGCTCGGTTAACTCAGCCAGGGTCGCCTGGTACTGCCGGTTATCGATCTCGTAGATACACTTGTTGAGATATAGCGACTCGTTGGCGGGCAGGTCCCACCACAGTTGATTTTTCTGGCCCATCACGATGGCGAACTGCATCTTGAAGGCTTTTTTGCGTTCCCAGGGTGTATAGCCCAACACCGACGCCTGCCCGCCGGTGGGGTGCAGGATGCCCGACAGCATCTTCAGGGTAGTTGTCTTGCCCGCCCCGTTGGGACCCAAAAAGCCGACCATCTCGCCCTCCTCGATCTCAAACGAGATGTCGTTGACGGCGGGCTTGATCAGCTTCTCGCGGTGAAACAGGTTGCGGAGCGAATTCCTCAATCCCAGTTCTTTTTTGTAGTACTCAAATGACTTGGACAGGTGGCTTGTAGTGATGATCATGAGATGTCTCTTGGCTGAAGCGGCGCGCAGCGCACCGGCGCGGGTGGGGCGGTGCACATGAAGAGATTAGTATACCCCTCGCTGGCCGCCCGTCCATGACATTTGCAGGCCATTCTGGAGTGTTATCAACAGGGTTATCGACAGGGCTGTGAATCACCCTGTCGATAACTTGCCGCAGCGCCAAAAGACAGTTGCGCGATTACGCAATCGTGAAATTCAGCGGCCCATATCGCTTGACAAAGTGCAGCACATGGCCTATACTGTTCATTAGTTGCACAATTCCGCAATTAAGCAACGTGGAGCTGCCCGATGATGTTCGTATCCACCGAAGCTCACTCACCGTTCACCCCGGTCTGCGCTGCCGGGGCGAGTTCTCCGGCGCACCTCCTGGTGATCGATCGTCTCGGCGGACCGGCAGATGTGCTGGTCGATACCCTGCGCCTGCTGGCGGATCGCGACCTGTCTATCACCCTGGTCAGCGACCCCGCCGACGCTCTACGCGCGCTCACTTTTTTCCCCTTCCATGCCGTCATCGTGGGTGTCCAGCCCGATCAGCCGCTGGACCTGGCCGTGCTGCCCCCGGTTCGCACGCTGGCCCCTGAGATGCCCGTGCTGGTGGTGGGGCGGCGGCTGCCCGCTGCTCTCGCGCGGCGCGCGCGCCAGTATGGGGCCTGCGAAGCAGTCGCCCTGCCCGAACGCGCCGCCGACCTGCGGCAATTGAGCGATCACTTGGCTGCCGATTGGCTGCCGGTGGACCGGGCGGCACTGATGCCCGCCTGTTAAGCCTGCCGGGTGCCCACTTTCGCCGACAGCTCACTGTCGGCGAAAGCTTGCTGTCGTTGACAGCGCGCCTCAAGATGTTTAACATCTCACCAAACAGGCCACCCGGCCAGCGCGACTCTGGTCGGCTACGACCGCTGCAGAAGGACGACACATGCCGCTCGAAGTCATCGAAACCCACGACCCCATCACCGACCTGGCGCTGTTCCGCACCTCGCCGGTGTACGAGATGATCATCAGCCTGCAAACCCTGCTGAATCCGGGCCGCCATTCGGCCTGGGCGGAATCCGCGCGCGCTGAACTGCCAGACCAGTTCATGCAAGAGTTGCGCCTGATCTATGAACCGTATGTCAAGGGGACGTTTTTCTTCGAGCTGGCCGTCGATTATCCCGATCATGAGGATGTGCCGGGATTCATTGAGTACGTGCGGCACATGGACCCGGTCAATTTTGTCTTCTACCTGGTGGGGCGCATCCTCCCGCGCGATGAGATCGCTCGTATCGGGCTGGACTATGACGCACTGCTCGCCGCGATGGAGAAAACCCCCTACGACGCGGTGTGTATGTGCCGCGAGGTCCCCTTCGCTGCCATCTTGAACGATATTTCACACTTCCAGAACCGGCTGGCCGATCTCTGGCAGTGGTACTGGGATGCTTATTTCTCGCGGCAGGTTGAGCACCTGCGGCCCAACTGGGACAAAGCCATCGCCGAAAAAAGCACCTTCCTGGCCCGGCAGGGTGGCATGGCGCTGTATGAGAACGTCACCGGCAAGACGCGGCTGCTCGACCCGCTCCCTCCCGATCACCCGATCACCGAGGTGGTGTTCATCCCGCTGCGCCTGCTGCCGGGATCGGTATTCATGCATTACGGCTATGGCAACGTGACGGTCTTGTTCGACAGCGAGCGCACCGAGGCCCGCCAGGCCGAAATTCAGCGTCACCGTGAGCAGATTCTGACCATCTTCAAGGCCCTGGGCGACAGCTCGCGGCTGGACATCATGCGGCAGATCGCCCAACACGAGGGTACGCTGCACGGCAAAAAGATCGCCGCCAAGCTCAATCTTTCGCCGTCGGCGGTGTCGCGCCATCTCAGCCAGCTCAAAGACGCCGGGCTGATCCTCGAAGAATCCCAGGACAACCGCACTATCACCTACCGCCTGAACATGGAGATGCTTAAGGCACTGCCGGAGCACTTGTGGGAGACGCTGTATAATTAGCGACTCGCCGCTGCCGGGTCCTTCCAAACCTGCCCTCGAATTGTTCGCCGCGCTGCGGTATGATTGCCGCCGGTTTTTATCATCGCCATCATCAAAACCCGGCGGAAAGAGACTCCCGCGCATGACCCGAAACGCCTACTACCTGCTCAGCCTCGGATGCTCCAAGAACACCGTCGACTCCGAGTCGATGGCCGCGCTGCTCAAAGAAGCGGGGATGCGCGGCACCGATGATCCGGCCCAGGCCGAGGTGCTGATCGTCAACACCTGCGGCTTCATCGCCCCCGCGCGCGACGAAAGCATCGAGGCGCTGCGCGAACTGGCAGCCGCCAAGCGCCCCAACCAATACCTGATCGCGGCGGGCTGCCTTTCGCAGCGCTACGGGCACGACTTGCCGCGCCAGGTGCCGGGGTTAGACGGCGTGATCGGCACGCGCCGCTGGATGGACATTGTGGACGTGGTGCGGCGGCTGCGCGCGCGCAAAGACCCCGCGCCGCTCTACCACATCCCGGAATCTGCCGTTACGGTGGGCGCGGATGAGCACGGCGTGAGCCGCGTGGCCATCCAGGGGCCGAGCGCCTACCTCAAAATCGCCGATGGCTGCCGCCGCCCGTGTGCCTTCTGCGCGATCCCGGCCATCAAGGGCACGGCGGTCAGCCGCCCGGCGGAGCGCATCCTGGCCGAGGCGCGGCTGCTGCGCGACTCCGGCGTGCGCGAGATCATCCTGATCGCCCAGGACACTACCGATTACGGCCACGATCTCGGCCTGCGCGATGGCCTGGCCAGCCTGCTTGAGCAGCTTGTGGACGCCGTGCCGGATGTGCCCTGGCTGCGCATCATGTATGCCTATCCCGGCTATGTCACCGACCGGCTGATCGAGGTGATGGCCACGCACCGGCAGATCGTGCCCTACCTGGATATCCCCTTGCAGCACGCGGATCGCCGTACACTGCTGCGGATGCGCCGCCCGGCCAATATGGATTGGGTGCGCGCCACGCTCGGCAAAATGCGCGCAGCCATGCCCGAACTCGCCATCCGTACTACCTTCATTGTGGGCTATCCCGGCGAGACGGATGAGGAATTTGAGACGCTGGTCGATTTCGTCGAGGAAATGCAGTTCGACCGGGTGGGCTGCTTCACCTACAGCCACGAACCGGGCACGCCCTCTGCCGATCTGCCCGACCCGGTGGCCCCGGACGTGATGGAAGCCCGCCGCGACCGCCTGATGAGCGTGCAGCAGCCGATCAGCCTGGCGCGTAACCAGCGCCAGGTGGGGCGCACGCTGCCGGTGCTGGTCGAGGGGCACGCCGAAGCCACGCGCGAAGATGGCACGCCGACCGGCGAGATCGTGAGTCTCGCGCGCTCGTACCGTGACGCGCCGGAGATCGACGGCTATGTGCTGGTTGAGGGCGAGCTACCGGTCGGCGAGTTAGTGCCGGTGCGCGTCACCGGCGCGATGATCTACGACCTGGTCGCCTCGCCGGACCTGGTGCCGCAGCAGGTGATCCGGCCCGGCACGGTGTCAGGCCCGCGTTAACGCGGATTATCGCCCGAACCGGTGTTATCCACCGGCAGGATTGTGCCCATGCCCGTCAAGCCAAAGGGCTGTGCTGCGAATCCGTAGTGGGAATAGAAATTGAGCGCCACGTCGGTCGCGAACAGCCCCACAAATGGCTCATGCGGGGCGACCCGGCGGATGTAAGCCAGCAGCGTGTCCATGATCAGCCGCCCCACACCTTGATCCTGGTATTCTGGGCGCACGGCGACATCCTGGATGTAGAAAAACTTGCCCCCGTCGCCGATCACGCGCCCCATGCCGATCACCGTGTCACCCTCCAGCACCACCGCGCCCGCCAGCGAATTGGCCAGCGCGGCTGCCGCCGCCTGGGGTGCATAGGGATGCCAGCCTACCGCCTCAAACAGTGCGCGGTGTTCTTCTGGGGTGGGCAAACGTTCGAGCAGGCGATAAGTGGACATAAACCGGTTTAATCTCCTTTTTGATGTGTGCGTCAAAGTTGGTATGATACACGTAGTGCCCGGTGCTTGGTCCCTGTTTCAGCAGGATAAAGGATACCCTATTTATGTCCCTCTTTCCGCGTTCGAGTGGAATATTGCTGCATCCGACTTCACTGCCGGGGCGCTATGGCATCGGCGACCTCGGCGAATGGGCCTACCGGCTGGTGGACTGGCTCGAACAGCAGGGCCAGACCATCTGGCAGGTGCTGCCTCTCACGCCGACCGGCTACGCCGACTCTCCCTATCAATCGCTTTCGGCCTTCGCGGGCAACGCCAACCTGATCAGCCTCGACCGGCTGGTCGAAGCGGGCTGGCTGGAGAAAGCCGACCTGGCTGATGCCCCCGCCTTTCCGGTGGACTATGTGGATTACGGCTGGGTGATCCACTACCGCGAGCCGAAGCTGGAGCTGGCCTTCGATCGCTTCATCGCGCGCGGGAGTGCGGCACAAAAGGCCGCCTTCGAGGAATGGTGCGATGCCAACGCCGCCTGGCTGGATGATTTTGTGCTGTTCGCGGCCCTCAAAACGGCGCACAACCTGCGCCCCTGGACCGAATGGCCCGCTCCGCTCGCCCTGCGCGATCCCGACGCGCTGGATGATGCCCTGGCGAAATATGCCCGCGCCGTCGATCTTCAGCGCTTCAAGCAGTGGGTGTTCTTCAGCCAGTGGGCCGATGTCAAAGCCTATGCCAATGGCAAGGGCGTGCGGCTGTTCGGCGATCTGCCGATCTTTGTGGCGCACGACAGCGCCGATGTCTGGGCCAACCGCGGCGATTACTACCTGGATGAACGCGGCAATCCCGAACTGATCGCGGGTGTGCCGCCGGATTACTTCAGCCCGACCGGGCAGCGCTGGGGCAACCCTCTCTACCGCTGGGACGTGATGCGTCAGGACGGTTACCGCTGGTGGATCAGCCGTTTTCGCCAGATGTTGAAGGTGCTCGACTACATCCGCATCGATCACTTCCGCGGTTTTTCGCAGTATTGGGAAATCCCCGCCGACGAAGAAACGGCGGTGAACGGTCGCTGGGTGGATGGCCCCGGCGCGCACTTCTTCGACGTGGTCAAGGCGGAGCTGGGCGAGCTGCCGATCATCGCCGAAGACCTGGGCGTGATCACCGAGGATGTCGAGCGCCTGCGCGACCAGTTCAACCTGCCGGGTATGAAGGTGCTGCAGTTCGCCTGGAGTGATCCCAAAAACCTGTTCCTGCCGCACAACCACGTGCCCAACTGCGTGGTCTATACCGGCACGCACGACAACAACACATCCGTCGGCTGGTGGCTGGAAGAAGCCGACGAGCAGACCAAACGCTTCCTGCAGGACTACCTGGAGCGCGAAGTCTACGAGATCAACTGGACGCTCATTCGCCAGGGGATGATGTCGGTGGCGCATACCTTCATCATGCCCATTCAGGACCTGCTCGGCCTCGGCTCCGAGGCGCGTATGAACACGCCCGGCAAACCGCAGGGCAACTGGACCTGGCGGATGCGGCCCGAAATGTTCGATAATGGGGCGAAGGACGGGCTGGCCTACCTGACGCGCCTGTTCCAGCGGCGGGCCGACCAGCAGCAGCGCGAATATGGCGACCTGGCCGTGCGCCAGGAATCGAAAGGGGCCGGTTCAAATGGCTGAGCAGTACGATAAATCGACCGTGCTGGCCCGTGCCCGCGCGGGCCGCGCGGAATTTGAAGCGAAGCTGGCTCACTTCGATGAGTCGGAGATGACGATCAGCCGCCCGCCGATGGGCTGGAGCGTCAAGGACCTGATGGCGCACATCACCTTTTGGGAAGACTACGCGCTGCAGCGCTTTGCCGAGGCCCTGCGCGGCGAGACTCCGCGCCTGCTCGGCCAGGTCACCGAGCAGGAGATCAACCGCGTCAACCAGGAAGCGCTCGATGCCGGGCGCGCCAAATCGCTTGAAGTGGTGCGGTCGGAATTTACGCAGGTGTACGCAGCGCTGATCGCCCAGGTCGAGGCGCTGCCCGACGATCCTGCCGACCCGTTCTGGTCCCTGTGGCCGGAACCGGACATGCCCTGGAAGCTGGTTCACTGGAACACCTACGGCCATTACGCCGAGCACGCCGAGATGTTGCACGCCTGGATCGAGTCGTAGCGATGTTTGATTTCAGCCAGTTTCCAATCTTGCAGACTGAGCGGCTGATCCTGCGCCAGATGCGCGATAGTGACCTCGACGCGGTATTTGCCATTTTTGGCGACGCCGAGACCTGCCGCTATTTCACCGTGCAGAACTGCGAACCCTATGCCACGCCGGACGAAGCCCGGCGCGATGTGCTCGATTGGGCGCAGATGGCATTTGAACAGCGGCGCGGCCTGCGTTGGGGTCTGACTCGGATCGGCAGTGATGACCTGATTGGCACGGCAGGCTTCAACTGGTGGGACCGCGACAATCGCTGCGCCGAGATAGGCTATGATTTGAACCGGCACTACTGGGGCCAGGGATTGATGACCGAGGCCGTTCACGCGATGCTGCGCTGGGGATTCAGCCACATGGCGCTGAATCGTATCGAGGCGGATACCACCGAGGGCAACATCGGCTCGATCCGCGTACTGGAGAAGTGCGGCTTTACCCACGAAGGCACGATGCACGAGCGTCACTTCGCCCAGGGGCGTTTCTGGGACAACTTGCGTTATGGACTGCTGCGCCGCGATTACGAGGCGCGCTTCGATGGTTCATTGGGGAGTTGAGAGCGCGATGACCGCATCTCACAACTTTGACGACATCCGGCTGACCGCCTACGCGGGCGCTGCCGGTTGAGCGTCTAAACTGGGTCCGGGCGACCTTTCAGCCATCGCCTTTCCACTGGCGCAGATGTTCGACCCGGCGGCCAACCCCGATCTGCTGATCGGGCTGGCCGAGCCGGATGACGCTGCGGTGTACAGGCTCAACGCCGAACAGGCGATCATCTCCACGACGGACTTTTTCCCGCCGGTGGTGGATCATCCCTATTGGTTCGGCGCGATTGCGGCTGCCAACGCCATGAGCGATGTCTACGCCATGGGCGGACAGGTCATGATGGCGATCAACCTGGTCGCTTTCCCAACTTCGCTGGACCTGGCCATTCTGGGCGAAATCCTGCGCGGCGGCGCGGAAAAAGTGCGCGAGGCCGGGGCAGTCCTGGCGGGTGGGCACACCGTCACCGACAATGAGCCGAAATATGGCCTGGCCGTCACCGGGGTGGTTCACCCGGCGCGAATCCTGCCCAAAGGTGGCGCGCAGCCCGGCGACGTGTTGGTGCTGACCAAACCGCTCGGCTCCGGGGTGATCACCACCGCGCTCAAGCAGGGCCGCGCCGACGCGAGGACGGTAGACAACGCCATACAGATCATGGCGGCGCTCAATCGGCACGCAGCCGAGGCTGCCCAGGTCGTGAGCGCGCATGGGGCCACCGACATCACCGGTTATGGACTGGCCGGGCACGCCTATGAGATGGCGCGCCTGAGCGGCACGGTGTTCCACTTCAGCGCGGGCACGCTGCCCTGGATGCCCGGCGCGCGCCACTACGGCGAATTGGGCACCTTCGCCGGTGGGCAGGGACGCAACCGCGCCTACTATGGCCGCTGGGTGCAGTTCGCCGACACGGTGGACGAAGTGACGCGCCAACTGGTATTCGACCCGCAGACTTCCGGCGGGATGCTTATTGCAGTCCCGGCGGGGCAGGCGAATACTCTTTGCGCCGAACTGGACGCGCGCGGCGTGATGGCGGCGCGAATCGGCGAGGTGCACCCGATCGACTTCGGTGTACCCGATGCCGGGCCAGGGCTGGTCTTCGCGCCATAGGGATTTTCCCATACCATCCTCACACCAGACGATTGATCGTCACAGGGCGGGCTGTCAATCCCCGCCCTTTTGTGTGATTCATTCGCGGGCAGCCGTTAGCGAGGGCGCACCGTCAGCGTTTGGGCACGCTGGTCGGCGTGCGTGTCAGGCGCGGCGGCAGGAAGGGCGTCGGGCTGGGCGTCCGGGTGGCCGTCGCCGTCGCGGTAGGTGTGGCGGTTGGCGTGCGGCTGGGCGTGATGGTCGGCGTCAGCGTGAATGTTGCCGTCGCTGTGGGGGTTGGGGTCAGCGTTGCGGAAGCCGTCATGGTGGCCGTCGCCGTCGCTGTGGCTGTCGCCGTCGCGGTTACCGTCGCTGAGGGGGTCACGGTCGGGGTGGCACTGGGCGTCAGCGAAGCGGTCGCCGTCGCTGTGGCGGTCGCCATCGTTGTGGCGGTCGCCATCGTTGTGGCGGTCGCCGCAGTGGTGGCGGTTGCTTCCATCTCAGGCATGGTCCCCGGCATCGTCGCGGTGAAAGGCCGCGTCGGTGAACTGGTGAGAGTGGGCAGCTCGGTGGAGACGGGGCGCGGTGTCACGGTAAAGGGCCGCGTCGGCGAACTTGTCGCGGTCGCTTCAACCGTCACAGGCACGGGCAGGGGCGTGATGCTGCCGGAACCCCCTTCGCCGGGATCGAGTGCCAGGGTCGCGCCCGCTGTGGGCGTAAACTGAAACGTCGCCTGGGAGGGCGACGCTGGCGACGAAGTATCGGCGGTGGGGAGCAGGCTGCTGGTATCGCCAGGCGGGGCGCTGCTGAGCGTAAAGGTCTGGTCGAACGGTTCGCCGCGCGCACCCATCACACCAAGCGGCTGGTTGTTGACCGTCAGGTTCAATGCCGCGGCGCTGGTCGAAACCACGCGGATCGTGTCCTGGGCCTGGAAGAACAGCACGTCGCCGCGTTCGGCCCGCCCATCATATTGCAGCGCGCCATCGGTCGTCACCTGCAGCACCGTGCTCTGGGTCACTTCAATCTGCACAGTGACCGCGTTCCCGGTGATCACCGGCGGGGTGAAGGTATCGCCGGCCTGCGCGCCGCTTTCCTGCGTGGCAAACGGCGAAGTCGGCTCCGGCAGTTCAAACTGGGTGGGCAGGCTCTCCGGCAGCGTGCCAGTGTCCGGCGTGGCGATGGGCGCAGTGAGGGGCGTGCGCTTGCTGTCTTCGTCCACCAGCCTGTCGATGAACTGGTACACGCCAAACCCCAACCCGCCGACGATCCCCGCCGCCAGGATCACGATGGCAAGATTGCCCAACAGCCCGCGCCGCGCCCGGATGCGGACGGCAGCCTGCCGCGAGCGCCCGGCGCGTGGCACAGGGCCGGTGCGGGTAGGGATGGGCAGTTCGGTGGCAGGTTCGGCTCCCTTGCGGCTGGCCGGAATCGGCATTTCATCGGTGCGCCGCCGCCGTTTGCGCTCCGGGCCGAGCTGTTCCAGCAGCAGATCGAGTTCCAAACCCAAAAAACGCGCGTAGTTCCGCAGGAAACCCTGGACCTGCACGGCAGACATGCTCGAATAGTCGCCGCGTTCCAGTGCGTCGAGGAACTTGGCGCGGATACGGGTTGCGCGCTCGGCGTCATCCAGCGACAGTTCGCGGGCTTCGCGGGCCTGGCGCAGGCGTTGGCCGAGGGCTTCTGCTTCACTCACGGGCGAAAATCTCCGGGCTGAGTCGGCTCATCCAACGCGCGAGATGGGCCGGGACAACGAACGCTCGAATAATACCAAAAAGTGCGCGATTTGCCACCCACACAACGCTTCGTTGCGACGCCCAGCACCTCACGGGCACTGAACGATCCCCTGCGCCCACAGGCAGCCCCCACACGCCGGGAACTCACTTCCATAGCAATCGGTCTCGTTGGTCTCCGAGATCGGGCAGCCGTCGCAGATGGTGCATGGGGCAAAGTCGAACTCGCGCACACGCTGGCGAAACGCTACATACGCAGGGTCGGACCAGATATCGAGCAGGTCGCGCGCGCCCACAGCGGCGATCACCTGGCGGCGATTCAGGCGGCGATAG
>DAOUFU010000325.1:0-10222 GCA_034429275.1 Anaerolineae bacterium | reverse complement strand
CGCTCCGGCCCTCAAGCAGGCCGAAGTGGGAGTGGCGGTGGCCAATGCAACCGATGTCGCTAAAGCTGCGGCCAGCCTGGTTTTGACCAATCCGGGCTTGAGTGACATGGTGGCCGCTGTCGAGGTCGGGCGGCGCATCTACCAGCGTATGCTGACCTATACACTCAACAAAATCGTCAAAACCTTCCAGATTGGCCTGTTCCTGTCGCTCGGTCTGCTGCTCACCGGCATTCTGGTCACCCGGCCACGGTTCGTCCTGCTGCTGCTTTTTTCAAATGACTTTGTCACGATGGCGCTGGCGACCGACCGGGTCACATTTTCGCCTAAACCGGACCGCTGGAATATCCGCTCCCTGGTGAGCAGCGCCTTAGTCTTGGCCTCAGCCTGGTTGGTGTTTTCGTTTGGGGTCTTGTTTGTCGGCTACAGCGTGCTTCATCTCGACCATGCCCGGCTCCAAACGTTCATTTTTGTGATGCTGGTGTTTAGCGGCCAGGCGAATGTCTACCTGGTCCGCGAACGGCTGCATTTCTGGAACTCAATGCCCAGCCGCTGGTTGCTGTTCAGCACTGCTGTAGATGTTTTGGTGGTCAGTCTGCTGGCCACCCTGGGCATTCTGATGTCTTCGATCAGCCCTCTCCTGGTCGCGGGTCTGTTCATATCGACGGTCTTTTGCATGGTGGGGCTGGACTATGTCAAGGTCGCTGCTTTCAGGGTATTCAATACCCTACCGGCGGTGCCCAACCCATAACACATATTCTCCCCACAACGTCTTCATAAGTTCCACATTATCTTCTGGCAGGATCAAGGTAGTCATCAAATTGTACAGAGGATAACTGGACTGATCCCGAATCTGCGGAGACTGGAAACGTCACGTAGACGATGGAAAAGGGGATCAGCCCCCACAGTCGGGATGCGCGATTTCAGACAACTTTCATCGATCATGCTGCAGGTGACAGGTGTCATTCATGGTCACCAGGGTGAAATCACTATGCTCGATTTCAATAACATTGATGGCGCAGGTATCCTGCCGGAGCCGCCAGAAGCGGTCATTTCCAAGCCCTAGTACATCTAACAGAATGAGCCGGTTGACGACCGTATGACTCACCAGAACAATGGTCTGATCGGCGTGTTGAGCGCTCAGTTCATTCACGGCAGACATAGCGCGAGTACGCACATCATCCAGCGTTTCTCCGCTCGGAATTTCGGCCAGGTGCGGGGTGTCATACCATGCTGAGATCGCTTCGGGCCAGCGCTCTCGCACGTCCTCAGGAGTCAATCCTTGCCATTCGCCATAGTCAATATCGATGAGCCGCGACTCAACATGTACAGGCAGCCCACACCATGAGCCGATAACCTCTGCCGTTCGTAGGGTTCGGGAGAGTGGCCCGGCGTAAATCGCCGAGGGTCGCCATTCGGCAGCTATACGACGACCAACGGCCTCAGCCTGGGCCAAACCGGTGGCATTCAACTTCACATCTGCCCAGCCGCGGAAGCGCTCAATCCGATTCCACTCGGTTTGCCCATGCCTCACCAGGATAATCTGTGTCATCGCCTGATTCCCACGCATCCTTCAGCTACCACCTTCATAGGGCCTCAGATTCACGCTCAAATATCTCGTAGTATAGATCTTTGGACTGATCCCGGATCTGCGGAGACTGGAAATGTCACGTGATGCAAAAGGGGATCAGCCGATGAAGAAACAAGGGCGATGCAGCAACGAGTTCAAAGACGAAGCGCTGCGCATGGCCGACACGACGGACAAGTCGCTGTCGGAGCTGGAACAAGACCTGGGGCTGTCGCATGGGTTAATCCGCAAGTGGCGACAGCGCTATACCGTCCGGCCTGGTCAGGCTCCGCCGCCTAACATCGCTTCGAGCATCACCCGTCGGTCGGCAAACGCCTCATCTTCGGCCAGCGGTTTACATTCGTCCACATCGCGCTGCTGTTGCAGCACCGCAAACGCAAAAGCCATGCAGGTCATTTCGCCGCACTGTTTACAGTTGGACTGTGGCAGCAGCGCCCAGACGTCCAGCGGGCGAGGCGTCCGCCGAGGCTTGCTCATAGCGGTCAATTCATGACGATGTGTCCACGTGGCATTGATGGCATCCACCAGAGCGGCCAGCAGTTCTATCCCTTGTGCTGCATCATCCACCTGGGTGAAGATCACTTTATCCCGATAGAGCGTCAAGAAACCCTGTGGTCGGCGAAACGTGAGCGTAAAGGCGTCCGGATTGTAGGTAATGATATTCGGCAGCGCGGCAAGAAACGGCAGCACATCACCCAGGTCGCGCGATGGGGTGCCGATCACAATGATCTTTCCCGGTTCAGCCAGGCACGGTAGTGTACGTGTCAGGGCAATAGACTCCAGGTATACGCCATTTCCACCCACGATCACGCCCCTCTCACGACTTGAAGAGATTCCCAGTGCTGCACAAGCACAGTGAAGCTCTTGTTCGCGCGCTAATGCCAGCTTTTCTCTTTCTTCTTCCGGCAACACATCGGGCGATCCGGCCTCACCCCGCGTAGCGGAAAGCACCTGGACGGCAATTCCTCGCTGGGCAAGCAAAGCCAGAGTTCCCCCGCAGCGAAAGGTTTCATCGTCGGGATGTACCATCACAACGAGCAGCCGGGAATCGGTCATCCAGATCACCTGATCATTCGCTATTCCTCAGAAGACGGTTTACGCCCCATCCCAGAGTTTTTGTTGCAGCCCATCAACTTTGGCTTTTGCGCCGCGCGTCGCATCCACAAAAAGCTGCGCCACTGCCGGTTCGTCCACGGTCTGCATGGGAGTCAGACTCTTGATCTCATCCCAGCTCAAGTCCGTTTCGAGCGCGAGGGCCGCTGTTCCCAGCATCACCTGGGCAGCGATACGTCGGGCATCACCCTCCGGCAACCCCGCCTCGACACCCGCCTGTGTCATGCCTTCCAGCACCGGCACGAGCGAGCGCATCGCTGCGCCGCTCAGCCCAACACACCAGTTCACCTGATCATCTGCAACTTCAATCGACTTACCCAGAGTGGCCAGCACAGCCTCTGCCAGCGCCCGCGCATTTGGCGTCGCGGATGGTGCGTACACAACCGGGTTCATGCCCTGGCCGACCAGCGAGGGCGCATTCGGCATGATGCGCACGACGGATACTCCGGCGGGAACCAGCGCCTCCAGGTGAGAAACCGGCACGGCGGCAGCAAAGGACACTACGATCTGCCCAGGCTGCATGGCGCCAGCTAACGCCTTCACCACGCTGGCCACGCTGCCCGGCGATGTAGCGATCAGCCAGACATCTGCTCGACAAACGACCTCGCTATCGAGCGCTGCGGCACGAACGCCAAAGCGCTCGGCCACGGCCCTGGCTCGCTCTGCGTCCGAATCGCAGAGGACCATGTGTGCTTGAGGGACACCGGCTTGCCGCAGCCGTTCCAACAGAATGCGACCAATGTTGCCCGCGCCGATCACGGCAAACTGCTTTTCATGCAAGACACTCATTCGTGACCTTCTCTCCTCGCATCAAGGACACTGCACAAACCCCTGCGCCCACAGACAACCACCGCATGTCGGAAACCCGTTTCCGTAGCAGTCTTCTTCATTCGTTTCCGATAGTGGGCAGCCGTCGCACGACGTACAGGGAGAAAAATCAAACGCCTGAACCCGTTTCCGAAACTCCACATATTCGGGAGCCTGCCATAAATCAGCCAGGCTGTGTTCATTGATATTGCCAACCACATACCGGCGCGCGTGGCGATCCAACCCATTCAAGTAATTGTGGTTGCTGTGCAGCAGTGGCAGGCACGGGCTGACACCGCCATCCCAGCCGACAGCAACTGCCCCAGCTTCAATAAACGGGCAGCGATCACTGGTCAACTGGGACTGTGTGCCCATGAAATTCAGATTCCAGCTGCCGCAGATCGCCTCATAAAGCGGCTTGTTCGCCAATCGCGTCGCGTCCATCTTGGGCATGTACAGCTCTGGCTGAAGCGGCGAAGGGAAATAGGTGTCATTACTCATGGCGTAGGTATACAGCACCTCTTCGCGCATCTCAGGGGTATGTGGAAGCACATTGCTAACCATGAAACGCGTCGCGCCGAGTTTTCGTGCCAGGCGCAGCAGTTCAGGCAGATCGTGATAATTGCGCTTCATCGCCACAAAAACGATCCCGATTTCAGGCGTTGGTATCCTCACGCCTGGGCGCAGCGATCGGAACCGCTCGATGTTTTCAAGAACTTTGGATAGCGTAGCCCCCAGGCGCACATCGGTATAACTCTCCGGTGTTGCGCCATCCAGCGATACCCACAGCACATCCAACCGGGCGGCGATTAACTGGCGTGCGCGCTTCTCATCCAGCAGCGTCCCGTTGGTAATCAGCTCAACCGACGCGCCCAGACCTTTGGCGTGACTGACCATCTCGACGATTTGGGGATGAAACAGGGGTTCGCCGAACCCGCCGAAGAAAATCTTCTGCGGCAAAGGGAAATCCTGGACTCCTTCCATGATCCGGGT
Source organism: Anaerolineae bacterium (assembly GCA_034429275.1). Lineage (GTDB taxonomy): Bacteria > Chloroflexota > Anaerolineae > Aggregatilineales > Aggregatilineaceae > DAOUFU01. The sequence goes on along the minus strand of DAOUFU010000325.1, from coordinate 5,724 downwards.
AAAGGTTGCGCCAGACATGTAGCCCATTGCTTCGTCCCACACGTTCCGCACGCACGTCAAGCACCCCAGATTGCAGTGAGTAGTCGGCTCAACATACACCTTCGACAGGCGGTGAATGGTCTGGCGCATCCGGAGAGTATTGCCATCCAGATCAGCGTGAACAGTAGCCCCTGGCGTCAGGCCCAACCGTTGGGCGATTTCGGGCGAGATGACTAAACGACCTTCAGCATCAACGTGGAGTTCGATTTGTCGTTTTGATTCCAAAGGGATTGCTCCTAAGGTAGACGGCATTCCACTCACCTGATCTGTGATTTTCGTTTCAGCGAAAAAAACAGGGCCAAAAACCCTGAGACCTGGCTTGTCACTACTCCTGCGAAAGGGCAGCGTTATTGGGCAGCTGTCCCCCCTTTTTTCCGCAGTCCATACACAGGTCAGTCGATCGATTAGTCCAATGCACCAGGCCGCAGCCGGGGCAGGTCACTTTTCGCAGCCCGCCCATGAGCGACTGCGGTTTGGGACGAAGTTCGGGGGGCAAATCTGCAAACGGGTCTCGCATGCAGGAACACGCGAATAGTTTGTCATCCGATTCGCCCTGTTCCAAGGCAGAAAGATTGTCGGGATCGTCCATCATTCAGCTCTCCAGATCAGGTATCAGGTCATAGCAGGCATTGCCGGGTCGTCCCTGGAAAATGCGGGATAGCGACGCTGACAATGCGGGTGAATTGTCCTTATCACTGCCAGCTAGACTTCAACAAACGCGATGTCCCCACGGGGCTATCGCGCTGCATCCATCATACTCATTCGAGCAGGCACGAAAATGAAGTGCGGCGTTTTTGAAGCCGGACACTTCATTTCCCTTCCACGAAATGTCATAGGCTCATATATTCATCATACTGAATATTTTAGGCCCTATGTCAGCTTGCCAAACAGTGACGATGTTCAGGTTGACTGCATGATTTCTGTCGCTGTTGCCGAAGAATCGTTCGCCTGGTGGACTACTCGACCCTGTCCACACGCTTTACATTCAAACTGGATTGTCGTGTGTTCAATGTTGAAGCGCTGTCGGGATGGACCAGATGGACCAGCAGTGTTCGATTGCGCGCAGTTCCCCTAATTCACCAATGCTTCGCTCATCTCGATAGCCTCGCCGCAGCATATCTCTGCGCACTGCCCGCAGTCGATCAACCTCGAGGCGATGGAAGAACTCAAACGTGTTTTCTGCGATTTCTTCGATCCTGGCCGTATCCAGCCTCGCCGCCTGACATGTGGACCGGGCGGCCAGTTTATTCGCCTCGATGACAGGTCGTCTGTCGAGTCCTGAACGCTCTCTCTTTTTTGCCCGGTTATTCCAACAGAGATTGAACTACCTTGACCGACCCCATCAACATTGTCCCCATGTCGCAAATCCCGCTTAAAGATGCTGAGACACCTGGCACCGTTTGCAGCCCTCTGGAAACATCGCGTATGCGCATACGGATGAGCATTTGCTCTACGCAAACAGCTCAATCTACATTGGATAACATCTCTATTACTCCAATTGTCAACGATAAATTGGGTTATCTCACGCGGATCGTGTGGGCATTGTTTTTTTCCTGAACGTTTTGCCTATGAACTATGTCACACCAATCAGGTGACTATTCGCCCTTGTTTTACTCACCTGGGCGGAGTAAACTGCATTCGTCTTCGTGAATATAAAGGGTAGAACAATGACCTCCTACGACGAACTCGCGGTTCGCTTCAAGGCATTGGCGCACCCGGTGCGTTTACAAATCCTGGATTTGCTGCGCAACGGGGAAGCCTGTGTGTGCCACATGGAGACTGCACTTGATAAGCGCCAGGCGTACATTTCGCAGCAGTTGATGGTCTTGCGCGACGCCGGGCTGGTTGATACCCGCAAAGAGGGGCTTCAAGTCTTCTATTGCCTGTCAGATGATGTGACAACTGCCCTCCTTGAGACCATCTTTGGGCCGGTTATAGAGCCAAAGCAGACCCGACTCGAAGGTTGTTCATGTCCACACTGTTCTGTGGTTAATGTGGCATCCGTTTCCTGAGTAGCTATCCGGAGAATACCTATGCTCACCATCAAAGTTCTTGGGCCTGGCTGCCCGAATTGCCAAAAGGTTGAAGCCCATACGCGCCAGGCATTAGCAGCGCTCGATCCTCAACCGGACTATGAAATCATCAAAGTGACCGATCCGCTTGAGATCAGCTCGTACATTCTCAGCACGCCAGGACTGGTCATCAACGAACAAGTGGTCGCTGCTGCGCGTATTCCCAGTCCTGCAGAAATCAAAGGCTGGCTGGAAAAAGCCCTGCAGGCTTCCTGACGACAGGCGAAGATACCTCACGATCTGTGAGGTATCTTTTGGGGCAAACTTCATTCATCCTTCTGAATATACTGAGGCATAAATCATGGACATCGTACTCGATCTCCTCAATGCCGGTTGGACCGGCCTGCTCGATTACCTGGCGGCACACGTGCTGTTGTGCCTGGTGCCCGCGTTCTTCATCGCCGGGTACCTGGGCGGCTTGATGCCCAAAGAAGTAGTCACGCGCTATCTTGGCCCCAAAACGCCCAAATACATCAGCTATCCTGCCTCGGCAATCGGCGGATTCATCCTGGCCGTGTGCTCGTGCACGATCCTGCCGCTGTTCGCCGGAATCTGGAAGCGCGGCGCGGGACTTGGCCCTGCCATTACTTTCTTGTTCGTCGGCCCGGCAGTGAACATCCTCGCCATCAGCTATACCGGCTCGGTGATCGGTATGGACATCGCCATCGCGCGGATCACCCTGGCGATCACGTTTGGCATCACCATCGGCCTGATCATGGCTGCCGTGTTCAAACAGTCGGAAGTCGCTCCGTCCGCTGCGGGGATGTTCGAGCAAACCGCCACCATGCGCCCGGCGCTGTGGGCGCTGTTTGGCCTGCTGCTCGCCGTGCTCATCGCGGGGACGCTGCAAATCGGCCTGCTGACCGGCACAGCCTTCACCGTGACGATCCCCATCGACTTGTCGAGCAGCATACAGCAAATCCTCGATGACCTGAGCCTGACCTACCAGGGCGCGCTGCTGATCTTCATGCTGCTGCTGATCGCGCCGGTGGCCTGGAAAGGGTTCAATGACATCCTTAACAGCTTCAACCGCTGGACCTGGGTTGCCCTGAGCCTGTGCGCCATCACGCTGTTGATGGCAGCCCCCAAGACCGAAACCGGCAGCATCGTGATCCACTTCACCGGGCGGTTCTTCGCTGAGGTGATTCTGCTCGGCGGGGTGGCGTATATCACCGTCCGTCACCTGGAACGGGAAGAACTGGCTCACTGGCTGTGGGAAACCTGGCGGTTCGTCAAGCAAATCTTCCCGCTGCTGATCGTAGGCGTCTTCCTGGCGGGCATGTTCCGCGAGATCACCCCGGAGGAATGGGTGAAGCAGCTCGCCGGGCGCAATACGATCTGGGCGAACCTGATCGGCGTGACGTTTGGCGTGTTCATGTACTTCCCGACCCTGGTCGAAGTGCCGATTGCTGCCGCTTTCCTCGATCTGGGGATGCATCGTGGACCGCTGCTGGCCTACCTGCTGGCCGACCCGGAACTGAGCCTGCAGAGCATTCTGATCACGGGCAAGATCTTGGGGCGCACAAAAACCGCCGTCTATGTCAGCCTGGTTGCCACCTTCAGTACGGTAGCCGGGTACCTGTTCGGCATGGCATTAGCTGCATTTTAGCGATACCTCCTGAAAGGAGAGTCTCATGACAACACAACATATTCCCCCTGAATGGGCCTTTGAATTTCACGGCCACGAATGCCCTTTCATGCCGCTGGGCTACCGCATGGGCAGACTAGCCCTTGCGTATCTTGGGGCCGAGAGAGAAGCCGATCATGGGTTCTTTGTCTTCCCCGAACTGGGCGAAGGCCACCCGCAGACCTGTATGATAGACGGCATTCAGGCCGCCACTGGTGCGACCTATGGCAAGGTGATGATCGCCAAAACCTTCTACGGCAAACTGGCAGCTACGTTCTATCACCCTCAGAAAGGGGCCGTGCGTTATTCGCTCCTGCCCGATTTTATTGACGCGATGGGCAAGTTCGAGTTTTTCGCTTACCGCAAGCAAGGCGTCGAGCCGTCTCACATTCCGCTGCATGTGCGCCAGGAAGTGATCCAGTGGGTGTATGACCAGCCCGATGAAGCCATCTTCAAGGTGGAACCCAAGCCCGATTTTACGTATGCACCGGTCAAAGGGTCGTTCAACAAGACCAAATGCAGCGCGTGCGGCGAGTACGTTTTTGACCGCTACGTGCGGTTCAAAGACGGACAACCGGTGTGCATCCCCTGCTCGGGCTACGAAAAGTCTGTCCTGGTTGAGCGGTAGAATTCAACAGCCTTCCGGGGTCTTGGGGCCTCGGAAGACTGCCCTATGGGTGGACACCAAAAGGAAGTGTCAGCACCATGGACATTGATACCACGCTGCTGGTTGCCGTCATCTTCGCCTTTGTGATCGCTTTTGTGTTCTCGATGTTTGGCCAGGGGGGAGGATCGGTGTATTCGCCGATGCTGATCCTGCTAGGTTACGCGACGTTACTGTCCACATCCACATCCCTGGTCCTGAACCTCATCACTTCGCTGTCTGCGGGCTACATTTTTTACCGCAACAAGATGATCGACTATAAAGCCTCCTTCCTGTTCGTGCCGGGTATCATCATCGGCGCTTTCACGGGAGGTTATCTATCCAAATATGTCGATTCCACTGTGTTGCTGTGGTTGTTCGTAGTTTTCCTGATTGGCCTGGGAGCAAGAATGCTCTACACCTATTGGGAAAAGGGGAGTGATGCTCAACATCCCCCGGCGGATCTTTCGGTGAACATGTATGTGCTCATCGTGTGCTTCAGCCTCGCCGTAGGGATCATTTCGGGCTTGTTGGGCGTCGGGGGCGGTATTCTCATCGTCCCGTTCATGGTCTACGTCTGCAAATACCCCACCAAGTTTGCAGCCGGGTCATCCCATCTGATCATCTCGTTCTCCGCGCTGGCCGGAATTTTGGGCCACGCATCCTCTCACGAGCTTGATGTTCAACTGATGGCTGTGACCGGCCTCGCTGTGCTCATCGGCGGAAATCTTGGGGCGCGGTATAGCATGCGGTTCAAAAGCAAAGTGATCAAAGCAGGGCTTGGCCTTCTGATGTGGATACTCGCCATTCAAATCCTGCTGAAGCTCTTCAATGTATTGTAAGAATCCCTATGGAGGAAAAATGAAGATCGCCGCTGTATCCGAAGACGGGGTGACCATCAGCCAGCATTTTGGTCGTGCCCCCTATTATGTGGTTGTCACGGTTCAGGACGGGAAGATCGTCGCGCGCGAGACCCGCGACAAGTTGGGCCATGCCCAGTTCGCGGCTGAACCTCACGAAGAACACGAGCACAAAGCCGACCCGCGCGGACACGGCTTTGACCCTGCTGCACAGAACCGTCACGCCCGCATGGCCGCCGCTATTGCCGATTGCGAAGTGCTGCTTGCGGGCGGTATGGGCATGGGCGCATACGAAAGCATGCAGCAGGCCAATATCCGCCCGATCGTTACCGACGTCCTCACCATCGACGAAGCGGTGCAGGCGTACCTTTCCGGGAATCTGACCGATCACGTTGAGAAACTGCATTAGCGCAAGACGTGAGAGTTTACGGTTGGAAGGGGTGAATGGACTAATCCCGAATCTGCGGAGACTGGAAATGTCAC
>DAOUFU010000324.1:0-3289 GCA_034429275.1 Anaerolineae bacterium | reverse complement strand
TGAACGCTCCGCGAATTTTTGGATATGATGCCCCATTAGCAGCAGAATCTCGTCGAACCCCCGATGGAACTGCCGGGCGTTTGGCGACCGCATCAGGATGATCGCACGCCTCAAACGAGTATTCCGTTCATCGGGCGCCCTGGCCCAAGGTTGTTGGTCTCCCATACCGGCTGCCTCCAGTTGTCACCGCGTGGTCTCAAAATCGATCGTATCTTGATACCCGGCCCTTGCGTAGTCCCTGTTTTGTGGGGGTTGCTCTGGCCAGACATCCCAAAACCTTGAGACACTCATAAACACTAATTTGTCAAACAAACCAACGGTGTTCAGTTGGCGGGCAAATATCTAGCAGTTCTGGCCCATCTGCCCTCGATGCGCCAGGGGCAAACGAGTAAGTATAAGAGAGAATCGGGTTGTTTTCGCTGCGAGATTACAGCCTTTGGTCTGGCCGCATCCAGACTCACAGACGGCTACGGCGGCTAATGATGCTGATAGCTGGTCTGGGTGCAAAACAGACCGGCACCGCCGTACGATCTGGAAGCGGCCAGGTCAAGGGGGATGAATTGTGTGGACAAGACAGACTACCGGTGGCGTGTGATACGCCCCGATAGGATGCCGGGCAGTAAGATGGGATTTTTCGTGGTGTTGTTTATGCATTCTTGACGACCTGATCCGGTTCATACCGGCCAGCCGGTGGTTCGTTCGCGGGTCCCCCGCTAAAGCGATTGGGCTGTACTCATTGTCACCTCCCCAGCCAGCTCAAGGTCAGCCATTCAGGCAGCCTCTTCGATATAGGTCATTAACCAGCGGTATGTGCCATAAGCGATCCGCTGCGCCTCGAACTCCTGGTTCACCAGAGTTTTGAACGCTGCGATAAACCGCTGCTTGGCTCGGAACACGTGCTGCCGGGCGGTATTGGGCGTACATCCCCAGCGAGAGGCCAATCCCTTGTAATCCGCACGGCTGACATAACGTTCGGTGAGCAGGGTGCGGTCTCGGTCACTGAGCTGATTGAACAGCAACCGCGCAATACGCGCAGCGTCGCGGATGTGGTCGTCTTCAGGGTCAAGCGGGTCCGGCGAAGACTGGTCCTCAGTGTCGGCGATTAGGGCCTGGAGCGCGCTAATCGCATGGTCGCCGCCCGTCTCCTCGGCCTCATCCAGCGATATGTTCATGGTGGCGGCGCGCATCTCTCGCTGCTTAGCCCGGCGCAGGTTAAAAACTTCAAACGCGATGATGGCCCGCGCGTAGTGATATAGCCCACCTTCGCATTGATATTGAAATTCCGCGATGTGGGCAGTGAGTTTCATCCACATGGCCTGCAGAATGAGGAAGGTATCCTCTTCCAGGTTGTCCGATACACCCCTTTTCAAAAGGGACTTACGAGCGTCCAGGTAAAGGTTCGCCTGGTTCATATCAAAGAAGCAGTTCCATCCAAAGGTGCGGACCTCGGGATCGGGATGCTTCAACAGCACCAGAAGTTCTTTTTCGTTTTGGGGTGAACTGAAGTCGCCGTTCATCACCAAACCCCTTTTTGCGAAAACAGCGGCACAATTGGCAGTGGTATGGATTGGAATGGTATCAGTTCGAGAAGAAGATAATTCCACTGGGACGGAGTTCCGCGCCAGAGCATGGTATCACCGGTCTACGATGCCCAATGCTTCTCCTGCCAAAGTCGCTTACACCTCTATGACAAATCACGGCGTTTCGTTACAGCATCTTCAGTGCAACTGCCCAATTGATGCAAGCTCTATAGGATATATTGCCCGAATCGCGCAGGTGTTTCATGCAACCGAAATTAGATCGCGGATATGATGAGATATTCGCAGCATAACCCACTTTCGGCCCGTTGTGTCCCCTAAATATTTAGTGGTCGCTAAACGCGAATTGGGGTCGGGGGAGAGGCCAACTAATGATGCGAATCAGGTGGGATTTACGCACATCGGAGATAAAAAACAGAAAGCCCGGAGTCAGTCTTCACGAACAGCCTGCTCGTCTGGGGAAGCAAAATTGCAAATTGAGCGAACGTCAGTCGTCCCGATCGATCGCTTGCTCAAGATCATGGTTGGGATGGGCGTTAGGAATCATATCGGGCGTTCGCGGCCTGTTTTCTGATTTTCTCTGTGTTTTGGGCCGTGACGGCGCTTTGGAGCTAGCCGTGCAATCCTCAGAAGGTGATTTGATCCGCTCATCCTCCAGCATGACCCGGCGCAGCTCTTTTACCGGGCATTTCAACTGTGCGGCCAGTTCGATCAAAAAATCGACATTTAGCTCACTGACCGGGAAGGTTCCATCCAGCAGAACCTGAACCAGTTCCGGTTCGATGTCCAGTCGACTTGCCAGCTCTTCGGATGTAATCCCCAACTGTACAAGCCGGGTGCTCAAAAATCGGGCCAGCCGGCGGCTGCGCTTCCGCTCCAGTTGAATTTGCTCAGGTGTCAGGCGCGGTATAACCCTTGCCCGTTCAATAACCACCTTCTTTAGCTGCTGCAGCTCTTCTGGTTTCATCATAACCCCCGTAGATAATGGATGAATCAGTGCCCTGTTGGATCGTGATTTGGGCATATGAGGACTACACATATACCTGTTGTGTGCTGCGTACACGCTGTGTACGCCGGTGTTGTTCGAAATGAACCATCGCGCAAAGATTGACATGCCATCCACCGGTTATTCCTGTAAACAGCCACCCACTGCCAGGGCTGTGTTCTCGCTGCGCCAACACAAACGAACATGGCAGCACCTCTGCTGCCCTCATGTCCTCATTGATCTCATGCAGTCGCAGGAAGCAGCAGATGATCCTCGCGATCACCTGCTGCAAACGCGTACTTACATCAGATCAGGAGGAACAACGAAAAATTCCGGGAATCGGTGAGGAACAAGTGCGGGAAACCAGTACGCTAGAAGATGCTCAGGGGCGATAAGTTGCCTAGGGCCAACTTTTTCTGCGTTCATTGAGTGAGTCTCCACCTGGTGCGGTTAATCTTGCCATAACCAAGCGCCGACTTCCCGCCGACGCTTTCAGGCCCCGCCCATCAACCAGCCAACAGAACAACAACGACGGATCATCTTTCCGCTGGCTACGGTAAGTATGGGATTGCGTCAGCCTTCACGACCGCATATGCTGAGAAACGATGCGCGTCAGCTGCCACAATCTATCGAATCACATTCAACCGTCTACACTCTCGGCCCACAGTGACGCCCGCTCCAACCTGGCTGACGCCACACCATTTACGCTTTTAATTGTATATGCGCGCCCTAAAATGACTGTTACGCATAAAAAATGAAAATTTCG
>DAOUFU010000323.1:0-2976 GCA_034429275.1 Anaerolineae bacterium | reverse complement strand
GGGTCGGGCGGATCCTGGTAGACTTTCAGGAAGCCATCGAAGGTCAGTGTCCGGCCCTTGACCCGGAACAGGAGCGGGTAGGGCAGGCCGTGCGTCTTGCCCGCCAGCACCTCGACCGTCTGCACGGCATAACGTGCCGGAGCCATCTGCGAGGCGACAAAGCGCCGCCAGATGAGCGCGTACAGCCCGGCTCCATCCCCTTCAACCTCCTGCGGCAGGCGCATCACGTCGGTGGGGCGGATGGCCTCATGCGCTTCCTGGGCGTGTCTGGCCCTGGCCTGGTAGACCGGCGGCTCGTTGGGCACATAGTCCCCGCCGCAGGTCTGCGCGATGAAGCGGCGGGTCGCGTCCTGCGCTTCGGGCGCGACGTCGGCTCCATCCGTGCGGTGGTAGGTGATTTGCCCCGCCTCGTAGAGCTGCTGGGCAATCTGCATCGTGCGCTCAGGCGACAGTCCCAGCCCCTGGCTGGCCGCCTGCTGAAGGGTGCTGGTCGTGAACGGCGGGGCAGGGTGACGGGCCTGTTCACCTGTCTGGACCTTGCCCACCCAGAACACCGCCTCTTTCAGCCCTTCGGTGAGCCCGGCGACCTGGTCGCCGCTCAGGCGCTCGATGCGCTGCCCCTTGACCGAATACAGCCGCGCGGTGAACTCACCGGAGTCAGCCATCAGCCGGGCATCCAGGGTCCAGTAGGTTTCCGGCGTGAAGGCAGAAATGGCGCGTTCCCGCTCGACCACCAGCTGCAGACAGGCCGACTGCACGCGCCCGGCGGAATAAGAACCATCCAGCGCTTTACAGGCCACCGCCGACACGAGGTAGCCCACCAGCCGCTCGATGATGCGGCGCGTCTGCTGCGCTTCGACCAGGTTCACGTCCAGCGGACGCGGTGCAGCGATGGCGGCTTTCACTGCGCTCTCGGTGATGGCCGTAAACGCCACGCGGTAAACAGGCTTGTCAGGCGGCAACTCGGCCAGCTGCAAGACGTGCCAGGCGATGGCCTCGCCCTCGCGGTCCAGGTCGGTCGCGACGAACACGGATTCCGCCTCACGGATGGCTTTCAGCAGCCGCTTCACCGTGTTGGCTTGCCGCGGCAGCACTTCGTACTGTGGGCGGAAATCCTGATCTACCTCAACGCCCAGTCTGTCCTGGGGCAGGTCGCGCACGTGCCCACGTGTGGCTTCCACACGCCAGCCTTGACCGAGGATCGCGGCGATGCGTTTCTGCTTGGCCGGGCTTTCGACCAACAGTAACCGGTAGGTCATCGGTCAGTCTTCCTTGTCAGATTGAGCAGCCGCACGAGCGCCTTGAGCCGCTCGCGGGTCCGCCGGCGGGTGATGCGCGGCCAGGTACGCCGCGAGTTCTTTTTCTCGAAGGACCAGCCAGACGGGCCACTCCAGAAAAGCGTGATACGCCTCTTCCTCCATGACTTTGAACGGGCTGGTGCTGGGTGGTTTGGCCATGATTGCTCCATTACGTCGTCCCAAAGCGGGCGATTTCCGAGAGGGGCGCGCGATTGACAAGCCAGCAAATCCCCTCGTCCTGGATGTCCAGCACGTACTGAAAGCGCGGCAGGCTGGCGATGATGTCCAGGTGATGCTGGTTGAGGTGCTGGAAGGCCGCATCGTCGCGAAAAACGTTCATGCCCTGCCGCTGCGAGAAAATGACGCGGATCGGGCAGTTCTCGAAGACCAATCGCGCCTTGCCATCTAAGAAGATGCTCATCTGCTGATCAATCACCACCAGTTTCTTGCGGCGGGTACGGAAGGTCTTGGCCGCTTCAATCAGGAAGTCGAGCAGCGACGGATGGCGCATCAGGCGGGAGACCTCATCCACCGCGATGATGCGCGGCTGCTCATCGTACAGGCTGTCACGGCGAATGGCCGAGAGCACCTGCGCGTAGGCCAGCGCGGTCATGACCGGGTCGCCTTCCAGTTCGTGGAACGAGAAGACGCGCGGGCCAATACTCTCGCGGCTGCCACGCCCAAAATCGACGGTTGTGTGACCGTTGAGGAACTTCGCCCAGGGACCGGAGCCGGTACACAGCCCGGCGATTTCGTCGGCCAGGTCGCGTGCCACCTGCTGAATGTGCGGTTTGTCGCCCAACCCGGCCAGCACATCACACACCGTCTCACACAGCGGCGCGATGTCGGGCGTGACCGCCTGCAGGTCCCCAAACCCTGCGTACAGGATTTCGAGCGCTTCACCGAGCAGGCCGCGTTCCAGGTTCTCGCGCTGGCCGCTCGACAGCTGCCGCCCCAAGACCGTCTCGTAGATGCGGATGGTGTGCGACTTCTGCTCAATCAGCGTCGGGAACATGACATCCTGCGGGTTCAGGCAGGTATGCTGGGCGCTGAGCACATACCAGGGCAGGTTGAAAGCTTCGACGATGTGGCGGCCATGCCCCATCGGTTCGAGCAGATCAAACGGAATACCAGCTTCGGCGTATTCACGCGAGAGGTAGCCGTTGAGCAGGAACGTCTTGCCGAACCCAGTCGTTCCCACCCAGACCTCGTGGGTGGCGCGTTTGTCGCGCCACGAGTTGTGAAACACGGGGTATGCCGCACCCACTGCCTCACCGCGCAAGACCCCATCGGTGGTCGAGAGCTTGCGGTAGCCGACCGGAGCCAGCATGAGCGCCAGCTCGCGTGACGTGACCGGCCAGGTCGTTGGCGGGATGGTGATGAGCCGGGTGGGCGTGTGCGAGAAGAACTGCACCGAGCGCGCCAGCAGTTCGCCCACTTCCTGCCGCAGCAGGAACCCGGCCCGGGTCTCGTTGATGACCTCATGCACGCGGCGCTTGAGGGTCTTCGGGTCCGGGGCAAACACGGCGATACTGATCTGCACCTGGTGCAGGGCAGCTCCGGCGTTGATTTCCTGCAAGGTTCGGCGGCAGTCGTTAATGCGCGTGACCGAGCGGCTGTCCTCACCCCGCACGCCCGACAGGTGGACCTGGTAGGCCGCGATAATGTTTTCGACCGC
>DAOUFU010000322.1:0-6413 GCA_034429275.1 Anaerolineae bacterium | reverse complement strand
CGCCCCCTCTCCGAAAATTTTCGGAGAGGGGGCAACCGACAACGCGCCCTGCGGGCGCGCCCGCAGGGCGCGGCGAAGGTGGGGGTGAGGCCGGACTCGCGCGGGTCACGTATTTTGATGCAATCACCCTGCCCGGCGTGCGTGCTGACGGGGAATCGGCTAACATCGTGGCATTCGTGACCGCGGCCTGCTGCCCGGAAAGGTGCGCCATGTCCCCCGATCCTGACTCCTTCACCCTGGAGAGCGCGCGGCTGGTCGTGCGCCCCCTGCGGCCCGGCGACCTGGACGCCGTGCACGCCATCCTGAACGACTCCTTTGGCGAGGAACCGCTGGAACGCCGCCGCGAATGGCTGGAATGGAGCGTGCGCAACACGACCGCCCTCGCGCGGCTCTACCAGCCACCCTATGGCGACCGCGCGGTGACGCTGAAACCGTCCGGTGAGGTCATCGGGCTGGTGGGGCTTGTGCCGCTCATTGGCCCGTTCGATACCCTGCCCTACTTTCGCGAACGCTCCGCCGTTCCGCCGACCGGGCGCTTCACGGCGGAAATGGGGCTGTTCTGGGCGGTCGGTGCGGCGCACCGGGGCCAGGGATTCGCTACTGAAGCGGCGCGGGCATTGATCGGCTATGCGTTCGAGGTGCTGGGAATGGCCCGGCTGGTAGCAACTACCGCTGACGATAACCTCCGTTCGCGCGCGGTGATGGAGCGGCTGGGGATGCGCATCGAGCACAATCCCCTGCCCACGCCCGAATGGTTCCAGGTGGTGGGCATTCTAGACAACCCGGCGGGGCCGAAAGGGGAATGGCGATGAGACTCGCGGACCTGTTCGCGCGCCAGCAGCGCGCCAACCTGATCACCGGCGCGCGGCTGCTCTTTCTGCCGCCGATCCTGCTGGCCGGGGCGCTGGACCGGCGCGAATGGGTGGTGGGGCTGTTCGCCGCACAACTGGCGCTGGACGGAGTCGATGGGCTGGTCGCGCGGCGGCTGCGCATCGAGTCGGATGCCGGGCGGCGGCTGGATACGGTGATCGACCTGGCGATCTGGCTGCCCAGCCTGGCGTTATTCGCCTGGCTCAGTTGGGACACGCTGCGCGAGGTCATCGCCCGCTACCCGCACCTGTTCGTAATACCCGTGCTCACCAGCGCGCTGATGTTTGCCGCGGCCTATCGGCTGCGCGGCACGGTCGCGGCTGTTCACCTTTACAGCGGCAAGCTGACCTCCGGCCTGGTGATGCTGCTGATGCTCACCCTGCTGTTCGACCGCTTCTACCCGCTGCTGGGCTATCTCACGATGCTGTCCGCGGTGATCTTCCACCTGGAGACCATCGCCGTCTACCTGGTGAGCAGGGACCAGGCGGACGAGAACGTGATCTCGATCCTGCAGGTGCTGCGCCGCCGGAAAAATCGGGGATAGGCGCTCACTCCGCCGCGAAAGCCACCGCCCGCCCGATCACCTGCACGGCCACGCGATCCCCGGCTCGCCAGCGTTCATGGGCCGGGCAGCGCACCTTGAGCGCGGTCGAATCGGCCAGCGCGACCCAAACATCTTGATGGGTGCCGTAATACATGCTGCGCGCAACCTGCGCGGGCGTGCCCGTGCCGGGATTGGCGTGCAGAACCAGGTGCTCCGGGCGGAGCAGTACCTCAATCTCGCCCCGGCCCGGCTGCTGAAGCGGCACCTCGCCCAGCACCGTGATCGCGTCGGGGCCGTGTGCTGTGCCCGGCAGCAGGTTCGCCTCGCCCAGGAATTGGGCCGCGCGGCGCGAGACCGGCTGCTCATACAGTGTACGCGGTGAGCCAACCTGGGCAAGCGAGCCGTCGAACATCAGCGCGACGCGGTCTGCCAGGCTCATGGCCTCGTCCTGGTCGTGTGTCACCAGGATGACGGTGACTCCCGCCGCCTGCAGAATGCGCTGCACTTCCTCGCGGACCTGGGTCCGCAGCGCCACATCCAGGTTGGAGAACGGCTCATCCAGCAGCAGAATTTCCGGCTGGGGGGCGAGCGCGCGCGCCAGCGCGATTCGCTGCTGCTGCCCGCCCGAAAGCTCGTGAGGGAAGCGCTTCTCCACTCCGGCCAGGCCCACCAGGTCCAGCATCGCGCTGACCCGCTCACGGCGGGCCGCGCCCTCGCGCACGGGGCCGCGCCGGGGCAGCCCGTAGGCGATGTTCTGCTCCACCGTCATGTGAGGGAACAGCGCGTAATCCTGGAACACCATGCCCACGCGCCGCAGGTGAGCGGACACAAACACGCCGCGCCCGGCCACCAACCGCCCGCCGATGGCAATCGTGCCGGAGTCGGGCGTTTCCAGCCCGGCGATCAGCCGGAGAACGGTGGTTTTGCCGCAGCCGCTCGGCCCCAGCAGCGCCACAAATTCGCCGCTGCCCAGCGCCAGGCTCACCGAATGGACGGCCTGCACACCGCCGAAAGCTTTGGACAGGTTCTCGCACGCTACCGTGCTGAGGTCGAGCGAGACATGCGTCGAATAATCAATCGCGAGTTCGGTCATCGGGTTCCAAAATGTACACCAGCGACATCGCCGAGAACAGGACGAGAATCAGCGCGGGAGCCGCTGCCCGCGCGTAAAACGCCTCGCTGCTGGCCGACCAGATGCGCGTGGCCAGCGTGTCGGTCCCGGTGGGGGCCAGCAGCAGGGTCACCGGAAGTTCCTTCATCACGGTCAGGAAGACCAGCGCCATGCCCGCCGCCAACCCGGACCGCATCAGCGGCAGGGTGATCGTGCGGAAGACTCGCAGCGGTCCGCGCCCCAGCAGCAGCGCGCTCTCTTCCAGGGCAGGATTCACCTGGAGCAGGCTGGCGCGCGCCGGGTTCATCGCCTGGGGCAAAAAGCGCACGATATAGGCCGCGATCAGCAGCCAGAACGTGCGGTAGTCGCCGCCGCCCAGCAGTCCATTCAGCCGGTGTCCCCAGCTTGCCCCCCAGAACACAAACGCCAGCCCGACCACGATGCCCGGCAGCGCATAGCCCAGGAAGGGGGTCTGCACCAGCAGGCGGCTCAAGCGGCCCGGATAGCGCACCTGGAAGAACACAAACGGCAGCGCCACGATCCCGCTGGCCCCGGCAGCCACCGCCGCCGCCCGCAGCGACTGTTGAAGCGGCGCGAGCACATCCCGCAGAGTCTCGCCGTGCCGCAGGCCGTTGAGCAGCCAGTAGCTCACCACGCCCAGCGGCGCGATCAAGGCCACCAGCGCGACCGAAAAACAAAACGCCTGGGCCACAAGCTGCCAGCGCCCCAGCGCGATCCGTTTGGGTGGGCGAGCGGGGCGTTGGGCGTGATAGCGCGCCCGCGTCGCCAGCCGCATATTCAGCCAGAGGATGACCAGGGTGAACGCGATCAGCACAGTCGAGAGCAGCGCGGCCATGTCCCAGTCGATGCTCAGGCGCAGGTAGATCGCGCGCGTGAAGACGTTGTACTGCATGATCGCCACCGCGCCGAAATCGCTGAGGGTGTAGAGCGCCACCAGCAGCGCACTGCCGGAGATGGCGGGCAGAAGCTGCGGCACGATCACCCGCCAGAAGGTGCCCGACGCCGAGCGCCCCAGCAGCCGCGACGCTTCTTCCAGCGCGGGATCGATGCCTTGCAGGGCGGCGCGCACGCTGAGGAACACCAGCGGATAGCTCAGCAGCGTGATCGACAGCCACGCGCCCCAGAAACCATAAATCGACGGCAGGCGCGCCACGCCCAGCGGCTCCAGCCAGCCCTGCACAATGCCGCGCGGCCCGATCGCGCCGATCAGCGCAAACGCGCCGACGTAGGACGGGATCACCAGCGGCACGGTGAGCACCAGGGTCCACCAACGCCGCCCGATCAGGTCGGTGCGCACGGTCAGCCAGGCCGCCGGGATGGCAATGGCGCACGCCGCCAGCGTCACCGAGGCCATCAATCCCAGGCTGCGCCCCATGATGCGCAGCGTGCCGGGCCGGGTCAAGACATCGACCGCCCGTGCCGCGTCTACTTCGCTGGCGCGCGCCAGCAGAAACACGGCGGGGAACAGCAGGCCCACCGCCAGGATCGCGCACAGCACCAGCAGCAGATGACCGGGGCGCGGGCGCAGCCGGTACAGCACCGCCGACAGGGTGGTTTGGCGCAGCTGCGCCGGAACAGCCCTGCTCCGGCGCAGCCGAACCATGCTCAAATTGCCCACTATGGATTGATCACCTCGTCGAGCAGTTCAAGAGTCCCCTGCAGGTCGCGGAGATCGCTCAGGTCCACGTCCGGCGTTTCGATCTCGGCCAGCGGCTTGAGGCGCGGATCGGCCTCCATGCCCAGCAGCAATGGGTACTCATAGGTATTTTCCGCGAAATAGCTCTGGGCGCTGCGCGAGAGCAGGTAGGCGATAAACTGCTGAGCCAGCGGCTTGCTATCCGACGAGGCAACGATGCCCGCGCCCGCCACATTGATCAGGTTGCCGATGTCATCGCCGGGCAGGTAATAATTGGCGACCGGGGCATCGGGGTTTTCGGCCAGCAGGCGGAAGAGGTAATAGTGATTGACCAGCGCGGCATCGATCTCACCGGCGGCCACTGCCGCGACGGCGGGCATGTTGCCCTCGAACTGCAGCGCGCGGTTATCGAGCAAACCCTGCACCAGGGCGCGCGCGGCCTCATCGCCCTCGGCCACGCGAATCGCGGTCAGGTGAGAGAGGAACGAGGCATTGGTCGGTGCAAAGCCGACTCGCCCTGCCCAGGCCGGGTCGGTGATGTCGAACAGGGTGGCGGGCAGCTCGGCCTCATCGACGGCATCGGTATTGTACGCGATCACCCGCGCGCGGCCCGTGATGCCCACCCACAGCCCTTCCGTCGAACGGAAGCGCGGCTCGACGCTATCCAGGATGTAGGCAGGCAGCGCAGCCAGCATCCCGTTTTCTGCCAGCAGACCCAGCGCGCCTGCATCCTGAGAGAAGAACACGTCCGCCGGAGTGTTGGCCCCTTCTTCGAGCAGCGCCAATGCCAGGCCGGTCGTATCACCGTACCGCACCTCGACCTCGATTCCGGTGTCCTGCTCGAACTGGTCGATGATCGTCCCCACCAGGTCCTGGCTGCGACCGGAATAAATTGTCAGGGTGGTTCCCTGCGCTTCGGCCCCGGTCAACAGGTGATCGGTGTTCTTGCCGGGCAGCGGCAGCAGAATGGCCAGCAGGGCTGCGCTCAACAACAGAGCACCGATTGATTTGCGAACACGCGACATATGTGGCTCCTGTGTACTCCTGTGGTATAGTTTACCAAAACGATTGAGAATTATTCTCAATTGGCCCTATTGTAAAGAACGCAGCAGGGAGAAAACAAGGCCACCGGGTCAAACCCCGGTTGCACTCTCAACAAAAACCCGGTTACAACCCGGTTGAAACCCGGAACCGGCTCTCATTGAACTGAATTGGGCGGAACGGCAGCCAACATCGCGGAAGGAAACCCAATACCATGTGCCCTACGGTCTGGTTTTACCTGGGAGAAATTTATCGCCTGCAGGAAGAATACGAATGGCCGGGCCTGTCGCAGATCGCCGAGAGCATGGGCGTCTCGCTGCAAGCTGCGTCCCGGATGATTCGCCGCATGGTGGAATCGGGCTACCTGGAACACGAGCCGTACAAGGGCGTGCGCCTGACCCCGGCGGGCACCGCGCTCGCGCTCCAGGTGATTCGCCGCCACCGAATCATGGAATCGTTCATGGTGAACGTGATGGGCTTTGGGTGGGAAGAAGTGCACGACATGGTCGAGACCCTGGAGCGCGGGGTTGAGGATCGGCTGGTCGAGCGCATGAACCAGATGGCCGGGCATCCGCGCCGCTGCCCGCACGGCGAGCCGATCCCCACGCCAGACGGCGTGATGCCGGTGGTTGAGGATCGCCCGCTCAGCGAATGGAACGAGCACCCTCTCGCCCAGGTCAGCCGTGTCAAGACACACGACCCCGAAAAACTGCGCTACCTCAAGCGCGCCAATCTCACGCCGGGCAGCCCGCTGAAGATCGTGGCGCGCAGCCCGTTCAACGGCCCCATTCACCTGGAATGCCAGGGTGAGCGCATCGTCATCGGCAATGAACTGGCCCAGGAACTCTATGTAGAGGCGCTTGAGTCTGCGTCGTAGGTCCCTCTTTTGGAGGGCTGATGGCGTTTTAGGGGTACCCCCGCCGCCGACCCATTCTCTCACCGCCTTCAGCGCGCTTTCGGGTTCTGCACCCTCGCCGCACGCACATAGCCGCACGCTTATGCATTTTGGCAAATTGATCGGATATGAGAGGGCGAACGGCTGGCCTCACCCCCGCGCGGCCAAAACCGGGCCGCTTCGCCCCCTCTCCGAAAATTTGTACAGACCGGGGACATGGGTAACAGAGTGACGGGGACATAGGTAACACTGGTAAGGGTATCATGAGCCAGTCCGAAAATCCAGGTTGCTGACG
>DAOUFU010000321.1:0-8725 GCA_034429275.1 Anaerolineae bacterium | reverse complement strand
CGTCAGCAACCTGGATTTTCGGACTGGCTCATGATACCCTTACCAGTGTTACCTATGTCCCCGTCACTCTGTTACCCATGTCCCCGGTCTGTACAAATTTTCGGAGAGGGGGCGAAGCGGCCCGGTTTTGGGGCCGCGCGGGGGTGAGGCCAGCCGTTCGCCCTCTCAAATCAGATCAATTTGCCAAAATGCATGAGCGTGCGGCGAAGCGCTCCCCTCTGTCCGCAAAATAATGGCCGGCATTGAATTAAGGTTTGTAACGGGTTGTGCAAATCACAAAACTCATTATGATGGTAACAGAACTCTGCGCCGCAAGGATATTATAGGAGCTTAACGATGCGCTTGAGATGGTTTCTCTTAGGACTCGTAATCGCCGCGCTGGTAGTGCCGATGTTCTGGCAGGCAGCGCCCGCGCAGGCCCAGGGCACTACACACGTTGTCCAGCCCGGCGAAAATCTTTACCGTATCTCGCTCAAGTATGGGCTGTCGTGGCCAGTAGTCGCCGCCGCGAACGGGATCACCAACCCGAACCTGATTTATGTCGGGCAGACCCTGGTGATCCCTGCCGCAGGCACCGTCGTGACTCCTGTCCCCTCCACGCCTGCCCCATCCACTCCCGTCCCGGCCACTGCCGTCCCTCAGCCAGGGGGCCAGTACACCGTCAAAGCGGGCGATAACCTGTTCCGCATCGCTGCCCAGTTCGGCACCACGGTCGCCGCCCTGGTCCAGGCCAACAATATCGTCAACCCCAACCTGATTTATGTGGGACAGGTCCTGGTCGTTCCGGGCGCAACCGGTCAGCCGCCCGCCCAGCCGACTCCGGCCCCTGGCGCGACTTCTGCGCCGCAGCCGACCGCCGGTCCTCAGCCGACGGCAGCGCCAGCGGCTACCGCTGCGCCTCAGCCCACCGGCACCTTCGAGCTGGGCGCGCATGTCGACAGCTTCCGCGCCCCAGACCTGATGCGCCAGGCCCGCATGACCTGGGTCAAGCGCCAGGTGAGATATAACCTGGGCGACAACCCGGACGCGACCTCTGGCATCATCGCCCAGGCGCACAGCCAGGGCTTCCGCATCCTGCTCAGCGTCGTTGGCGATCCGGCGCAGCTTGGCTCCGGCGGTAACGGCTACATGGACCAGTACGCCGGTTTCGTGGGTCGCATCGCCGCCCTCGGCCCGGATGCCATCGAAGTCTGGAACGAGATGAACCTCGACCGCGAATGGCCGCGCGGCCAGATCGATCCCGCCATGTACGTCCGCCTGCTCTCCAAGAGCTATGCGGCGATCAAGGCGGCCAACCCCAGCGTGATGGTGATCAGCGGCGCGCCCGCCCCCACCGGCGCTGAAGGCGCATTCGGCACCGACCGCGTGTGGAACGATGACCGCTACATTCGCGGCATGGCGGCAGCGGGTGCAGCCAGCTACGCGGACTGCATCGGCGTGCACTACAACGAAGGTATCGTCTCGCCCACCCAGAGCACCGGTGACCCGCGCGATAACTACTACACCCGCTACTATTCCGGCATGGTCAGCACCTATGCGGCAGCCTTTGGCAACGCACGCCCGCTCTGCTTCACCGAGCTGGGCTATCTCTCGCCCGAAGGCTTGGGGCCAGCGCCCGCCGGGTTTGAGTGGGCGAACGGCAACAGCGTCGCCGAACAGGCGCTCTGGCTCGGCCAGGCAGCCCAGCTCTCGCGCAGCAATGGCCGCGTCCGCCTGATGATCGTGTGGAATATGGACTTCACCACCTACGGTGCCGATCCGCACGCCGGTTACGCCATCATCCGGCCCGACGGGTCGTGCCCCGCCTGCTCGCAGCTTGGCGCGGCGATGCAGTAGAGGCCCATCCAGGCGCATGAACGAGATCGGGGCGGGAACTCACTCCCGCCCCGATGTGTGCTGTGATCTCACCGGGCCGTACCGCGCACCCCTATTCCGGTCTGCCCTCGCGGATTTCCACCAAGGCTGCCTGCGCCGCCGCTCGCACATCGGCATCCTGCTCCACCTTCAGCAGCGCCTCCAGCGCCGGGATCGCTCGCGCGTCGCCCAGGTGCGCCAACGCCTGGCACACTTCGCGCCGGGTGCGTGCCCGCGTGTCGCTGCTCAGCAGCCCGATGAGCGGCTCGACCGCCCGCTCGATGCCCAGAATGCCCAGCGCACGGATGGCATACACCGGCGGCACGTCAGGATCGTCGAGTTCGCTCAGCAGCGCCGTGATCGCGTTCTCGCCCAGGTAGGCCACCGCCGCGTAATCCAGGTGGGCCAGCGCCGCCGCCGCCGCCCCGCGCACCTCTTCTGCAGGGTCCGTCTCGATCAGCAACGCCAGCTTATCGGTCGCCTTGTGCTCCATCCGATCACCCAGCGCCAGGGCGGCCACCTTGCGCACCTGCGGCGCGTCATCATCGAGCGCCGTCAGCAGCGCATCCATCGCGCGGCGATGCTGTTCGCCCGGCGGCGCGATCCGCAGCGCATCCGCCGCTTCCGCCCGCACTTCCGCCGACGAATCCAGCAGCAGCAGGCTGCACAACTGCCCCACGATCACCGCGCCTGCCAGCCCGACTCCTGCGCGCGCCATCTCGACCAGCAGCCGCACCCCGCCCCGCCGCACCGCCGCCTCAGAGTCGTTCAGCGCGGCCAGCAGCGTAGGCAGCGCGGCCTCTCCCATCGTGATCATCTTGGTGCGCAGCACCGATCGCTCTGCCTCGGTAGTCGCCGCTGCGCATGCCAGCACAAGTTCGCGCATATCCTGTTCCACCTGCGTTCTCCTTTGGGCATTCCCCAGGCATCCTGCCCCCATTATACCGTGTACATGCGCCCACGTGTGCCCGGAAAAACACAGGCGACCCCTCGCGGGATCGCCTGCCTTCTTTTTCAACTGAGCGAACCGTCCCCGCTACGAGATCAGGTCCAGGTTATGCCCTACCACTTCCAACGCGCGCAGCGCGCGGTCCAGGTGTTCGGTTGTGTGCGTGGCCATGTAGCTGGTGCGCAGCAGCGAGTTTGACGGCGGCACACCGGGCGGAACCACCGGGTTGGTATATACGCCCTCTTCGATCAGCGCGTGCCACGCCAGCACCGTCCGGTACTGGTCGCGGATGATCAGCGGGATCACCGGCGTGGTGCTGGAGCCGGTATCATAGCCCAGCCGCTTCAGCCCCGCCCGCATATACTCCGCGTTGTTCCAAAGCTTCTGCACATGCTCCGGCTCGCTTTCGATGATGTCCAGCGCCGCCAGGGCCGCCGCCGCGTTCGAGGCGGGCAGGCTGGCGCTGAAAGCGAACGACCGCGCGATATGCTGAATGTAGTGGATGGTCTGCTCATCCCCCGCGATGAACCCGCCGATCGACGCCAGCGATTTGCTGAACGTGCCCATGATCAGGTCCACTTCGTCCGTCAGCCCAAAATGTGCCGCGGTGCCGCGTCCCTGCCCCAGCACGCCGATGCTGTGCGCATCATCGACCATCAGCCGCGCGCCGTGCCGCTTGCAGATTTCCACAATCTCCGGCAGCGGGGCGATATCGCCGCCCATGCTGTACACGCCGTCCACGATCACCAGCTTGCCCGCGTCATCGGGCAGTTTTTCGAGCACGCTGTCCAGGCTGTCGAGGTCGTTATGGTTGAAGCGGCGCAGGTCGCCCTGCCACATACCGCGCGCCATAAAGCAGCCGTCGACAATACTTGCATGGGCGTCCTTGTCGATGATCGCGTAATCGCCCTTCTGCACCAGCGCCGAAATCGTACCGACGTTGGTCTGATACCCGGTCGAGAAAACAATCGCCGCCTCTTTGCCCACAAACCGGGCCAGCCGCCGGTCCAGTTCCAGGTGAAATTCGAGCGTGCCATTCAGGAACCGGCTGCCTGTGCAGCTCGTCCCGAAGCGTTCGAGCGCTTCCATCGCCGCCTTTTTCACGCGCGGATCGGTCGTCAGGCCCAGGTAGTTGTTGGAACCGATCATCACCACCTCTTTCCCCCGGAAGGTGGCCGTCGTCGCGTCCGAATCCATCAAGGGCTGGAAGTATGGGTACAGCCCCAGGTCCATCGCCTCACGCGCGCGGGTGAATGTTTGTGTTTTGGCAAAGATATCGGCCATTGTTCTTGATCCCTCGTATTTTTGCCCATGCCCCGGCCCACCGCAGGCCCAGGCGGAGTGGTCACAGTCCTATCAATTGGCGTGTCGTGGGATGATGCCTCCTCAACGCGCGCTCATTGTAACCAACCGCGCCCGTCTTGGCGATAACTGGCCCTGACAGATTTCACCATTCGAGGTCGCTGGCCGAAAGCTCCCCTGGCTCAGCCTCACCTGGCGCCTCTTCCGGCGGCGTGGGCTGCGCCGGTTTCGGCGGCGCAGACTCTTCGCGCGGGGGCCGAATGACCAGCCGCCGCAGGGGGCGATGAACCGGGCGCAGCGGAGTCTCTTGCCGCGCAGCAGCGGCTTCCGGGAACCACACCTGTTCCAGCCAGCCCACCAGCCCGCTGATCATATCGGGCGTCAGCCGGAGCGCTGCCTCAATCCCGGTCGGCGAAAATGCATAGACCCGCCCGTAATACTCGCGCACCACGAAGATCAGGTACGGCTGCTCCCACCGGTCGCGCGTCCACAGAAACGCGATCACATCCTGCCGCCGCATCAGCTCTATCCATTCGGCAAGCTCGCCGACGTTCAGCCCCACCAGCCGGAATCGCAGCCCCAGCGCGCTGAACAGCGTGAAGGTAAATTCCAGCGCTGCCTCTTCACCCTGGGTATAGGCATCCACCGTCATGATCGTGGAATCATCCTGCGAGCTGAGCAGTGCCGTCGCCACGCTGCCCGGCACGTCGCTATCTTCCGTGCCAAAGCGCGCGTGCGAAACCAGCGGCGCGTTGGGAAAGCGCCTCGCCAGGTCATTGTCCAGATCGATCTCCCCTGCGAAGAACTGCTGCAGCAGAATCGGTCCCTCGCTCTGGATTCGGCGCGAATGCCCGGACTCGCGCAGGGCGAGCGCCAGCCGCTGCCGGTCCTGGTTGGTGATACGCCGCGTGAACTCGCGCGTCAGCCGGATCAATTCTTCAACCGGGATGTCGTCTCCATAGTCTCCCGGCGGTGTTGAGGGCTTGCGCGGAAGAGTGGAATCGCTCATGGTGTCTCGATCTCTCTTTCCTCAACCGAATCGCTGGTTTCGCGCCTGGCCTGCTGCTCCACGATTTCCGCCACCCCCCGCGCGCTCACCGATACCGCGTGAAGCTGTGTCACGGCGTTCACCATGATCCGGCTAACCCGGTCGCTGTAGGCGGCCATTTCCTTCGGGTCAAGCTGCTCGCTGTCGAGAATGCGCCGCGTGAACGCCTGGTCGATCTGGTTCAACTGGCGCACATAGGCAGAAAACACCGCGTTGATCTGGGCCTGGTGGTTGATCGAGTTCTGCACCTGCGAGCGCGGGTCCTTCACAAAATGACTGTAGAGCAGGAAGGCTACCCCGCTGCCGAAACCCGCCGCCGGATACACCCAGTTGTCGAGCTTGCCTTCGTTGACCAGCACCAGCACCGCGCTGGCGATGATCAGGGCCAGCCCCAGCGTGAACACCACCACGTCCATCAGCAGCCCCACCCTGAACCCCGATCGCGCCCCGCGCAGGGTCTCGTTGAACTGCTCACCGATGCGGTTCTGCGCGTCCTGGAGCAGCGCCGTATATTCCTGCATCATATCGCGCTGCACATACAGCCGCCCGCCCACTTCGAGCAGCAGCCGCTGCGCATACCGCCCCTCCATCCCCGGCTCGGCCTGGATCATATCACGCAGGTAGTCCACAATCTGCTCGCGCGCCTTGTGAGTCTTGCCCAGCCAGCGCAGCGCATCGGCATAGTTCTCAATATTCTCACCGTCAGATTCCGCCACCGTCTCGACGATGCGCTCAGTGGCCCGCTCCACCCCCAGCACACAGCCCAACGCGTCGGCGGCGTCGCGCACAATCGCCGGGTTGTCCGATTTCAACGCTTCGAGCAGCACCTGCTGCGACTGCTGTTCCCCCAGTTTCCCCAGCCCGATCAGCGCCCGCGAGCGCATCGTGTCCCACTTGGCGAATATCGGCGTGTTGGTGACAAAATTCTCCAGGCACTGCGCCGCCCGGCGAGCGGCGGGCGTGCCGCCGGGCAGTTCACCCAGCGCCATAATCGCCTCGAAGATCACGGTGTCGAACTGCGGCTTGTCAAACAACCGAATGATCGAATCCACCACGTTCCGCGTATCCACCGGCACAAAGCGCAGCGCCCGCAGCGCCGCCCACTGTGCCCGCCCATCCCCACTAGTCAGGCTGGCTTCGAGCGCGGCTAAAGCCTGGTCGTGATTGCTCCCCTCGTCAAAGGCCACCAGCAGCGCGTTGGCCATCATCTCGAAGTGCCCCCAGTCATCGACCGGCAGTAATTCGGAATCGCTGGCGTAAACCTCTGGCGGATAGATCGCGTCGTGATGCGCCATCACTTCGCGCGCCACCTGCCGCAGCACGGCGCGCAGCTTTTCCGGCTCGGTGGACTGGCGCATCTGCCGGATCAGCCCGGCCAGCGCCCAGTAGCGAACCCACTCGTTCGGCTCTTCGGCATAGGGGGCCAGCATCACCTTGCGCACATATTGCCCGGCAGGCGAATCCACCTGCGCGAACTGGGCCAGCACGGTGATCATCCAGGTGCGCGTCCATCCGATCGCTTCATCGTTCTCGGCTTTCTCGCGCGTAGACGGAAAGTCGCGCACCAACGAAGCTTGCAGCCGCTCGATCAGGCTTTGCATCTCCACGGAAGACAGCACCTTTTCGTTGAGCGCCTGCAGCGCCTCGAACCGCTCGGACTCCGACCGGCGGGTGAACACATCGAAAAAGCGGTTGACATCCCATTTCGACTGAGCCATGCGCTGCCCCTTCCCTGAGCCAATCCTGGACCTGCGGATCTCCAATATGCCTCGCTTTGCAGAAGCCACCTCTTAGTATAAACCGTTCCGCCCGCGTGCCAACTCTTGAACGTTCGACGGCAGCGATCCGTCCCACGACCCTCATACCGGATCGCCACATGGTTATTCCATTGATGTAATCGTTAGAATTCAGTATGACTTTATTAACAGCCACTCTTTTTTCGGATATGATTAAGAAATAAGCCACAGTCAGCACCCATCGGTCGCTGCCTGCGCCGAATCGTAGGTGGGGAAAACAGGAATAGGGAGCTATAGCCTCTGCTTGCCAGCGGTGATACACTGCGATCATTACGCGTGCAGCCTCCACACTGCCGCCCCATATGCTGGCCCTGGCCCAATGAAGCTCCCTGTCCGCATGGAACAGGATCACTGAACCGATGAGCAAAGACAGCAGTCTGGTCAAACGTCTGATCGCCTTCCTGAAACGCCCGGAAGCGCTGCAATACAACGCCGAGTCGAAGGTAGTCAATCCCTACGACGACTACGTCGCAGACTATGTCGGTCAGCCCGCGGCTGCTCCTGCCCCTGTGGTCGAAGAAACCGCCGCGCGCGCTCATCCCCAGTATGATGTCGCCGCGCCCCAGCCTGTTATGTACCCTTCCACCTCTTCCGCCTATGGTGCATCGCGCCTGGATGCCCTGATCATGCGGGCTGTGCAGCAGTTTCACGCCCAGGCGGGGTGCGTCATCCGTCAATCCGGCGATGGGCGCATGACTTACTGCACCGGGCGCGATATACAGGGCCGCTACATCCCTCACAACGAACTTGATGTAGATCGCCGCGCCTTGTTCATGGCACTCGACTCCGGCGAATCCCAGCTATTTGTCCATTCCAACGAGATGGACACCCACGGCGCGGTGTTGTGTGGCCCGCTGTGGGTCGATGGCCGGGTGATCGGTGTGCTCTACCTGGATGGCCCGGTGCGCAATCGTCTGCACCGCGGCATTTTTGACCTGTTCTGCGATCAGGCGGCCCGCATGCTTGCCGAAGGCGTCGCATAACGAAGGATGTTATGGGTTCCTGATCGGCGGACCCAACCGTGCCCGTAGTCTCACCGTAGCTCCCCATGCGGAGGTGGTGATGCTGCCCACCGACAGCGGCCCGACGACCGTACATCCCCAGCGTTCCAACCGGCTGGTCCAGTACCGCCTGTATAAAACCCAATACGACCTGGCCCTCGCCCGCCATTCGGGCAATCAGCCGCTCGCCTATTTCCTGCTGCTCCACCTGGCGCAAACCTACCGCGCCTATCGCCTGCTGCCCCAGGCTATCGCCGCCCTGGAGCAGGCCATTGATATAGTGCGCTTCAATGGAGATCGCCTCCAGGAAGGTCAGCTTCTCTACATCCTGGCCGAGTCGTGCCAGGACAACCGCCAGCCCGATCCCGCCCTCGTCCATTACCGCCGCGCGCTTGGCATCGCCGAAGAGCTGCACGATCCCCACCTCAAGGCCGCCTGCCTCGACGCTCTGCGCCGGACCAAAACATATGTCATGCTCGAAGCTATGCAGCGCCGCTCCGACGATCTGCTGCCGCCAGCGGTCACTGTCCCCGCCGTGTCCGATCCCCTGTGGCACAGCGTCGTGATAGCACTCGCTCTGTTTTTCTTCGGTTTCCTGCTGCTGCCCATCATGCTCTCCAATGCGGGAGTCTCCGATGCGGTCATCGCCCTGGATGTCATTGCCGCCAGCCTCGTCAGCCTGGCCGTGTTCCGGCGCAGTCGCTGATCTGGCTCGCCCTGTCCACCACGGCAAACACCTCTCAATTCGGACACCCCCGGTAACAAGCCTGCGCCC
>DAOUFU010000320.1:0-4068 GCA_034429275.1 Anaerolineae bacterium | reverse complement strand
GCCGGGCGCTCGACGACCTCGCCGGCGGCGATCTGCGCGGCAACAACGTCCGGCAGGACCTGAATAGGCATGGCGTGTGCGTGCGCTCCTGGGCTGCCCGGCGAAAGGACCCGTGATCCCGTGATGAGGCGCGGATTATACCATTAGGGGAGGGGCAAGACAACGCGCGTCAGCGCCGAGCGGGGGTGAAGCCAACCGGGGCGCAGCAGAGCAGCCCCCCTAGCGCCTGACCGGTTTTGCGCGCGCCCGGCGCGGCGGAATTGCTCTTGTCAGCGACGGTGGGGACTGCTATAATGCCCCCTAGTCGTCGCCACCCTAGCTCAATCGGCAGAGCAAACGCTTCGTAAGCGTTAGGTTAAGGGTTCAACTCCCTTGGGTGGCTTAACGGGAAGAGTCCGTGTAGAATGCCCCAGTGAAGCGCGCTGCGGGCGTTTGTTTTTGTTGGGGGGAGGCGTGCCTATGGCGGAAAACGGTGAGCGGCCAACGCCGGTGATCATTGGCGTGGCGGGCGGCTCTGGATCGGGCAAGACGACGGTCTCGCGGGAGATTTTTAAGCGCGTGGGCACGGAACGGATCGCGTACCTGGAGCACGATTCGTACTACAAAGACATTCGCGATATTCCGCAAGGGCACACAGGGATCATCAACTTCGACCATCCCGATTCGCTGGAAACGCCCCTGCTGATCGAGCACATCAAGCAGCTTAAGCGCTGGCAAGCGGTGGATGTGCCGGTGTACAACTTCAAGACCTACTGCCGGAGCAGCGAGGTTCGGCGGTTGGAGCCACAGCCGGTGATCCTGGTCGAGGGCATCCTGGTATTTGCAGAGCCGGAGCTGCGCGCGCTGTTCGATGTCAAAATCTTCGTGGATACGGAAGCGGATATTCGCTTCATCCGGCGACTGAGGCGAGATACGGCAGAGCGTGGACGGACGATGGACTCGGTGATCGAGCAGTATTTGGAGAGTGTGCGCCCCATGCACCGCGACTTTGTAGAGCCGAGCAAGCGCTACGCGGATGTGATCATCCCGGAGGGGGGGCTGAACGTGGTGGCGATCGACATGGTGGCGGCACGGATTCGCAGCCTGCTCGATCTGCATGGGCGATAGGCCATGACGAGATAGGGGCAAGCATCAGACCGCAGATGACCTGACGCTGGATCGCAGGACCGGGCAGGGGAAATCGGCGCTTGACCGTTGACGCTGCGCGAGCGCACGTGATATACTGGCGGGCAACATCCTCAATAGGCCAATGACATGGATGGAGAGGAGTATGCGGTCTGGCGCTGAGAAGAGAGCGCGGGTCATGGGCTGAAAGCCTGCGCAGCAGTCCGCCGCAGAAGGTCGCTCCTGAGTCGATGTGGTGAAGGGCGGTTACGCCTGGGTAGCCGCATCCGGGTACGCCCGTTAACGCGTGAATAAGTGCCCTGCGGCGCGTATGTGCGTGCACGGGAACCGAGGTGGTACCACGGAAGTGAAGCGCCCTTTCGTCCTTGAGTGACGGAAGGGCGTTTTTGGTTGGCGAGATGGAGCCGAGATCATGGCGGAATTCAACGATACATCGGCGTTCTATGACGCTTTCGCCGAGGACTACCAGTTCTGGTTTCGGGACTGGGATGCTGAATTGGAACGCGAAGGGCTGAATCTGCGGCGGTATCTGCGCGATCATGGCGTGCGGACGGTGTTGGACGCGTCGTGCGGGCCAGGCACACAGGCCATCGCGCTGGCGCGGTTGGGATACCAGGTGACGGCTGCCGATCCCAGCGCCGGGGTACTGGCGCGGGCGCAAGCCAACGCGGCGCACTATGGCGTGGGTGACGCGATCACATTTGTACAGTCGGATTTTCAGAACCTGCACAACACAGTGCGAGGGCCGTTCGACGCGATTCTGACCAAAGGCAACGCGATCCCGCACCTGCTGTACGACGAGCAGATCGAAGAGACGCTGCTGATTTTCTACGAGCTGCTGCGGCCCGGTGGACTGCTGCTGATCGGGATGCGCGATTTCGAGCTGATGCTGGAAGACCGTCCGCGCTTCATGCCGGGGCGGGTCCACGATGAGCCGAATGAGCAGATCATCACCTTCGACAGTTGGGACTGGGACGATGGCCCGCCGATTACGGTGACGCTCAACAGCTTCATCGTGCGGGGCAGTGGGGAGCGGTACCGGGTGAGCAAGCAGCCGGTCGTCTTTCGTGCGCTGACAGCGGAGGAGATCGAAGTCGTGCTCTCGGAGGTGGGATTCGTGGGGTTCACGACTCAGCGCGACCGGTGGGAAATCTTGATGACGGCGAACAAGCCAGAGTGATCGGGTTGTGGATGAGTGCAAAAAGGGGGTGATCGCCATGTCACTTGTCGAAGATGGCGTTGGGGTAGGCAGCCAGGACGAGGCTGAAGTGTGGACCTGGGACGCGGCGATCCGCCGTCCTCACGCGCGTGTTAGGTAAGCGATATGAGCCATGACGAGGACAGCATGACAACACCGTTGAACAAGACGCAGGAGATGTCGAAGACGTTCGACCATAAGGACGCCGAAAAGCGCCTGTATGACTGGTGGGAATCGAACGGGTGGTTCAAGCCCGAAGTGAACCCGGACGCCGAGCCGTTTGTGATCAGCATCCCGCCGCCCAACGTGACGGGGGCGCTGCACATCGGCCACGCGCTGTTTGTGACGATCGAAGACCTGATGATCCGCTATGAGCGGATGCGCGGTAAAGCCGCGCTGTGGGTGCCAGGCACGGACCACGCCGGGATTGCGACGCAGCTCCAGGTGGAGAATATGCTGCGCAAGGAGGGGACGACCCGCCAGGAGATCGGGCGCGAGGAGTTCCTGCGCCGGATGTGGGAATGGAAAGAGAAATATGGGGGCCGGATCATCGAACAGCTACGCCGGATGGGCGCAAGCTGCGATTGGGACCGGCTGCGGTGCACGCTGGACGCGGGTCTTTCGCGGGCCGTGCGCGAGGCGTTCGTGACTCTGTGGGAACAGGGGCTGATCTATCGCGGGCTGCGCCTGATCAACTGGTCGCCGGGGTTGCAGACGGCGGTCAGCGACCTTGAAGTGGAGCGCGTGGAAGAACAGGGCCACCTGTACTACTTCAACTACCCGGTGGAAGGCGGGGGCAGCATCCCGGTGGCGCCGACGCGGCCCGAAACCATCCTGGGCGATACGGCGGTGGCGGTGCACCCCGAAGACGACCGTTACCGGGCATTCGTGGGCAAGCGGGCGCTGGTGCCTATGCTGAACCGTCCGATTCCCATCATTGCGGATGAGTACGTGGATCGCGAGTTTGGCACCGGGGCGCTGAAGATCACGCCTGGACACGACCCGAATGATTATGTCATCGGGCAGCGGCACAACCTGGAATTCATTAACATCATGAACCGGGATGCGACGCTGAATGCCAACGCCGGCCCGTATGCAGGGATGGAGCGATTTGCCGCACGCAAGAAATTGTGGGCGGACATGGAGGCGGCGGGGATGACGATCGAGGTCAAGCCCCACGTGCACGTGGTGCCTCGCTCAGAGCGGGGCGGCGAGATCATCGAGCCGCTGATCAGCGAACAGTGGTTTGTGAAGATTCAACCACTGGCCGAAAAGGCGCTGGCAGCCGTGCGTGATGGCCGAATTCGCATCGTGCCGGACCACTTCGAGAAAGTGTATTACAACTGGCTGGAGAACATCGAGGACTGGTGTATCAGGCGCCAGCTTTGGTGGGGCCACCGTATTCCAGCGTGGTATTGCGATGCATGCGGTGAGATCATCGTGGCGCGCGAGGACCCGACTCACTGCACACGCTGCGGCAGCGAATCGCTGCGACAGGAAGACGATGTGCTGGACACGTGGTTCAGCAGCTGGCTGTGGCCGTTCAGCACGCTGGGCTGGCCAGACGAAACGGAGGATTTCCGGCGGTACTTCCCGACCAGCGTGATGGAAACGGGGTACGACATCCTGTTCTTCTGGGTGGCGCGCATGATCATGAGCAGCCTGTGGTTCCTGGATGAAATCCCGTTCCACACCGTGTATCTGCACGGGTTGATCCGAGATGAGCACGGGCGCAAGATGAGTAA
>DAOUFU010000319.1:0-7409 GCA_034429275.1 Anaerolineae bacterium | reverse complement strand
CCGCCGATATCATCGTTCAGAATCTCGATGCGGTCGGCATCAAAGTCACTATCAATCCGATGGACTTTGGGGGCCTGTTCCAGGCACTCATGATGGGCGACTTCGACATGGCGCTCTTCTTCAGTGGGGGTATCACACCATACGCTTTCTACCAGGGGAATATGTCGGCAACTACCTATGCGCCGGCGGGACAGCCTGCCTACCTGGGTAACTATGTTCGCTTTGTCAGCGAAGAGGCAGATGCGCTGCTCACGCAGTGGGCCAGCACCCTGGACCCGGCAGCACAGAAATCAATCGCCGCCGAACTGCAGCGGGTGTATGCTGAAAACGCGCCCACGCTGCCACTTTACTATCAGCCTGCCTGGCAAATCTACAAAACCAACAATTTCACCGGATTCCCTACGGCTGAAAACCCCTATGCTATCGGAACAGGCGACAGCGGCAATTCCAACCTGCTGCTAGTCATCATGCAGCTCGCACCGCGCTAAACGACCTGCATCCCCGCGTCAGGGAGGTCTCCGCATATGGTATGGCGATCTCCCTGACCTGGGCTGCATTCCCACAATCATGACCTGGAAGTAATGAATTGAGATGAGGAAAAGCCGATGAAGTTTATCCTGCAACGCCTGGGCTTTTACCTGG
Organism: Anaerolineae bacterium; assembly: GCA_034429275.1. GTDB lineage: Bacteria > Chloroflexota > Anaerolineae > Aggregatilineales > Aggregatilineaceae > DAOUFU01. Next base: position 6,767 of record DAOUFU010000319.1, on the reverse strand, counting down.
TAGCGCTGTGGGCGGGCGTAACTTTCAACTTCTTTTTGCCGCGGCTTTTACCTGGCGATCCGGTGCAGGTGATCTTTGGTGGTGCCGGGGCCAGGCCGCTCAATCCGGAGCAGGTTGAATCGGTGCGCAAAGCCCTGGGAATCAGCGATGCCCCTCTAATCGAGCAGTACTTCATCTACCTTGGTAACCTTGTGCGCGGTGAGCTGGGAGTTTCGTTCTCGCGCTATCCGGCGTCAGTTGGCGAGGTGATCGGGCAAGGCATCGGCTGGACATTGCTGCTCGGCTTGACATCGCTGATCACAGCCTTTGTTCTCGGCAATTTGCTGGGAGTCTATGTCGCTTGGCGGCGCGGCAGCCTGATCGATACTCTATCGCCGCCCCTTTTGATCTTCATTGGCTCGTTTCCGGCTTTCTTCACGGCGCTGATGGTGGTCTATTTCCTGGGCTACCAGCTTGACTGGATTCCGAAAAGCCGCGCCTTTGATCCCAATCTTCAACGCACCTGGAACTGGGCCTATGTCTCAAGCATTGTGGAACATCTGGTGGCCCCGGCTATGGTTTCTGTGTTGGGGTCTATTGGCGGCTGGGCACTGGGGATGCGGAACGTGATGATGGTTGTACTGGCCGAGGACTACATCACTGTAGCGGAAGCCAAGGGCCTCAAGCAGAGTCAGATCATGCTCAATTATGCCGGGCGCAACGCGTTACTGCCCGCTGTGACAGGCTTTGGCCTCGCGCTCGGTTATGTGGTCAGCGGGCAGGTTCTGATCGAAAACGTCTTCGGCTACCCAGGAATAGGCTTTCTGCTGACTGCGTCTGTCGCCCAGCTCGATTACCCGTTGATGCAAGGGTTGTTTTTGATCATTACCTGCGTAGTTCTGCTTGCCAACTTCCTCGTTGACATTTTGTACACGTGGTTGGACCCTCGCGTCAGGGCAGGCTGAGGAGCGTGATATGACTTCGGACGGACACTTTCAGAACAACGAGAATATGACGGAAAAAACAACTCCACAGGCTGGTTATCATGAGCAACGGAACATAATGTTTTCGTCGGTTCGGCAGAGTGTGCTCTATATCCTTTTGCGCAATCTGCTGCGCTCACCCAAATCCGTTTTCGGACTGGCCATTGTGTTCTTTTTTGTGTTGGTGGCACTGCTTGCGCCCTATATCGCCCCAGGCAATCCGCAGGCTTTTGTCGCCCGGCCCAATCAACCCCCTTCCTCAGAGCACATATTCGGGACTACTGGCCAGGGCAAAGACGTATTCACCCAGACAGTCTGGGGTGCCCGCCTGTCGTTATTGGTTGGTTTTGGAGCGTCAACTCTACTGACCATCTTCAACACCCTCATCGGCGTGATTGCCGGTTATTTCCGGGGTTGGATCGATAACATCCTGACCTTCATCATGAACCTCTTTTTGATCATCCCTGGTTTGCCGCTGCTGATCATCCTGTCTGGATACTTAAAAGCGGGCGTGTTCACTCTGATCATCGTGATTGCTATCACCGGGTGGGCTTATGGTGCCCGTGTGAAGCGGTCATTCGTGCTCTCCCTGCGAGAGAAGGACTTTGTCGCCGCAGCTAAAGTGAGTGGCCAGAGCGATCTGGGCATCATTTACTACCAAATTCTGCCCAACATGATCAACATGATCTTCGGTGGATTTATCGGTGGTGTGTCGGGTGGCATTGTCGCTGTGACCGGCTTGAGCTTCCTGGGGTTGACCAATCTTAGCGAGGTGAATTGGGGCACCAACTTATACTGGGCACAGGTCGGTGGCGCATTGATACAAGGGGCCTGGTGGACGATCCTACCTTCTGGATTATCCGTGGCTCTGGTGGCATTCGGCCTTTCGCTGGTTAATTACGGAATGGACGAGGTAACCAACCCTCGTTTGAAGGCGGATAAGGAGTTGAAGCGTGTCGTCAAAAACTACGGGACCCAGCGCGTCCGTGCTACCCCAGTCGTCTCTCGTCAGCACTGAGTCACTGCTGGAGATACGCGATCTATACGTCGAATACCTGATCCCGAACGGTTCGGTGCGGGCAGTGGATGGCGTGTCGTTCTCTATTGCGCAGGGTGAGGTGTTCGGGCTGGCTGGCGAGTCGGGCTGCGGTAAATCGACCATCGCCAATGCCATCCTGCGCATCCTACGTCCTCCGGCCATCATTACGGGCGGAGAGGTGCTTCTCAAGGGCAAAGACATCCTCAAGATGGACTCGGGCCAGTTGGAGGATCTTCGGTGGCGCGAGGTGGCGATGGTTTTTCAAAGCGCGCTGAATGCGCTCAACCCGGTCACCAAAATCAGCAGCCAGATCATTGATGTGCTGAAGAGGCACCAGAAGATGCCCACGACGCTTGCGCGTCGACGGGCTGCGGAACTGCTGGAACTGGTCAATATTGATGCCCGGCGGCTGGATTCCTATCCGCACGAGTTGTCCGGTGGGATGCGCCAGCGCGTGATGATTGCCATCGCTCTCGCTCTCGAACCCCCGCTGTTGATTATGGACGAACCTACGACGGCGCTCGATGTAGTCGTCGAAAAAGACATTATGCAGCAGATTGAACGGCTAAAGCGAGGATTGGGCTTTTCGATCTTGTTTATCTCGCATGATATGTCGCTGATGGCTGAGATTTCGGACCGTATCGCCATTATGTACGCCGGGCAGATCGTCGAATTGGCATCGGCGCAGGAAATCTTCCACAACCCGCTGCACCCCTATACCCAGGGGTTGCTGAATTCCTTCCCGCCCCTGAGAGGCGAAAAGCGGCGACTGACCGGTATTCCTGGGGCTCCACCCAACATGGCCCATCCGCCGACAGGCTGCCGTTTTCATCCACGCTGCGCGGTGTGCGATCCAATCGAAACCCGGGTTGAGCCCAAGCTGCGCGAGGTTCTGCCAGGACATTGGCTTGCGGGGCACGAGGGTATGCCTGCCTTCGAGCAGATTGTTCAACGTGCCAAAAGGTGAGTGGGCTGCCTGTAATTGAGGAAAAAGCACCATGATGACAACTCAAACTGAAATTGTAGATCGAGGCACCGGCAGCATCTTCGGCGAAGTCGTGCTCGAAGTCCGCAACCTGACAAAACATTTCGCGGTGGGGCGATCGCTGCAACCGAAATACCTGCACGCGCTCAGCGATGCGTCGTTTTCCATTGCGCGCGGGCAAGTCGTGGCCCTTGTGGGCGAGTCCGGCAGTGGAAAATCGACGACGGCTCGCCTGATTGCCCGCCTGGAAGAACCCACGCGTGGCGAAATCCTGCTGTATGGCCGCGATGTGCTGAAATCGGAACCGCGCCGGGCATCTCTCGGCTATCGCAAAGCTGTGCAGATGATCTTTCAGGACCCCTTTGCCTCGCTCAACCCAGTCCAGACCATTGCCGAACAAATCGAGTTGCCGCTCCGGTTGCACAAAAGGGCAGGGCGTAGGGAGCGATACGGGCAAATGCTGGATCTGCTTGCTACAGTGGGACTCACCCCACCAGATGACATCGCTCGCCGGTATCCCCACGAGCTGTCGGGCGGGATGCGCCAGCGTGTAGCGATTGCCAGAGCGCTGGCCGTCGAGCCGGAGATTATCCTGGCGGATGAACCGATATCGATGCTTGATGTCTCCATCCGTATGGGGGTGCTCAACCTGATGGAGGATCTGAAACGCGACCGAGGCATTGGCTACCTTTACATCACGCACGATCTGGCATCGGCTCGCTACATTGGCGACCACACCATTGTGATGTACGCCGGCCACATGGTGGAGGGAGCCCAAAGCACCGAATTGATGGATACACCGGCCCATCCCTACACCCGGTTGCTCATTTCAGCCGTGCCCGATCCGCAGGCAGGGTTGCATACCAAAGAGGTAAAGGTACACGGCGAGATCACATCGCCCATCGATCCCCCGCCTGGCTGTCCCTTCGCGGCGCGGTGCCCCGACGTAATGGACATTTGCCGCGTCGTTATGCCCGGCAGAGTCACTACAGGTGACGGCCACTGGGTGCGCTGCCACTTGTATGGAGCAGGTGAGGGCGAAGCCGGATAAGTGTATCACTATGCTGCCATCGCTGAGGAGCCAACATGCTGTACCCCATACAAAATGACGTTCGCAATAAGCTCGACCTCTCTGGTATTTGGGATTTCCAACCCGACCCTGAGGAAACAGGCGAACACGACGCATGGTTCAACGGGCTGTCGAGTTCGCGCCCCATGGCGGTTCCTGGCAGTTGGAACGAGCAGTATGAAGATTTGCGGAATTTTCTGGGGCTGGGATGGTACATCAAACGTACCTGCATTCCCAGTAGTTGGCGTCGGCAGCGGGTGTTTCTGCGGGTTGGTTCGGCTGATTATTACGCGACGGTCTATGTCAACGGCATCAAAATCGGCACACACGAAGGTGGCAGTCTCCCTTTTGCCTTTGAAATTACCGATCACGTGCAGTGGGATCAGGAAAACGTCGTGGCCATCAGTGTGGAGAATCACCTCCAACCGACGCGTGTCCCTTCTGGGAATATCCCATCGGCGTTTTCTGCGACAGCGAGCTTTCTGCCCACCACTTACGATTTTTTCCCGTATGCGGGCTTGCACCGCCCGGTCGTGCTGTACACCGTTCCACAAACCTACATCCAAGATGTGACCGTGGTGACCGGAATCGATGGTACCAACGGCACGGTTGAGGTGACTGTTGCGCTCAATGCGCCGATCTCAGCTAGCGGCACCGTGCATTTGCGGGGCGGCGAGACCATGCTGGAAGTTCCGCTTGTTTTTGAGAACGGGTTAGCGAAATCCATCTTGCATGTTCCCGAAGCCCATTTCTGGTCCGATCGCGATCCTTTTCTCTATGACCTAGGCATTCGGGTGGGCGAAGATCACTACACGCTCAAGATCGGCATCCGCACGATTGCCGTCCAGGGTGGGCAAATCCTGCTGAATGGCGAGCCGGTTCAGTTGAACGGATTTGGCCGTCATGAAGATTTTTACGCTAGTGGTCGCGGGTTAAATTTGCCCCTGCTGGTCAAAGACTATGACCTGATGCGCTGGACAGGGGCCAACAGCTATCGCACCTCGCACTATCCGTATAGTGAAGAGGAAATGCAGTTGGCCGACCAGCAGGGTTTCCTCATCATCGACGAGATCCCGGCGGTGAGCCTGCAATTTGATACCGAGGAGAACATCGCGGCCCGGCTGCGCATGTGCTTGCAGCAGATTGAAGAACTCATCGCGCGCGACAAGAATCATCCCTCGGTCGTCATGTGGTGTGTTGCCAATGAACCCATGCCGCGCAACATAGGACTCGCGGGCGCAGCCTCGGACGTCAGTGGACCTGATCCGGCGGAAGCGCCCGGCAAGATATTCCTGGAAACCCTCATGAGCCGTGCCCGTGAGCTAGACCCCACTCGCCTGGTGACTTTCGTCGCGGTCATGGGTGGTCCGGTTTCGTGGATGGAACAGTGTGACGTGGTGTGCTTGAACCGCTATTGGGGGTGGTATGTTCTGGGGGGGCCCCTGGACCAGGCGCTCGCGGGGCTTGAACAGGAGTTGGATGGGGTCTGGCACCTGTGGCGAAAACCGATCGTGATGACTGAATTCGGCGCGGACACCGCCGCCGGGATGCACAGTCATCCCGCTATGATGTGGACAGAGGAATACCAGGCCGAATTGATCCGCGCTCACCTGAAACTCGCGGCCCGCAAACCTTACATTGCCGGAATGCAGGTTTGGAACTTTGCTGACTTTGCCGCCGTCCAGAGTATCCTGCGCGTTGGCGGCTTCAACATGAAAGGCATATTTACCCGTACCCGTCAGCCGAAGATGGCCGCGCACGTTCTGCGCGAATTCTGGGTAAAGGCGTAGGGGAAACTATCTGCCATTTGCGAATTCACCACAATAACTGGGAGTCAAGCAATGATCATTACTGATCCAGACTTTGGCCGGATTGAGGTCACGACCATTCCTCTGCCTGAGTTTGCCAGGGTCACATTGGCGACGTATACCTTTTCGGGCGCAGTGATGCTTTTTTATCGTTCCGATGAAGACCCGAAACAAGACGGTTTCCTCAATATTGCGGTAGTCAAAGATGACGGAGCTGACTTCAGAACGATCTACTCCGGTGTGATCCGGCAACACCCAAAAGCCAATGGCATACGCATCATGCCTTTCCAGGATAACAAACGCGCACTCCTGGGAGACTACGTGTTGGAGTGTCACCCCGACATTGATCACTGCCAAACCGGTGAGCTGGTCCCCATTGAATATCCCTGGCAGGTGGACACCGATCCTCGCACCACGCATCGTTGGTCCGAGATTATTATCGCACCCGACAACGAGCACATGAGCTGGACGATGCTGCGCACCGATATCGGGGCAGCGAACGGCCTCGGAATTCTCAAGCGGGAGGGGGGTAAATACATCATCGAAAACCCCCAGATTATCAGTTCGCGCGAAGGGTTCAAGGCGGATGATGCTAATCCCGGCTATCTCATCCCCCAGGTGATGCGAGGCGGCGAGGTCAAGCAATTTGTGCACGGAGGGACCGCTATTTCGCTGGTGGGGGCTAAAGACGGAGCCACTCCGGATTCGGTGGTGCAGGATTTGCTGACGGGTGAAGTCACGCAGATCACAAAAACGCCAGGCTATGACGAGACGACCATGTTTTCACCCGATGAGCGCCTGGGCAGTGTGATGAGCACGCGCGGCTCAAAGCGCACCAACCCGGCCATTTTTGGATTGATGCCGCGCCCGCACAGCCTCATCACCACCGGTGGACTGAGCCTGG
>DAOUFU010000318.1:0-3561 GCA_034429275.1 Anaerolineae bacterium | reverse complement strand
CCGCCCGGATCACCCCGATCATGCCCCCTGGCCCGATCCGGTCCCGCCCGCCCAAGAACCGCCGCCCGCCGCCGGTTGACCCTGCCGCCAGCCTCCAGGGCGATTGCTCTGCGTCTGCCCTGCGCCGCTTTGATCCACCGCCCATTCTGCGTATAATCCGGGTGCAGTGTCATCTGCTGCCGTCTGGCCGCTTGCCCATCAGGAGACTCCCGGCCCATGCCCAGCCTGTCTCGCACCATTCTCATCGGCGTCGTGGTGCTCATGCTCAGCGCCGTGCTGCTGATCTGCGTGATCGGCGGCGGCGTTTACCTCTGGGCACGCGGCGATGCCCGCAACGACAGCCTCAACCCGGTCACCCTCATTCGCCTCAAGATGAGCCTGACCCGCCACGAGGACGACCTCACCCGCCCCGCCGGGACTGATGACCGCTTCATCGAGTTTGAGATCACCTCCGGCGAAGGGGCCTATACCGTCGCCAACAACCTGCTCGCCGCCGGGTTGATCACCGACGCCGGGCTGTTTGTGGACTATGTCCGCTACTACGGCCTGGACAGCCGCCTTCAAGCAGGGACCTATTTCCTGCAGCAGACGCAAACCCTGGAGCAGATCGCCTACGCGCTCACCGATGCCAGCAGCGCCACGATCCCTTTCCGCACACTGGCCGGCTGGCGCATCGAGGAAATCGCCGAATTTGCCGTCGGGGGCAATACCCAGCTCAATTTTGGCCCGGTGGATTTCCTGAGCGTGGTCGGGCCGGGCGCGCCCATTCCCGATGCATTCCGCGTGCGGATGAGCATCCCCGCCACCTTGAGCAACGGTGCGCCCGCCTCGCTCGAAGGCTTCATGGCAGCGGGCGATTATCGCCTGCGCCCCGACGTGACCGCGCTTGAACTGCGCGATACCCTGCTCGAAGCCTTTGACCAAAACGTGACCGATGCCATGCTTCAGCAGGCCGCCGCCCAGGGCCTCACCTTCTTCCAGGTGGTGACTCTCGCCTCCATCGTCCAGCGCGAGGCGGTGGACCTCACCGAAGCGCCCATCATCGCCTCGGTCTATCTCAATCGCCTCCGCCTGCCGATGAAGCTCGACGCCGATCCCACCGTCCAGTATGCCATCGGCACCTCGCGCGATGGCCGGTGGTGGCCCAGCATCACCCAGGCCGACTATTACGGGCTTGACACCACAGTCCCCAACCAGTCCTACAGCACCTACCTGCACGATGGCCTGCCGCCCGGCCCCATCTGCTCGCCGAGCCTCGCCGCGATCCGCGCCGTGCTGGAGCCTGCCCAGACCCAATACCTCTACTTCCGCGCAGGCTGCGCCGGTGATGGCCGTCACGTCTTTTTCACCAACCAGGCGGAGCACGCCAATTTCTCGTGCAACTGATCGAGCCTCCGGTCAGACTCCCGCCTTACACTCCATACACGAGCCGGGGCCGAGACGCGCGCAGCGCCCCGGCCCCGGTTGTTTATCCCAGCAGTCCTCTTGTCGAGCGTCACTGGGCGTTGGCCGCCTCGGTCAGCGACTTCATCAGTTCCACCGACCGGCCCCGTACAATCGTCCAGCTATCCGAGTTCCCATAGCTCACCAGTACGGTGGGCGTGCCGGTCACACCGTTATCCCCGGCGAAGCGAGCGTACTGCGGCAGCCAGTTCGCATACCGGCGCGAGTTCACGCACGAGACGAGCGCGTTGGCGTCCAGCCCCATCTCTTTGGCCGAGTCGCGGATGGTGGTGATGGCAAAGGCCGTCTGCACCCCGCGCGAGGCCGCCAGCCGGAACAACTCGTCGCTCATTTCCCAGAACGCGCCTTGTTCCGCCGCGCACAGCGCCGCCTGCGACGCGATCTCGGAATACGCCCCGCCCGTGCCCGTCAGCATCATGTGACTGAAGGTCGCCTGGCCGGTCAGCACCAGCTCGTCCAGGATACCCTTGAGTTCTCCGCCGTGGAATGTCTGGCAGTGCGGGCAGGCAAAATCGGATGTGACCACAAAGTGAATGGGCGCTTCCGGGTTGCCGATCGTGGGCGTATACACCCCGCCGATTTGCGTCATGTACCGCACCACGCCCGGCGCGGCAGTGCTTTCGGCGTCCATCTGCCGCGAAGTCGGCGCTTCCAGGCTTTGCATCAGCGTATCGCCTGCCGCGCCACCCGCCAGCGGCACGCAGAACTCAGGGAATTCCTGGCAGCTCACCGCCTTGGTGGTGCCGATGTTATTGTAGTTGATCAGCGAGAGCAGCCCGCTCGCCACCACCGCCACCGCCGCCACCATCACCAGCACCCGGATCTGCTCGCGGTACTGGGCCTGGCGCGCCTTGCGCGTTGTGCCGGGGACGAATCCTGCCCGCGCGCGCCAGGGGAACAAGCGGCGCGCCGAAGTCGTTGAAGGGGTCGAAGCCGCAGGCTTCGCAGAGTCTGTTGCCATGATGATGTCTTTCCTGTACACAATACATCAAGCGCGATTGATTCACTTGCGCTCAGGTTATAGCATGTCTGGGGAAAAAGTGGCATCTCTGCGAAGAAGAACGCGCGGGCACCCACTCTGGCAGGTCCCCGCGCGCCGTTGATCGACAACCTCAGCCGGTCGCTCTAGGGCTGCGCAGCGGCGACGGCACCCTTGATAGTCTCATAGCCCCGCCCGATCGGAGTCCACTGGTCCGATCCCGCCTGCCGCATCAGCACCGTGGGCGTGCCGGTGACGCCCAGGTCATTGGCAAACTGCCGGTTCTTCTCGACCGCGCTCTGGTACCGTCCCGACGAGATACAGGCTACCAGCTTTTCGCCATCCAGGCCCATATCCTGGGCGATCCCCTTCAAGCGTGGCACGGTGAATGCGCTTGTGATGCTCTCTGCCGAAGCAACATGATACAGCGTATTGGTCATTTCCCAATACGCCCCCTGCGCGCCCGCGCACAGCGTCGCCTGGATGGCGAGTGACTCGACTTCGTAGCGCGGGATCAAAACCGAGCGGAATGTCGCCTGGCCGCTCAACGCAAAGTCCGTAATTTCGCGCTCCAGGTCGCCTTCATGGTAGGCCTGGCAGTGGCTGCACGAATAGGCCGAAACCACCACGAACTCAACCGGGGCCGCCGGGTCTCCGATGAACGGCATCGTATCATCGGTGATGCCGCGCACCACGCCCGGCACTCCCTGGCTGGTGCCGTCCAGGGTCCGGCTGCTCGCGGTTTCATTATCTGCGAAGGCCGGGTCGCTGCTGCCCCCTGCCAGCGGCACGCAGTAATGCGGGAACTCGTCGCAGCTCACCGTTTTGCTCGATCCCGCCCCCTGGTAATTGATCCAGACCGCCACCAGGCCGAAGATCACCGCCGCCAGCCCCACGAATACCAGCGCGTTGATCTGGCTGCGATACTGGGCCTGGCGCTGCCGGCGTGTCGTGCCGGGCACAAATGCCGCGCGCGATGGCCAGAACAATCGGTTTCGACCAGACGAAGAAGCGGAATGACTATCCATATCACCCTTTTCCTGATGGATTGACTATGCTGTGAGTTCTCAAACGCGCCAAACAGGCGGATCCCCCCCTGCTCTCAGAGCGCAGCAACC
>DAOUFU010000317.1:0-1744 GCA_034429275.1 Anaerolineae bacterium | reverse complement strand
CGCCCCCTCTCCGAAAATTTTCGGAGAGGGGGCAACCGACAACGCGCCCTGCGGGCGCGCCCGCAGGGCGCGGCGAAGGTGGGGGTGAGGCCGGACTCGCGCGGGTCACGTATTTTGATGCAATCACCCTGACGGCCCACCGATCCCGGCTTGCGCGCCGGGGCCGTCTTGTGCTACCCTGCTCACACCGCTTGAGTCGTGTTGTCTCTGCTCCGGGGAGGCTGTGCCATGCGCGAAACACTCGAACGCCTGCTGGCGACCGTCAGCGATCAGGACCTCGAAACCCTGCGCGATGCCATTCTGCGCGAAGAAGGCCGCCGCCGGACGATGTTCCACCTCAATATCAAGATGCCGTTTCCGCCGCTGGCTGCCGGTGAGGATCGCGCCTCGGTGGTGACGCGGTGGGCGCGGCTGCTGGCCTGGTTCGCGCACGATCTCGGCATCCCGCCCGCGACCGGTCAGCGCGGGGTAGCCATCCGACTGGCGCTCGCCGAAGCCCTGCCCGACCCCGAAGACGCCGCCATCCTCTTGGAAGAGGCGCTGGTCGAGGCCGGGCTGCTGATGGGCCGGATGCCGGAATGGATGACCTCCGCCCGCGTCCAGGCTGTCGTAGAAGCCGGGCCGGACAGCGAGGCGAGCGTGCGCATCGACCTGTGGGACCGCGTGCCCGCCGAGCCGAACCCGCCCATCTGGGGCTGAGCCGCGCCGGGCGCTATGCCCGCTTGCGCGCCACAAACACCGCCCGTCCGTAGGGGTCTACCGCCGCATCGAACGGCGACATATCCGGATTCAGGATCGAATCGACCACAAAGTTGGACCGTTCCAGCAGCGCGGCGATGCCCATCACCGGGTAGCCCTTCTGGACGTGCTGCTCGTCCTGACGCCGCCAGCATTCGCCTGCCCGCCGGAAGATCATCAGGTTCTGCACATTGGTCAGCGTCTCGAAGCTGAAGGCGCAGCGCGCGATGACGGTCAGGTCCGTCCCGTTGTCATAGATCACCCGGTCTGGCTGGCCAGCGTTTGCCGAGAGTCCGCGCAGAGTGTGCACATCGAACATGAACAGCTTACCCGGTTCGAGCGCGCGCCACACCCCCGCGAACATCTGCCCCAATTCTTGCAGGTTGAGCACGTTGTTGACGACCCCATTCACCGCGATCACCAGGTCCACCGCGCCGATGGGGGACTCGATCTGGGTGAGGCTGCCGCGCACCAGTTCGGGCGGCGCGTGCATGATGTTGTTGGCCTCGGCCTCGGCCACCTTCGCTTCGATGATCTGCTGCGCCAGGGCCAGCAGGTATGGGCTGCTCTCGATCCCGGCGGCGCGGTAGCCGTTCTCGGTCAGCCACCACGTGGTGAGCGCCGGGCCGCAGCCCACGTCCAGCACGCGGCGGCCCGCCCAGTTCAGCGACTGGGCGTAGTTCACATACGTCGCTACGCTGTCCAGGCCATAGTCGGCAAAGCCCGCCTGTACGTACACCTCCGCCAGCGCTGCGAAGGGTTCCACCCGGAAGGATAATGACTTCGTCATGAAAGCCTCAGGTTTGTATGATTGAACGCGCCTCCTTAGTATACTCCCGGTTGTTCTCGCGCACTATGCGCGCAGCGTGCGGCAGTGTGCAGAACCTGAAAGCGAGTTTTCCGGGCAAACACCGGCCTCACCCCAAACCTCGCCGCTCCCTGCGGGTTCGGCTCGGTTTTGCCCCTCAGCCGTAAATTTTCGGCTGAGGGGGCAGGCCGGGTCGGG
>DAOUFU010000316.1:0-5198 GCA_034429275.1 Anaerolineae bacterium | reverse complement strand
CATGACCACGGCGATGATCGCGCACGCCTTGTCCATCCACTCCGCGGCGATAGTCAGCTTCTCGATCAGGTCGCGCCGGGTGACGACGATGAATTCCCACGGCTGCTTGTTGTGCCCCGAAGGGGCCAGCCGGGCGGCATCGACGATCTGTTCCAGGTGCTCGCGTGGGATGGGCGCGCCGGTATAGCGCCGCACGCTGCGCCGGGTGCGAATCGCTTCGAACAGGTCCATCTGGTCATATCCTTTTCTGTGATCGCGTTGAAACTCAGTGACCAATCTCACGGTGCTGCCCTCCAGTTTACCGTACCCGGCCCATCCTCAACAACCGCCCATCTCACAGCGGGGTGTATTCCAGATTGGGGGCGAAATTTCGAGGACTTCGCCCCCGTCGTGCATATTGATAATGTGAGCGGATAAAGGTGGGCGAACGGCTGGCCTCACCCCCGACCTGCGCGCCTCTTGGGAGGCGCCTGGTCTGCCCCCTCTCCGAAAATTTTCGGCGAGGGGGCGGAGCGGCCCGGTTTTGGCCGCGCGGGCGTGAGGCCGGGCAACCCCCACAGTCTCATGCCCCGAAAATGGAATACGCCCTTACAGCGCCGCGAGCAAAACCCAACAGCGCGTTTTTGAGCGCGAGAGTCCGGCTTCACCCCCTACCCGATCCCATAACAGAGTGCATCAGGGCCAGGCGATGCCCTGGCCCTCCAATGATTCAGTCTTCCCAGCCGGTGCGGGCGATGGTATAATTCGTGCCGTTGTGGGTTAACCCCTTACGTTCTGGCCGGCGGATCAACGTCCGATCCGTCTGGCGACAAGCTCAGAAAGAGAAGAGGACGCCATGGCCCTGCCGAAGAAAGAAATCATCCAGTCCTATGCCCGGCACGAGAGCGATACCGGCTCACCTGAGGTGCAGATTGCCATCCTCACCACCCGGATCGAACAGCTCACCGAGCACCTGAAAGTCCACAAGCACGACGAGCACAGCCGCCGCGGTCTGCTCAAGCTGGTTGGCCAGCGCCGCCGTCACCTGAAGTATGTTAGCCGGAAGGACCCGGCCAAGTATCGCGAGTTGATCCAAAAACTGGGTCTCCGTCGCTAAGCGTACGCCGAAACAACGAGCGCGGATCGCCATGATCCGCGCTTTTCGTGCCGCGCTTTTGGTATCCGAATAGCAGCATGGACCGTTGTTTGCGATAATCCGTCATCAACCCGGAATGGCAGGAATTGGAACATGCGGTCAAGGGCGGCTGTCCTGTCGGGATAGCTCAATGCGCGCCTTGACACCAGGTTCCAGTCCCTGACCTCCGGGTTTTGCATTCACATCTGGAGGAAAAACCTATGTCCGAGAACGTCATCCCGACCGTTTCGAGCTTCAGCACACGAGTCGGCACCAAAGACATCACCATCGAGACCGGCAGGCTGGCCGAACAGGCCGGCGGCGCGGTCACCGTCCGCATGGGCGATACCGTTGTGTTCGGCACCGCCACCATGAGCGCCATCGCCCGCGAAGGCGTCGATTTCTTCCCGCTCAGCGTCGATTACGAAGAGAAGCTCTATGCCGCCGGGCGCATCCCCGGCAGCTTCATGCGCCGCGAAGGTCGCCCCTCGACGGCCAGCATTCTGATCGCGCGCCTGACCGACCGTCCGCTGCGCCCGCTCTTCCCCAAAGACCTGCGTAACGAGGTGCAGGTCATCCTGATGCCGCTCAGCCACGACCAGGAAAATCATGACGACATCCTGTCGATCATCGCGGCCAGCGCCGCCCTGACGATCTCCGACATCCCCTGGGATGGCCCCATCGGCGCGGTGCGCGTGGGCATGGTGGATGGCGAATTTGTGATCAACCCCTCCATCCCAGAGATGGAAAACAGCACGCTCGACCTGCGCATGGCGGGCACTGCCGAAGCGATCATCATGGTCGAAGCGGGAGCGCACGAGGTGGACGAGGAAACGATGGTGCGCGCGCTGCGGTTTGGCCACGAGCAGATGCAGCCCATCATCGCCCTGCAAAACGAGATGCGCGCCGCCGTCGGCAAACCCAAGCGCGCCTATACCCCGGCCAAAGTCGATGCCGCCCTGGCCGCCGAGGTCGAAGGCAAGATTCGCGACGAGATCAAGAGCATCGTGGCCGAGCGCACTGCCCGCGACGAGCGCAACGAAGCCGTCGATGCCCTGCGCGACCGCCTGATGGCCGAATACGAAGATTCCGCCGCCGGTGAAGACGCCATCAACCTGGCCGATGTGCGCGACGCCCTGAACGATACCCTGAAGAAAGAAGTCCGCCGCCGCATCCTGGAAGACGGTATCCGGCCCGATGGCCGCGGCTACACCGAGATTCGCCCCCTGGATGCCCAGGTGGATGTCGTTCCGCGCGTGCACGGCTCCGGCCTGTTCCGGCGCGGCCAGACCCAGGTGCTCAGCATCTGCACGCTGGGCACCCCGCGCGACAGCCAGCAGCTCGACGGGCTGTATCCCGAAGATACCAAGCGCTACATGCATCACTACAACTTCCCGCCCTACAGCACCGGCGAAACCTGGATGCTGCGTGGGACCAAGCGCCGCGAGATCGGGCATGGCGCGCTGGCCGAAAACGCCCTGCTGCCCATGATCCCGCCGGAAGACAGCTTCCCGTACACCGTGCGCGTCGTGAGCGAGGTCATGTCCTCCAACGGCAGCACCAGCATGGCCAGTGTGTGCGGCAGCACACTCGCGCTGATGGCGGCGGGCGTGCCGATTCTGCGCCCGGTGGCCGGCATCGCCATGGGCCTGATCAAAGAGGGCGACCGCTACGCCGTGCTCACCGATATCCAGGGCATGGAAGATCACCTGGGCGATATGGACTTCAAGGTCGCGGGCACCGTCAACGGCATCACCGCGCTGCAAATGGACATCAAGATCGCCGGGGTGAGCGATGACATCATGCGCCAGGCACTGGCCCAGGCCCGCGATGCACGCCTGCGCATCCTGGACGTGATGGCGGCAGCTATCCCTGCCCCGCGCCCCGAACTCAGCCCCTATGCCCCGCGCATCGACACCGTGAAGATCAACCCGGAGAAGATCGGCATGGTGATCGGCCCAGGCGGCAAGACCATTCGCGGCATTCAGGAAGCGACCAATACCAAGATCGACATCGGCGAAGATGGCACCGTCTTCATCGCCAGCGACAACGGCCTGGATGCCGACCGTGCGCGCGATATGATCATCGCGCTGGTCGAAGAGCCGGAGCTGGGGCGCATCTATACCGGGCGCGTGACCCGCGTGGAGAGCTACGGCGCGTTTGTTGAGGTGCTGCCCGGCAAGGATGGCCTGGTACCGCTCAGCCAGTTGGCCGATCACTACATCGAGCACATCGAGGACGAGGTCGCAGTCGGTGATGAGATCATGGTCATGATCACCAACATCGACAGCGACGGCAAGATCCGCCTGAGCCGCCAGGCCGTGCTGGAAGGCTGGACGCTGGAAGAAGCCCGCGCCGCCGATACGCACATCGGCAGCGGCGGACGCGGTGGACGCGGCGGCGGCGACCGCGGTGGACGCGGCGGTGGCGATCGCGGTGGACGCGGTGGCGATCGCGGTGGACGCGGTGGCGATCGCGGCGGGCGCGGCGGTGGGCGCGGCAGCGACCGCGGCGGCGGCAACCGTGACCGGGGCGGCTGGCGCGACTAAGCGCGACTAAACGCGACCAAACGCGCGGTTTTCCTGACACACTCAGCGGGCACCTGGCGAATATCCACCAGGTGCCCGTTTTTCATGCATCGGGATCGGCGCTCACGCCGACGGCCAGCGCTCACACCGGCGGCGCAAAGACCCGCATCACAAAGCACCGCTCGTGCTCGGCCCACTCCGCCAGGTCGATCTGGTGTTCCCTCACGGCGGCGCGCACCGCAGCCAGCCCGGCAGCGCGCTGCTCGTCGCTGAGCTGCCAGCAGCTTGACCACACGCCGCGCTCCATATCCTCCAACACCTGCCCCACCCGGCGGCCCATCTTGAAGGTGTGGCGGACCGGTTCGCCCAGCGGCCTCCAGCCCTCATCCTGCAAAAAGGTGCCATATCGCTCGCGCGGCACCCCCACATTGATCTCACGCGCAGACCCCAGCGCTTCATCCCACGCCTTCCAGAGAATACCCTCGGCCCCCTGGCTGCGATGCATCTCGTTGAAGCCGGAGATCAGCACGCCGCCCGGTTTGAGTGCCCGCGCGATCTCGCGCAGCGCCGCCTGCCACGCCGGGATCAGGTGGAACACGTGCACCGCCACCGCCGCATCGCACGAGGCAGACCGGACCGGCAGCCGCACCGCATCCGCGATCACCACGTGGACCGGCTCGCTGCGCTGCTTGGCGCGCAGACGCTCCAACATGGGCCGCGACAGGTCCACGCCCAGCACCATCCGCACATGCGCAGCGAGCGGCAGCGCGATCCGCCCCGTGCCGATCCCCACTTCCAGCACGCGCGCGGACCGGCTCAGCCCGCCAACACGCGCCATCATCGCGGCAATGGCGATCTCCTCGCCGGGCGGAAAACCGCGCGTCTCGTCGTAATACCCGGCGGCGCGGTCAAACGCCACCGAACCGCCTGCTTCTGGTTGTGTCATGCGAGTCTCCTTGTGTCGCGCGCGGCAGTGTCACGCGCGACATCACGCGCACCGCTCAGGGGCGGCGGTCCAGGCTCATCCGGCTGATGAAGTCGTTGAGCGAGATGGTGGGCAGGGTCAGGGGCTTGAGATTACCTTTGGCGATCAGCTCGATGCTGACGCGGGCAATCGTCTCGTTGTCGGGCGCGTCGATCACGTGCACAAAGTCATACTCACCCAGCGTGGCGTACTGGTCGAGCACCTTCACGCCCAGCTTTTCGATCTCCATCGAGGTCCGGCGCAGGCACGACGGGTCTTCGATGATACAGCCGATCCCGGTCTCGGTCAGTTTGCTCAAAAGAATGTAGATTGGCATCGACGATGTGTCTCCTTCATGGTTCAGCACCCAGGCTGATATAATCATACCATGCTCGCCCGCCGCGTGTGCGAACTCGGCGCGCGGGAGTGCATTCCAAATTGGGGGCGAAATTGCGAGGATTTCGCCCCCGTCGTGCATTTTGATAAGGTGAGCGGATAGGGGTGGGCGAACGGCTGGCCTCACCCCCGACCTGCGCGCCTCATGGGAGGCGCCTGGTCTGCCCCCTCTCCGAAAATTTTCGGAGAGGGGGCG
>DAOUFU010000315.1:0-7450 GCA_034429275.1 Anaerolineae bacterium | reverse complement strand
CAGGACTCTGGCCCATGCGAACGCTATGCCTGTTTAACGATGACTGGTTATTTGCCCCGCCCCAACTCGATCTCACCGCGCCGGATGACGGTTGTGAGCCGGTCGTCCTGCCGCACACCAATCGCCTGTTCACCCATCGCACGGTGGACTCCGCCGCCTATCAGTTCGTCTCGACCTACCGCAAGCGCTTCTGCCTGCCCGAAGCGCGCGCCGGGCGGCGAGTCTTCCTGGATTTCGACGGCGCGATGGCGGCCAGCACGGTTTACCTCAACGGGCAGCGCCTCGGCGAACACCTGGGTGGCTTCACCCCGTTTTCCTTCGACCTGACTCCTCACCTGGCCGAAGGCGAGAACGTCATCACGGTGATCCTCGATTCCACCGAGCGGCCCGACATCCCGCCGTTTGGCGGCCTGGTGGATTACCTGACCTTTGGCGGCATCTACCGCGATGTCTGGCTGCGCATGGTTGAGCCGTGCCATATTCAGGACGTATTCGCCCGCCCCGGCCACGTCCTGACCGCCCCAACGCTGGCCTGCGACTACCGCCTCAGCGAGGCGCGGCCCGGCCTGTGCCTGGAAGCTATGCTCACCGATGCGGATGGGCAGATCGTCGCCTGTGTGCAAGAGATGGCCACGTTCTGCCAGGACGCGCCCGGCCCCATCGGCGGCACGCTCGATTTTCCCGCGCCGCTGCCTGTCGATTTGTGGTCGTTGGAGACGCCCACGCTCTACACCCTGGCGCTGACCCTGCTCGACGGCGAAACTCCGCTCGATACGGTCCGCACCCGGATCGGGTTCCGCGAGGCCGGCTTCCGCGCCGATGGCCGCTTCGCTTTGAACGGGCAGCCGCTCAAGCTGATGGGACTCAACCGCCACCAGACCTATCCCTACATCGGGGCAGCGGCCCCCGCTCGCTTGCAGCGCAAAGACGCCGACATCCTCAAATTCGAACTGGGCTGCAACATCGTGCGGACTTCGCACTACCCGCAGTCGCCGCATTTTCTGGACCGCTGCGACGAAATCGGGCTGCTGGTTTTCGAGGAAATCCCCGGCTGGCAGCACATTGGCGACGAAGCGTGGCAGTCGCTGGTGCTGCGCGACGTGCAGGCCATGATCGAGCGCGACCGCAGCCGCCCTTCGGTAGTGCTTTGGGGCGTGCGCATCAACGAATCGCCCGATCACCACGACCTGTACGCGCAGACCAATGCGCTCGCCCACCGGCTCGATCCCACCCGCCAGACCGGCGGCGTGCGCAACTTCATCACCAGCGAGTTTTTAGAGGACGTGTTCACCTACAACGACTTCTCGAACACGGTGATCGATCCCATCCACCAGCCGCACCTGATCACCGAGTTCGCCGGGCACATGTTCCCCACCAAAAGCTGGGACCAGGAAGAGCGGCGCATCCAGCACGCGCTGCTCCACGCCAGGGTGCAGAATCTCCAGTGGGGATCGGACCGGGTCGCCGGGGCCATCGGCTGGTGCGCCTTCGACTACAGCACTCACCGCGAATTCGGCTCCGGCGACCGCATCTGCCATCACGGGGTGATGGATAGTTTCCGGCTGCCCAAGTGGGCGGCCTATCTCTACCAGAGCCAGCGCCCGCCCGAACAGGGAGTCGTGCTGCAAGCGGCGACGCTGTGGACACTGGGCGACCGGTCGGGCGGCGGCAACAATCCGCTGACGGTGTTCAGCAACTGCGATGAAATCGAGGTGTTCATCGGCGCGCACCGGCTGGGGCGCTGCCAGCCAGACCGCGCGACATTCGGCCACCTGCCCCATCCGCCGTTTATCCTGCACTGGCCCGGCGAGTATGATCCCTGGGGCCAGCCCCACGATGATCTGCGCATTATCGGGTATATCAAGGGGCGCGCTGCGGCGGAACAGCGGATCGCTGCGGATGGTGCCCCGCACGCGCTTATCCTGGCACCGGACGACACGATCCTGCGCGCGGACGGAGCGGACATGACTCGCCTTGCGGTGCGCATCACCGACCGGTACGGTAATACCCTGCCCTACTGGGTGTGCGCCGTCCAGGTGGAGATTGAGGGCGACGCCACGCTGATCGGCGAAAACCCGCTGCCGTTGGTGGGCGGCCAGGCGGCGTTGTACATCCGGGCCGGGCGGCGCGCCGGGCCGGTGACGATTTGGGCCAGCGCCGCCGGAATGTTCACAGCCTGCGCCACCCTGATGATCGAAACCGGAATCCCTTTACCAGCGCATACCCCCATGAACAAGGAGAGCACACTATGAGCGAAACACCTCCCGGCGGCCCAGGTGGCATGGTGACCCAGGAAGATGTCGCCCGGCGAGCAGGGGTTTCGCGCGCGGTGGTTTCCTATGTGCTGAATGATGGGCCGCGCAAAGTCTCCGCCGAGACACGCCAGCGCGTCATGGCGGCCATCCAGGAACTGGGCTACCGCCCCAACAAGCACGCCCAACGCCTCAAGCAGGGCAGCGGCGCGGCGCAGAACACGATCGGCATTGTGACCGGCGGCCAGAGCTATAACATGCTCAAGCGCCCCTACTACAACCTGGTGATGGCCGGGCTGTTCGACAGCGCCCACCAGTTCAACCAGCGCATCCACTTTTTCAGTTTCTTCGATGCGCTGAAAGACCCGATCCTTTTCAACAAGAACATCCACCCCGACGAAATCTCGTCGCTGATTTTGATGCTGCCCAAGATGATCACCGATACGCCGGGGCACGAGGCCATCCTCGACGCCATGATCGAGCGCATTGATCACATCATCTGCCTGGAAGACTCGATCTGGGGGCTGCCCGCTGTGATCTTCGACCGGGCGGCGGCGGCCTATACGGCGGTGGAACACCTGATCGGGCTGGGGCACCGGCGCATCGCATTTCTGGCCATCAACGACCAGCGTCGGCAGGGATACAGGCAGGCCCTGCTGGAACACGGCCTGCCTTATGACGAGTCGCTGATCCGCGTGCTGACCGACACCGAGCCGATCGAATCGGCCTATCAGCACACGACGGAATTGTTCGGCTCCGGCTGCCTGGCTACCGCGATCTTCACCGCCAACGACGAGTCGGCGATTGCGGCGATTGCAGCCCTGCACGACCTGGGGCTGCGCGTGCCGGACGATGTGGCCATCGCCTCCATCGACGACATCGAGCTGGCCAGCATGGTCCGCCCGGCGCTCACCACCGTCAACGTACCCAAGCGGCGCATGGGCGCATATGCCATCCAGTTTTTGCTGGCACAGCGCGACATGCCCTCGCCCCAGGCGGCGTCGATGCTGCTGCCCATCGAGTTAATCGTGCGCGAGTCCTGTGGGGCGCGCCGCTGACGGCTGCGCCCGGTTGTCAGTCGGTATCCGGCAGCCACTCGCGCCAGAGGTCTTCGTTTTCCTCGACCCAGGCCTCGGCGGCCTCTTCGGGTGTCAGGCCGTCAAGCTCGACCGCCGCCACCATCGCGATCTGGTCTTCGGTGGTGTAGTTCATGGCGCTGAGGAAGGCGAACACATCGGGATAGGCTTCTTCCAGGCCCGCCCAGAAAATCTTGAACAGTTCATCCGCCGGATAGTCGCAGGCCACATCCTCGGTCTTGCCTTCGGCCACACCCGCGTAACATTCGTCGGTGTATTCGGGCAGCGCCACCTCGGTCAGGTCATACTCGGCGTGGATCGAATGGGGCGTCCAGAAATAGAACAGGATAGGTTCCTGGCGGCGGTAGGCCGATTTGACGGCAGCCAGGATCGCCTCTTCCGACCCGGCATAGACCACTTCGAGGTTCAGGCCCAGGTTGGCGATGATCTGCTCGTCGTACTGAGTCCACCCCGGCGCGCCCGCCAGGAACTGCCCCTTGTCGCCGGTCTCGGCGGTGGCAAACAAGGCCGCGTTCGCCGGATCAAGGAAGCCTTCCCAGGTCGCCAGTTCCGGGTGATCGTCGAGCATATAGGTCGGGATATACCAGCCGATCTTGCCGACCGGTCCCAATGGACCTCCGTTCACCACCACGCCCAACTCGTTGATGTACTTCTCCACGTTCTGCTGGTGGCCCGATGGCCAGACTTCCAGGCTGGCGTGGGCATCGCCGGCCCCGATGGCAACCCACTGCACGCTCTCGTCGAGCAAGATGATCTCGCCCTCGTAGCCCATCTCTTTTTCGAGGATCAACTTCGCCACGTTGACGTTGAGCGACGAAGCCGTCCAGGGATTCTCGACCAGGATGATCGGCCCACTGCGGGCCAGGCTGGGCGTGCCAGCGCTGATGAG
Organism: Anaerolineae bacterium; assembly: GCA_034429275.1. Classification (GTDB taxonomy): domain Bacteria; phylum Chloroflexota; class Anaerolineae; order Aggregatilineales; family Aggregatilineaceae; genus DAOUFU01. Next base: position 3,212 of record DAOUFU010000315.1, on the reverse strand, counting down.
CAAAACCGCGATCACCAGGACCGGCAAGATGATTCGTTTCATGTCAACTCCCCTCTGGGCAAATGCCCCTCCACCATGGGTGACAGGCCCGGTTTTGGCCGCCGGGCAGGTCAAACGTCCACAGTGTACCAGACCATCGCCCGGTGCGAATTATTCGACACGCACAAAAAAGCAATTCGCATATCTCGCCGCTTGCAGTACAATCATCGGGTTGTTGGAGGAACCACTATGGCAAAAATCGCCTGCCACCACGTGTGGAAGATCTTCGGCCCCAAGAGCAAGAAGCTCTTCAAGATGCAGCTTCAGCAGGAAGCCCCTGTCTCGAAGGCGGGCCATGTGGTCGCGGTGAGGGATGTCAGCTTCGAGGTCGCTGCGGGCGAAATCTTCGTGGTGATGGGGCTTTCGGGCAGCGGCAAATCGACCCTGGTCCGCTGCCTGACCCGGCTGATCGAGCCGACGAGCGGCCAGGTGCTGATCGACGGCCAGGATGTGCTGGCCATGAGCCGCGCCGAACTGCGCAATCTGCGCCTGCATCATGTGAGTATGGTCTTCCAGCAGTTCGGCCTCTTCCCCCACCGGCGGGTCATCGACAATGTCGCCTACGGTCTCGAAGTGCGCCGCGTCAAAAAGAAGGAACGGCTCAGCCGCGCCAACGAGATGCTGGAACTGGTGGGCCTGCAAGGGTGGGGCAATCATCTGCCGCGCGAACTCAGCGGCGGGATGCAGCAGCGAGTCGGGCTGGCGCGTGCCCTGGCCGTGAACCCGGATATTCTGCTGTTCGATGAACCCTTCAGCGCGCTCGACCCGCTCATCCGCCGCGAGATGCAGGACGAACTGCTGCGTCTTCAAGCCCTGATGCATAAAACAGTCGTGTTTGTCACCCATGACTTTGGTGAAGCGGTCAAGCTGGGCAACCGCATCGCTATCATGAAAGACGGGCAGATCGTACAGGTGGGCACGCCCGAAACCATCGTCACCCGGCCCGCCAATGAGTATGTGCGCGCCTTCGCCCGCGATATTCCGCGCGCCAGGGTGCTGACCGTGCAAAGCATCATGCAGCCCTACCAGGCAGGGACTCACAGCACCTGCACCTGCACGGCTGCGACAAAAGTTGAAGAATTGATCCCGCTCTCACTGGCCTGCGAAGCACCGATCATCGTGCTGGACGAACGCCAGCAGCCCATCGGCCAGGTAGACCGGCAGGCCGTCATGATGTCTATGGTCGATACAACCCCGTGAAACTGAACAAGCGTCTCTCGTTCCTGATCCTGTGCGCCGTGATCGGCGTCTCGCTGCTGATGCCGGCATCGCCCGGCTTCCCCCAGCGCCTGAACATTGGGCTGCGCCCGCCGGTGGACGATCTGCAAACGTGGATGATCGCCAACCGGGGCGATCACCCGCTGTTCACCCGGTTCTTCGAACCGCTCAGCGCGGCCCTGGATTCTGCCCTTGCTGCGCTAGAAGGGGGCCTGCTGGGCGTCTCTGCCCTGGTGATCATGCTGGCGGTGTTTCTATTCGCTGCACGCGGGGTCGGGCTGCTGACCGCGCTCACCTGTGTTGGCTGCCTGCTGCTGATCGGAGCCTTTGGCCTGTGGGAAAAGAGCATGGAGACGCTGGCGCTGACCCTGCTGGCAGTCGTGTTCTCGCTGCTGCTGGGAATCCCGTTGGGGATCGTCATGGCCTTCGACCGGCGCGCGGAGCGCCTGGCCCGGCCCGCGCTGGATACCATGCAGACTTTGCCCACCTTCGTATACCTGATCCCGGCGCTGCTGTTTTTTGGCGTGGCGGGTGTGCCCAGCCTGGTCGCCACCGTGATTTACGCCATGCCGCCCGCCGCCCGGCTGACCTACCTGGGACTCAAGCAGGTCCCCCATGAAACGGTGGAGGCTGCGATTGCCTTCGGCTCGACGCGCCGCCAGGTCTTTCAGAAGGTCCGGCTGCCGATGGCGCTGCCGTCGATCATGGCGGGCGTCAATCAGACGATCATGATGGCGCTGAGCATGGTCGTGATCTGCGCGCTGATCGGCGCGGGCGGGCTGGGGCGCGAAGTATTGTTCGCGCTGCGCCGCCTGCGCGTGGGCATGGCGATGGAGGCCGGGCTGGCGATTGTCAGCATGGCGGTGCTGCTCGACCGCCTGAGCATCGCGCTCAGCCGGGCCGCGCCGCAGGTGTCGCGGCCCACCCGCCGCTTCCCCGCATACCTGGCCCATTCCGTGATGATCCTGCACTCGCGGCGAATCCCTCGCCTGCTGCCTCACGCGCTGCGCGAGCCGCTCCAGCGCCCGGTGCAAGCCTCTGTCAAGCGGATGGGTTTTCTGCGCCGCCACGCTTACTGGATCGCCAGCGCCGCCCTGCTGCTGGCAGTCAACACCGTGCTGACCCAGGCCGATCAGACCGGCTTCCCCGAAGGATGGCGCTGGTCGATTCGCCAGCCGGTCGATGACGCCGTCGATTGGGCGCAGTTGAACCTCTACGAAATCGAGGGCACACCATTCGGCACCGGCCCGCTCAGCGACCTGCTGACCACCCGCCTGCTGCTGCCGATGCGCGACCTGCTGCAAGAGCAGCTTGCCTGGCCCGCGCTGATCGCCGTGGGAGTCGTGCTGGCGTTCATGCTGTCAAGCTGGCGACTGGCGCTGGTTTCGGCGGTCGGGTGGCTGGTGATCGGCGCGCTGGGCATGTGGGAAAACGCGATGGACACCTTCAGCCAGGTGATCGTCGCGGTGACATTATCCGTCGCCATCGGCCTGCCGCTGGGTATCCTCACCGCGCGTTCGCGGCTGATCGAGCGGCTGCTGCGCCCGGTGCTGGATACGCTGCAAACCATCCCCGCGTTTGTGTACCTGGTCCCGATGATTATGCTGTTCAACCTGGGGCGCGTGCCGGGCGTGCTGGCGTCGATTCTCTATGCCCTGCCGCCGATCATCCGCCTGACCTGCCTGGGCCTTCAGCAGGTCGATGCCACCGTGATCGAAGCCGCCCGCGCCTTTGGCTCATCGCGCTGGCAGATGCTCACCAAAGTCCAGCTTCCGCTGGCACTGCCCTCGATTATGATGGGAGTCAACCAGACGGTGATGATGGTGTTGGCGATGGTGGTGGTCGCCGGGCTGGGGGGCGGCAGCGGATTGGGCTTCGAGGTGGTCTCTGCCCTGTCCGAAAACCAGCTTGGGCGCAGGCTGGAGGCGGGACTCTCGATCGTGGCGCTGGCGATT
>DAOUFU010000314.1:0-24050 GCA_034429275.1 Anaerolineae bacterium | reverse complement strand
TATTTGAAATCGGCAGTGCAGGGGCCAGGATTTTTATGCGCAGCTAATTATGGGTTGCCCTGTGGATGGGGGGCGATACGCGTGTTGTGGGCGCTGAATGCCGTCCCGGTGGAAGGCCGAACGCCGGTGGTTGAAGACGCGATCCTGGCGTGCGTGGAATTTTTGCTGCGTTACGATGTTGCCAGAGCCAATTACCCCTACCAGGAACGAATCAGCTCAAGCTGGTTCAAGTATGGGTATCCGCTTGGTTACGTGACCGATGTGCTGTTGAACCTGGAAGTGTTGACCGAGGCTGGTGTTGTGACGGATTCCCGGCTCGATGCCGCAATCGCGGACATGCTGGCCAGGCAAAATGAGCAAGGGCGCTGGTCACTGGAATATGGCTATCACGGCAAAATGTGGGTTGATATTGAGCAGAAGGGTAAGCCCAGCAAATGGGTCGCACTGCGGGCAATGCGCGTACTCAAGCGGGTGGGGATAGAGATGGAACCGGGCGAATAAAGGCGCGGCTATTCACCGCGTTTGGGAATACGATGGGGGTTGCGGTCTGATTTTCAGGCAAATATCGTTGTTACGAGAGGAAAAATTTCTCTGGGGGTGTTTCGCCTTCTTCCCACAGATTAACGCCCTGTGGCAACAGGTTTGCGGGCACGGGCTGTCCGTCGAGTCTCAACTTCCGTCGCGCACAACTTTCAAAATCACCTTCACAATACACCTGACGATAGATGACTTCAGCCGCGCGACAGAAATACTTGAACATAGGACAACCGTCAATAAATTGACAGTGTTGATCCATCATTCCATCCTCCTAACAGTCACCTAACGACTATCTATTATTGTACAACGGTTATTTTCAGCGCCCCTGAAACTGCGGGAACCCCGTGCGTGTATCTAAGCCAGATAGAAAACCCCCTTGCCGTGTGACCAGGGGGTTTTTGTGTGGTCGATCAGGGTTCAAGCCCATTGTGTGCAGCGCGCGTGTGTGCTCCGTGTGCGCGTCCCGATAGGACTACTGTGGCTGGGCGACATACTGCCCATTTTGCCACTGGAAGAGCACCTCTGGCGTGCGCCCGCAGTGCAGCGGCGAGCTATCTTCCCCTCCGTTGCTGGGGACGTACACGCTGCCGTTGTCGAGGATTTCCCAATCCAGGGCGCGGCCAGGAAAGCACCAGTCATCGAAGGCCACCCGCAGCTTGACCGCAGGAATGCGACCTTCCCAGCTCAGGATGTTGAGTTCCCTGGTCTCGCCTGTGCCCGTTGTGGAATAGAGGGTGATCGCTGTGAGCGGCGAACTTTCGCCAGAGGGGACGAACACCTCTACTTCTGGGGCGGGGAAGTACGCCAGCGCTTCGCTGGCATCCTCCACACTGAGCGTATTGTCTTCGACCATGGCGAACGATACATGATCGCCGCTCTCATCCGTGACAAAACTCGTCACCGGTGCGATGACCTGTCCCTGCCATCCATCTTCGCTGCCGAAGAACGCGATACTCAGCGCGCCGCGAATCTGGTACACGGTCTCTTGCGAAAAGTAGGGCACCTGGGTGTGCAGCAGCAGTTCGTTCACCCCGTCCCCGTTGAGATCGATCCACCCGGCCTGGGGGACAAAGTCGCTGTTGAGCGCAACCTCGCCAAAATCGCCTCCAACGTCCAACGTGTCGATGGGCGATCGCAGCAGGCTCAGTTCGGCAAAGTGCGCCACGGCTTCCGGCTGATCTTCCAGCGGCTGGGTGGCATCCATGCAGTTGTTGAGATAGTACTCGCTCGTCCCCACCAGCCGGCGCACGATGTTTTCCCAGTCGGTGCGCTGCCAGGTGATCGCGCCGCCTGACTCAACGGTCATGTGCGCGAAGGTCTCTGCCGTGAACGCCTGCACATCGTCGAAGGCCGAGTCACAGTCCGCTTGTGCGCGAACGGGGTTGCCGGTGGGCAGCAGCAGCGCGGCAGCCAGAAGAATTAGCCCGAAGGTCTGTTTCATGGTTGTTCACTCCTTGTCTGCAAGGCAGTACCGGGGTTTTTCATCAGGATAGCCCGGTACTGCCGAAGGTTATGGACCGATAGATTGCAGAACGGCCTGTTCACGATCTAGCCGGGAGCCTGGGGCAGCGCGACGACCAGGGTCAGCAACCGGTTGGACGATACCCAGCAATTACCGCTGATATCGGTGACGCAGGTCACCCGCCACCACTGGCCGTCCTGGCTCATGCCGGTGACGTGGGCCTGTTCGCCCGCCCGCATCTGGCCTTCGACGGCGAAATTGAACCCAGGACCACTGCGCAGATTGACATTCACCAGCGCGACCAGGTACTGTGGCGGGGTGGGGATCACTTCGTCGTTGTTGGTCGCAGTGGTCGGGATGCGCAGCACCTGCCCGACGTAGATCAGGTTGTAGTTGGTAATTCCGTTTGCCTGCGCCAGGGCCACAGTGGGCACATTATAGCGGCGGGCGATGGAATACAGCGTATCTCCACGCTGCACGGTGTAGGTGGGCTGATTGCCCGGAATGGGTGCAGGGGCCGGTACGGGATTGCTCACCGTTCCACTGACGCACAACTGCTGCCCGACATAGATCAGGCTGGCGTTTGCAAGCTGGTTGAGTGACATCAGCGCTGGCACCGTCGTTCCATAGCGCAGTGAAATGCGGAACAGGTTTTCGCCCGGCTGCACCGAGTGATATTGCTGGCATACGGCAGCCGCCTGCGCGGAAGAGGTCCACACCGCCCCGCTCAACACGACTACTGCCACCAGGATCATCGAAAATAGCTGGATGTGGCGCTTCATGGTTGTCTCCTTGTGGGAATGCTCATGGTGTTCGTTCACCATGTACCAGCATAGACCCGGTCAAGCGGTGAATCATCCGCCTTTGGGCGGAGTGAGTGTGAGACCTTCGACATGGCAATTTGAAAGATATATAATAATTTAATAATTAGAATGGTGGCCGAGATCGCATTGGCACCTGATGATAAGCCCAGGGGGGCAAGAGGTGATCATGCCCGTTCGCGTTTTGGTTGTGGATGATCATGGTGTGGTCCGCCAGGGGCTGCGAATGTACCTGGCCCTGGACCCGGAGATCGATGTGGTGGGCGAAGCGGGCACCGGGCTTCAAGCGCTTGAGATGGTGCACGATCTGCAGCCGGATGTGGTACTGATGGATTTGCTGATGCCGGAAATGGATGGGATCACGGCGACGGCCCAGATTCGCCAACTCTACCCGGATGTGGAGATCATCGCGCTCACCAGCGTGCTGGAGGACAGCTCGGTGGTGGGGGCGATCCGCGCGGGGGCGATCGGCTACCTGCTCAAGGATACCGAGGCCGATGAACTGGTGCGGGCCATCAAATCGGCGGCGTGTGGGCAGGTCCAGCTTTCGCCGAAGGCGGCGGCGCGGCTGATGCGCGAGGTGCGCGCTCCCGACAGCCCCGAAGAACTCACCGAGCGTGAGATCGACGTGCTGCGGCTGCTGGCGCAGGGACTTGCCAACAAAGAGATCGCGCTGCAGTTGAGCATTGGCGAAAAAACGGTCAAGACGCATGTGAGCAATATTCTCAGCAAGCTCCATGTGGTCAGCCGCACCCAGGCCGCGCTGCACGCCGTGCGCATCGGGCTGGTGGACAGCCTGTAACCCGCTATGATGCCGCCGCGTGTGCTTACTGACGAAACCCGGCTACTCTATACCCTCTCGGAAAAACTCTCTCAGGCCGCGACTCCTGCCGACTGGCTGGAAGCGGTAAGCGATTACTCGCGCGGCAAAGGAGCATCTTCCGGGCGGTTGCTGGTGATCCACTTGCAGGAGAACCAGTTCGATGTGCCCGATTACGCCGAGATCGTGGCAGTCTGGACTCAGCCGGGAGCCAAAGCTGGCGCAGTGGGGACTCGATACCTGCTCTCGCAGCACCAGGAATTTGCCCAGGTGTTTCTCGCCAACCCGCCGCATCCCCTGCTCATCCCCGATATTTTGGACAGTTCCTACATCCAGGGACAGACTCGCGACCTGTTCCTTGATATGGACCTGCGCGGGATGGCCGTGTTGCCGCTCAATGTGAAAGGTCGGCGCGTGGCCGAGCTGGTGTTTTGCTGGAATGTCCCGGTGGTCTTCACCGAAGCCGACCGGCGCATCTATACGGCGATTATTCAGCAGGCCGGGCCGGTCATCGACTCGATGCGGCTGTACGAGCACAGCCAGGAGCGCGCCGCGCGCGTCGAGATGCTGCTGGCGATCAACACGGCACTGTCGCGCGCGACGGACGAGGCGGGCATCCTGGCGGCACTGGCGCTCTATACACATCGCGATCCGCCCCAGACGATGGCGCTGATGTACCGCGACCCCCGGTGCGAGACGGAATTTGTGATGACGACGATGGCCATCTGGCAGAATGGGCAGATCGTCGATCGGCATCCCCGGCTGGGGCGGACTTTTTCGCTTTCGGATGGTAACCTCAACCAATACTGGTTGTTGCACCCCGGCCAGGTGATCCTGGTCGGCGATGTTGACGACGATCCCCGGCTAGATCAGAGCGCGCGTTCCCTGATCCGCAGGATTGGGATACGCACGCTGGCCCTGCTGCCGCTCTACAGCTACGGCCAGTGGCAGGGCATCATCAGCCTCGAATGGGAGTCCCTGCACACCTTTTTGCCCACCGAAAGCTCGATCTACCAGTCGCTCATGCAGACTCTGCCGTCGGTAGTCGCCAGCCGCCGCGCCTATCTTGATGCGGAGGAGGTTCGGCAGGAGCGCGAACTGCTTTACAACGCCAGCAAGGGCATCAATGCCGCGCGTTCGTTTCAGGAGATTGTCGAAGCACTGATTCGCCTCAATCTCGACGATCTCAGCGTGGTGCTGTGGGTGTGGGAACACTACGATCTGTCGCGTGCCAGCTTTATGGAACTGGTCGCCAAAAGTGACAAGAGCGCCTGGCCGCTGGGCACCCGGCTGCCAACTCACAGCGTGCCGCTGGTACAGACCATCGAGTGCCAGCAGTTGATTGTCGTGGAAGATACCGCCCGGCTCGCCCAGGTCGATCCGGTCACGGCGGCGACCACCGAGAGCCAGGGATACCACGCGCTGCTTTCGGTTCCCTTATGCCTGGACGATCGCTTCATGGGGCTGTTGGGCTTCGAGACGGAGGAACCGCGCATCTTCAGCGCGCGCGAAAAGCGGCTGGCCGAGGGCATCGGCGAACTGGTGACTGCCGCCGTCGAGCGGATGCGATTGATGGAGGAAACCGAGCGGCTAAACGGGCAGGCACAGGCGATGGCCGCGCTCGAAGAACGCACTCGCCTCGCGCGGGAACTGCATGATTCGGTGTCGCAGTCGCTCTATGGAATCGCGCTGGGAACACGCACCGCGAAGGCCATGCTCCAGCGCGACCCGGAGAATGTCGCCGAACCGCTGGACTACGTGCTGTCGCTGGCCGAAGCCGGGCTGACCGAAATGCGCGCGCTGATTTTTGAGCTGCGGCCCGAACTGCTGGAAAACGAGGGGCTGTCTGTGGCCCTGACCAGCCAGCTTTTTTCGCTGGAAACCCGGCATACCCTCAAGATCGAAGCCGAATTGTGCGACGAGCCGGATGTCTCGCTGGAGGTCAAAGAGGCGATCTACCGCATCGCGCGCGAGGCGCTGCACAATATCGTCAAACACGCGCGGGCCACCACCATCGATTTTCGCCTGGTGTGCCGGCCCGACAACATCCTGCTCACCATCGCCGATGATGGCCAGGGGTTCGATCCTGCCGCCGCGCCGCCGGGCCATCTGGGACTGCAATCCATGCGCGAGCGCGCGGCCCAGATCAACAGCCGCTTCACCCTGGAGAGCGCCCCAGGCCAGGGGACGCGCATCGAGCTGCACGTGCCCCTGGCCCCGGCATGAAGGTTAGCGGCTGTAGATGACCAGCCCATGCTGACGGCTTTCGACCATCGTCTCGCCCACGTATCCAAAGGCGTAGAGTACACCGGCACACGGTCCAGGCCCGACGTACCACGTGATCATGTTCCCGTCCGCCATGTTCTGGTCCACGCCGATCACGTTGGCGACTCCAGGGGTTCCGCACGCGGACGCCGTCGTGGGCATGAAGTAATACTCGGCAGAACTCAGGCCGGACACGCCTTCCCAGGTGACCCAAAGGGTCTGGTTGGGGCGGACGGTGCTGCACCGCTGAACCAGCCCCATCACCGGCGACACGAGGATGTTTCCCGTGCCGGTTTCGCTCAGTGTAGGACAGTCGAGCGGGGCATCCCCGGTAGCTACCTCCACCTGCGCGAGCACCGGCAGCCCGTTGGGGCCGAGCACATCGCGCCCAAAGGCATCTTTCATCGTCAGGGTGAAGGTTGCGCGCGGCGCAAAATCTACCCCCAGTTCGGGCAAAGCAAACGAGCCGCTGGCGGGCTGTGCCCCATAACCGATATACGCCCCCCGCGGCCCTGATACGCTCAACATGACCGCGCTGGCGTTCCAGGTGATCCATTCCAGGCGGGGCGGATTGGCTTCAGTCGCCAGGCGGAACGACAGGATGCGCGGGGCACTGTCCATCGAGGTGGGCACCGGGTACGGAGTCGGCGGCACCGGCTGACGTGGGACTCGAAGCTGCTGGCCCGCGAAGATGGTATTGGCGTTGGTCAGGCAGTTGGCTGCCACCAGGCTCGCCACTGTGCTGTCGGATCGCTGCGCGATGGCGGCCAACGTGTCGCCCGGCACCACGACATAGATCGACCAATCCGCGCGCGGCGCACAGTTGGCGACCGGGACGGGCGTGGCAATGGCGGCTGTCGTCGGCTGTGCCGTCGCTGCCGGTGCGACCGAAGACTGCGGCTGTGGAGTCGGCTGTACCGGTTGGGTGGGCGGCGTCCACTGGGTCGCCGTCGGAACCGCCGTAATCGTCACCGTATCCGTCAGGTTGCAGCCGAGCAGCACAAAGGCTGCTGCCAGGATGATCGTCAGTTTTCGTTTCATGGCAGGACCTCCCGTTTGAACACACCCTGTCATTGTAGGGAGTCCGCCACGCGATGTGTATTGGCCTTCCTGGTGAATTGGCCTCCGCCTTTTGGCGGAGATCGTCTCCATCATGAGGCGCGGACCAAAAATCCACCCTCTGCCCGGGGAAATGGCAGGGTGATGCTGTTTTAATGAAGGGCATAGAAAACAAGCGCCAGATTGATCAAATAAGGAGTCTCTCATGGAAACGCTGCGCACGACTGTAGCCCAACTCACACAGGCCTCGCTGAACGAGCTGCGTTCGCAGGTCAGGGGCGAGGTGCTGACTCCCGGTGATTCCCGGTATGAAGAAGCCCGCAAAGCGTGGAACCTGGCCGTCAGCCAGCACCCGGCATTGATCGTTGTGGCTCACAATGCCTCGGATGTGATGGTCGCGGTGCGATTTGCCGAAAAAGCCGGGCTGGGGATCGGTGTGCAATCTACCGGTCATGGGACCGTTCGCTCTGCCGACGGTCATCTACTCATCGTGACCTCGCGTATGACCGGAGTCCGCGTGGATGCACAGCGCCAGACGGCCTGGGTCGAGGCCGGGACAAAGTGGGGGATGGTGCTCGAAGCTGCCCAGGCGGTCGGGCTGGCTCCGCTGCTGGGATCGTCGCCGGGGGTCGGCGTGGTGGGATACACCCTCGGCGGTGGGATGGGCTGGCTTGCCCGGAAATACGGCCTGGCTGCCGCCAGTGTGCACTCGTTCGAGCTGGTTACCCCGGATGGACGCCTGGTGCAGGCCAGCGCCACCGAGAACAGCGACCTGTTTTGGGCGCTGCGGGGCGGTGGTGGAAACTTTGGGGTGATCACCGCCATGAATATTCAGCTTTACCCGGTTACGACCGTGTACGGTGGCAGCCTGATCTATCCGGTTGAGCACGCTAAAGCCGTCTTTGTGCGCTACCGCGACTGGATCGCCAGCGCACCGGATGAACTCACCTCGTCCATCGCCATTATGAATATGCCGCCTATCCCGGCGGTGCCCGAATTCCTGCGCGGTCGGTCGGTCGTCATGGTGAATGGGTGCTATTCCGGCGACCCGGCAGATGGCGAGGCCCTGGTGCAGCTCTGGCTGGAGTGGATGCCGCCCATGGCCAGTTCGTTTCGCGTCATGCCGTTCGGCGAAGTGGCGAGCATCAGCAATGACCCGGTAGACCCACTGCCTGCCAAGAGCACCGGCGGCTGGCTGCGCCATCTCAGCGACGAGGTGATCGACTGTGTGATCCGCTTTGGCGTCTCGGTGAACGGCTCTTCCCCGATCACCAAGACCGAAATTCGCCACGCGGGGGGGGCAATCGCGCGGGTGGATGCCGGGGCGAGCGCCTATGGCAACCGCGACAGCAGCCTGATCCTGAACCTGATCGGCATGACCCCGACGCCCGAAGCACACTACAACCTGGTGCAGTACAACGCCCGTTTCATGGGCGAGCTTGGGCCTCACCTGACGGGCGGAGTGTATATGAATTTCCTGGACGGCGAAGAAGCGCGCGCCCGCACCAAAGACGCCTATTCGCCCGAAGCCTACGCCCGGCTGGCCGCCTTGAAGGCCCAGGTGGACCCGGCGAACCGTTTCCGCTTCAGCTTTGGCCTGGTGCCGGATTCCGACCGTTAGCCCCTCAACAACCCTTTCCGGGCGTCATGTCATCTTTGGCTCGCAGCCAGGGACCGGCATGACGCCTGTTGCTCCAATGATGGGCCGCCCGTTGGAAAGGATCACCTGGCGGGCGCGGAGGTGGGTTGTACAGCGGCGGACGAGTCTGCTGCCGGGGCGGGAGCGTCCAGTGTCTTGAGATGGCGCATTTCGGGCCAGAAGCGGGCGACGGCGAGCACTACCAGGATTGTGCCGATGCCACCCCCGATCACCGCCAGCACCGGGCCGAACAGGGCCGCCGTCAACCCCGACTCGAACCCGCCCAGTTCGTTCGAGGCGCTGATAAAGATGCTGTTGACGGCAGAGGTACGCCCGCGCATGTGGTCCGGGGTATAGGTCAGCAGCAGCGAACTGCGGATCACCACGCTGATATTATCCAACCCGCCCAGCGATACCAACATCAGCAGCGACAGCGCAAATGATCGGGACAGCCCAAAGACGATGGTCGCCACCCCAAAACCGGCGACCGCCAGCAGCAGGGTTCGCCCGGCGTGCTGAAACGGCGGCATGTGCGCCAGGGTGATCGCCATCAGCAGCGCGCCGACGGAGGGCGCAGCCCGCATCATGCCCAATCCTTCCGGCCCCACCTTGAGGATATCGGTCGCGAACACAGGCAGCAGAGTCACCGCGCCGCCGAACAGTACGGCGAACATATCCAGCGTGATGGCGGCGAGAATCACCTTGGTGCCGCGAATAAAGCGCAGTCCCTCGGCCAGGGATTCCCACGTGGCGGCTTTGCGCGAGAGGGCCAGAGTTCGCCCTCTGATCAGAATCACCAACACCAGGAAGATGCCCCCGGCGGCGGCGTCCAGCACATAAATCAGGGTGACACTGTCCAGCAGCGCCACAAACAAGCCGGCAAACGCCGGGCCGATGATCGCGGCAAGCTGCCAGGCGCTGCTGCTCCACGTGGCCGCGCTGGTGAACACAGCGGGTGGCACCGTCTGCGGCAGCAGGGTGGAGGTCGCCGGGCTGTTGAAGGCGCGCGCCAGCCCGATGCCAAACAGGCACAGGTAAATCAGCACAAGCGGCCCTTCGGCGTAGGACAGCAGCGCCAGCCCCAACGCGCACATCGCCAGCAGCGACTGGGTTACCAGAACGATCTTCTTTCGATTATGCTGATCGGCCACATGACCCGCGGGCAGCGAGAACAGAATGATCGGGATGACCTGGACCAGGCCGACCAACCCCAGGGCTAGCTCGCTGCGCGTGCGCAGCCACAGCTCCCAGCCAACGGCGAACGACAGCATCTGGTCACCCAGGGAGGTGAAAAAGCGGCCCGTGAGCAGCAGCCGAAAGTCTCGGAAGCGCAATGCGGCATAGGGATCGTGCCGGATGGGGGGTGTTGAGTTCACAGTGTAACCTCGCCGGAAGAGTTCGATGATGGTTGATGCCATGATAGGGCGAAGAAACGCCCGCAGGAAAGATGCTGCGAGCGTCTGGCACCAGTATAGCCCAAATCCCTACAATACACCGATCCGGATGGGCAGCTTCTGGGCTGAATTGAGCAAATCGCACAAATAGCCTTGTGTCATAGACGATATACTAGTTAGATAGTCGTTTCAGCATCTGACGATCTGCACAGTCCGAATATAGCACCAGGAGGAATTTATGAAGAAGACGGCTCGTTTGTTCGTGTTCGCTCTCTCCCTGGCGTTAGTTTGTGTGATGGTGGCCCCGGTCACCCTCACCCCTCAGCGTGCGCTGGCACAGGGCGGCCCCTCCGTTCTTGATCAGGTGCTCGCGCGCGGCAGCCTGAACTGCGGCGTGAACGGCCAGCTTCCCGGCTTCGGCTACCTGGATACCAATACCGGCGAGTGGAGCGGCCTGGACGTCGATTTCTGCCGTGCCATCGCTGCCGCGCTGTTCGGTGAAGTCACCGACCAGAACCTGGTATTTGTCCCCACCACTGCTCAGGAACGATTCACCGCTGTGCAGACCGGCACCGTTGATGTGCTGCTCCGCAACGCGACGTGGACCCTCCAGCGCGACACCGAACTGGGCCTCGATCTGGGGCCGGTGGTCTATTATGACGGCCAGGGCCTGATGGTGCGCGCGGATTCGGGCGTTACCTCGGCGGCGGACCTCGGCGGCGCGTCGATCTGCACCCTGACGGGCACCACAACTGCACTCAACATCAGCGAGCTGATGGGCAGCCTGGGTCTCGACTATGAACTGGTGGTCTTCGAGCAGGCTTCACAGACGATTGCCGGCCTGGAAGAAGGTCGCTGCGATGCCCTGACCTCGGACCGCAGCCAGCTGGCCAGCCTGCGTACCACCACTGCTGATCCCGGCGCGTATGTCATCCTCGACGAAGTGATCTCCAAAGAACCGCTTTCGCCGGCGTATATCGAAACCGATCCCAAGTGGGCCAATGTGATCAGCTGGGTGGTGTACGCCACTATCCAGGCGGAGGAATTTGGCATCACTCAGGCGAACGTGGACAGCTTCCTGACCACCGATAATCCCATGATTCAGCGCTTCCTGGGCATCGGCGACAATGCCAGCGGTTCCTATCTGGGGCTGGACAATGACTTTGTAGTGAACGTGATCCGCGCGGTGGGCAACTACGGCGAGATCTATGATCGCAACGTGGGCCTGGATACCCCGCTGGCGCTGGAACGCGGTCTCAACAACCTGTGGAGCAAGGGCGGCCTGATCTACGCGCCGGCCTGGCGTTAACGGTTCACCGAGTGTGTTGGCTCTGGGGGCGTGTTTTGGCTGCGCCCCCAGGCGTTTTTCACCCCTTGTGTATGCTGGGATGACGAGCCATGTCCGACTCGCCGACTGCGCCGACCAACCCAACCGCGCACGTACCGGTTCCGTTCTGGCGCGATATTCGTTTTATACAGATCGCCCTACAGGTCATCTTTCTGGTGGTGGTGGTCGTTGCCGGCTATACCCTGATCCACAACCTGATCACCAACCTGGAGCGGAGCAATCTGCCCATTGACTTCGGCATGTTCACCCGGCCCTTTGGTACCCAGATTTCTGAAGGGCAGATCGACTTCGATCCGGGTAAGTCATCCAATTTGCAGGCGCTGCGCGCCGGGCTGAAGAACACGATGCGCGTGGTGGCGGTAGGCCTGGTAGGGGCGACGATTCTGGGCGTGCTGATTGGCATTGGCCGCCTGTCGACCAACTACCTGGTGCGCAAAGTCAGCATCATCTATATCGAGATATTTCGTAATACTCCGCTGCTGGTGCAGTTGTATTTTATCTACCGGGGGGTGCTGCGGCTCACCCTGCCGGAGAATTTGAAGGATTCGTATAAGCTCCCCGGCCCGATCTACGTGAACCGGCGCGCGGTCAACTTCCCGCGCATCGACACCACCGACACGGCATGGCTGTTTTTTGCTGCGCTGGGCATCGGGCTGGCGGTGGGGATCGGTCTGTGGCTGTGGCGACTGCGCGTGCAAGAGCGCACGGGGCAGCCCGCCCGTACCCTGTGGTGGTTCCTGGCGGCGGTGATCGGGTTTGCGGTGGGCGGCTGGATCATGTCCGGCGGGCCGTTCAGCGTGGACTATCCCCGGCTCGACCGTTTCAATTTCGTCGGCGGGGACCGGCTGTCGTCGGAATATCTGACGCTGACGCTGGGGCTGATCCTGTACACGGCAGCGTTCATCGCCGATATTGTGCGCGCCGGAATCCAGGCGGTGCCCTACGGGCAGCTCGAAGCTGCGCGCGCCCAGGGATTCAGCGGCGCGCAGATGTTGCGCCTGATCGTGCTGCCGCAGGCGTTGCGCCTGATCATCCCGCCCCTGGGCAACCAGTATTTGAACCTGGCGAAAAATTCCAGCCTGGGCATTGCCATCGGGTTCTTCGATGTCTATAACGTCGCCAATGAGATTTCCAACCAGACCGGGCAGTCTGTCGTGATCTTTGCGGCGATGATGGCGATTTACCTGTCGATCAGCCTGACGATTTCGGTAATCATGAACATCATTAACTCGCTGATGCGGATAAGGACGCGCTGATGGCCGGCACTCCTTCCGACACGTCCTTTTATGTTGCCCCGTCGCAGCCGCCGCCCAGCCGCCGTCCTCCGGCGACTTCGGTCGGGCTGCTCGGCTGGCTGCGCAAGAATCTTTTCAGCAGCCCGCTCAATTCGGTGGCGACCCTGTTCACCCTGTATTTCAGCGGATGGGTGCTGTGGCAGGTGCTGTCCTGGTCCATCCAGTCGGCCCAGTGGGGCGTCATCTTCAACAATCTGCGGCTGGTGGGCAGCGGCCTGTATACCCCCGAGGAAATCTGGCGTGTGGAAGTGGTTGCCGCCCTGATGGTCTTCCTGCTCGGCTTGAGCATGGGCCTGTGGGGGCAGGTCGCGCGGCGCACCTTGATCGCGGTCGCGGTGATCCTGGTGATCATCCTGATCGTGCCCATCATCGGCGCGCGAATCCCGCAGCCGCGCCTGTATTTGCTGATCGAGCCGCAGCGCACGCCCTCGAACCTGGTGTTTCTGGGCACCGAAGGCGCGGAAGTCACCCTTGTGCTCGACCCGATCACCGAAGCTCAAGACGCAGAAACGCCGCTGCTGGGCTATATCGAAACAGTCCGGTCGCGCACGGAGTGGTACACACGCGCCCGTGAAGCCCGCGACGGCAAGCTCGATTTCGCCGATTATAACTTGCAGCTCACCGCCAGCCTGACCGATGCCGATGGGGCAGCCCTGATGGTGGGCGATTCCCCGGCGCAGGTCACGATAAGCCCGGATGAGCCGGGCGGCAGCCTGACGGTCACCTTGCCGCGCGACGGCTGGTATGTGATCCAGGTGATGCGTGATGATGCTCGCAAAGAGGACAATGCCGGGTATGCCTGGCTCAAAGTGGATGGCGTGGAGTTGTTCCCCAGCCAGGCGGCCAGAGTCCAGGAACTGGAAGCGAAATATGGGCCGATCCCTGCCCCCAACCAGGCCCTGCGCGCCGAGCGCTCGCTCTATCGCTTTGAGGGGGCGCAGACGGTAGGCGAATATATCAGCCAGCAGGCCGCGCCATTCTTCGAGAACATTCAGAAAGAAACGCTGGCCGCGTTCGCATTGGCAGCAGGCGGCGGGGTCATCGGCACCCTGGGGCGGCGCAGCCGCAGCGTGCGCCGCGCGACTCTGATCGCGTGGATCGCCGCCATGCCGGTGATCTGGCTGCTGCTCTCCGGCATCAAGGGATCGGACAGCCTGCCGCCGGTGCCGACCCGGTTGTGGGGCGGCTTGCTGCTGACCATTCTGCTCACGTTTGTGGGCATCGCGGCCTCTTTTCCGATAGGGGTGCTGCTGGCGTTGGGGCGGAGAAGCTCACTGCCGGTCGTGAAGTGGACTTGCACGCTGCTGATCGAGACCATTCGCGGCGTGCCGCTGATTACGATCCTGTTCATGGCCAAACAGATCATCCCGTTTTTCTCGCCAGCCCTGGTGAATATCGACCTGACGATTCGCATGATGATTGGCATGACGTTATTCAGCGCGGCTTACCTGGCGGAGAATGTGCGCGGCGGCCTGCAGATCATCCCCGAAGGGCAGACCGAGGCGGCGCGCGCGCTGGGCATGAACCCCGCGCTGACCATGTCGCTGATCATTCTGCCCCAGGCGCTGCGGGCCGTCATTCCGGCCATTGTGGGCCAGTTCATCAGCCTGTTCAAAGACACCTCGCTGGTGGCCGTGGTGGGGCTGTTCGAGTTGGTCGGCATCGTGGATACCATCACTAAGGGCCAACCGGTTTACCGCCCATACCAGCGAGAAGCCTATATCTTCGTCGCCATCGTATACTTTGTGATCAGCTATGCCATGTCGGATGTCAGCCGCCGCCTGGAAGAATCGGGCACGGGCAGCACAACCCGACTGAAGTAGACAAAGGAAGCCGCTTGTGGGTGAGCAAAACAACTCTTCCCAACCGATCATCATCTGCCGGAATGTCAACAAGTGGTTTGGCAATTTCCACGTGCTCAAAGATGTGAGCCTGGATGTCCAGCCGAAGGAAGTGTTGGTCATCATCGGGCCGTCGGGGTCGGGGAAATCGACCTTCATCCGGTGTATCAACCGCCTGGAAGAACACCAGGAAGGCCAGATCATCGTGGATAACATCGAACTCAGCCACGACGTGCGCAACATTGCCGCCATTCGCAGTGAGATCGGCATGGTATTCCAGCAGTTCAACCTGTTCCCACACCTGACGGTGCTGGAGAATATCACGCTGGCTCCGCGGTTCGTGCGGCGTCAGCCCCGACGCGATACCGAGGCCCTCGCGCTGCAGTTGCTGGAGCGCGTCGGCATCCCCGAACAGGCGCGCAAGTATCCGGGACAGCTTTCGGGCGGGCAGCAGCAGCGAGTCGCCATCGCGCGCGCGCTGGCCATGCAGCCCAAGATCATGCTGTTCGACGAGCCGACTTCGGCGCTCGACCCAGAAATGATCAAAGAAGTGCTGGACGTGATGAAGGAACTCGCGCAGTCGGGCATGACCATGCTGGTTGTAACCCACGAGATGGGCTTCGCGCGCGAAGTGGCCGACCGGGTGGTGTTGTTCGACGAAGGGCGCATCGTGGAGATGGGCACGCCGGAGCATTTCTTCACCAACCCCCAGCACGAGCGCACCAAGCTGTTCCTCTCGCAGATTTTATAGAGTCCTGGGGCGGCAGGCCCCAGCAGCCCTCGTCTCGTATAGGGGCGAGGGCGTGCGCCAGGCATGACGGGCGGTTCTGGCTCGCGGGTGGGCCGGAGATCGCCCGTTATGCGCTCACCACCACGACTACCCCATCTTCTGCCCACGAGAACAGAGTCGCCGCGTTTTCCAGGCTGAGCAGCACGCAGCCATAAGTCACCGGGCGGCCAAGATCGTCGGTCCACAACAGATACCCACCGCCCCGTGTAGGGAAGCCGTGGAAGCCGTTCATCAGGTCCATATTCGGCCCAGGGTGATAGAAGCCCATGAAATGGGGCATATAGAGGTTCCACTGCTGGGCATAGGCGTTGACTTCGTGCGACTGGATCTGAAACGTGCCCAGGGCAGTCGGGCTGGTGGGCAGCCCGGTCGAGATGACCCAGTCGAAAACCACCTGCCCGTTTTCATATGCCCGGAGGCGCTGTTGACCCCGGCTGACGACAATACGCTTGGCAGGCACCGGCTCCAGGGGGACCAAAATATCGCGCGAGGGCAGGTTCAGCGTTTGCCCCACGCTCAGCGCGTCCACGTTGATGCCGGGATTCTCCGCCTGGATGTAGGGATAGGGGATGCCGACTTCCTCGGCGATAGAGGCCAGAGTCTGCCCCTGCCGGACGGTGACCGTCGTCGGGCCGTGCCATACGCGGATGGTGACCTCGGTCCGGCTGGTGGACAGGGCCGACTGCATCGCCGCGACCGCCTCATCGATCTTGAGATAACGTTCATCGCCGAAGCTGCTGCGTGCTTCCAGAAAGGCGCGCGGCCCACTGTCGTTCATGGTGAGCGCCAGGCCGGTGGGGCTGGCAGGATCGGAAGCGGCGGTGAGCCAGGCCGCCCATTCTTCCGGCGGGGCAATCCAGTCGTGCCATTCGTCGCGGATCGGGTCATAACCGCGCACCAGGAACGCGCTGCCCAACAGAGCATTTGCCTGGGCGACCAGCGCCGAGGCGTCGGTGATGGCCGGCGCGGTGGCTTGCATGACCAGATCGAGCACGCCATCGGCCAACAAAGCGGGTGCGTCCGCCTGGATGCGCGCGACCGTCGCCGCTACATCGAGTTCGCTTCCGTCTTGCGCCGGGCGAGCCACCGCCTGCCCGTTGACCAACTGCACCCCCGCATTTTGGGCCGGGCGGTCGATCTCTGCTTTGTGATCCTGCAAATACCGGGTGAGCTGAGTCAAATCAACCGACAGGACCGGCTCGATGTTCACGCCCCCTGTGATACTCTGGAGCGCGCCTGCCAGCCCGCCTTCGCTGCGTCCCCAGGCGCGGGCCGCCGCCGCCGTCGCGCCCGCGTCGAGCGCGATGCCCAGATCGCCGGGCAGGGCGGTCCACACACGGTCGCCGTCGCGCAGCATTAGAGGCTGCCGATTCCATCCTGCGAGCTGCACTGCCGCATCACCTTCGCGCAGGCTGGAGAGATCGATGCCTGCCGCGTGCACGCCGGGCAGCACGCGCCCCGATCCATACAGTGCGCCCAGCCCCAGCACCATCGACAGCACACACAAGCCGGAGAGCACCAGCATCCCGGCGATCACCGGGATCAGCGGTGAGCGCCAGATCGAGTGCCGGACCGCCTTTGGGCGAGCGTGATTCGGGGTGCGCGCAGGGCTGATCGCCCTGGCCTGTGGGCCGGGCTGCGGCATGTTCTGGGGAAACGCGCGGTGACGATTTTTGCGAGCAGCCATGGGTTCACCATCCACCTGACATCGAGTCTACGAGCATTATACGGGACAATACCCGCAGGCGATGCCCCCGCCGGACAAGCGCCAGTGGAGCGTAGGGCGCGGGGAGGCCGGGCGTCACCATAGACAAAAACCCCCTGACTGCGCGGTCAGGGGGACATCGATCCGGGTACTTTGCTGCGCCATCACTGGCGGCGAATCCTGCCGCGCTGTTACTGGTAGCGCAGGATGTTGGATACCGTCTTGCGAGCCGCCGAAAGCGACGGCCACAGGCTGGAGATCACCGTGACCACGATCATCCCGATCAGCCCGGCAATGGGCGCTTCGATTGGATAGCGCATCGGGTAGGCATCGCCCAACTGCAGGGCAGAAAGCAGCCCCTGGCCCAGCACATAACTCAGCGGCACGCCGATCAGCCAGGCCAGCAGCCCGCCGATCAACCCTTCGGTCAGGAACTGCGCCGCGATGGTCATCGATCCTGCACCGACCGAGCGCATCACGCCGATCTCTTTCTGCCGCTCGAACACGCTCATCGAAAGCGCGGTGAGCAGCCCGACCGCCCCCACCAGGGCGATCAGCAGGGCTGTCAGGTTGAAGATCATCTGGAACATCGAGATCATGCTGGAAAGCGTCTCTTTGAACAGCACGATGTTGGAATACACCGCCGTCACGCCATTGGAGAGCAGCGTCTCGTCGATGTCCTTGATCCGGTCCTCCACCTGGTCGGCAGTGACCGAGTCCCCGTTCATGCGCAGCATGAAGCCTGTCGGCACAGGTTCGCCATCGGTGCCGACATACCCTGCCAGTTTCGAGAGCGTCTGCCAGTTGAACCACACGGCGTGATAGGGGAAATCGGCAATGCCCACAATGGTGTATTCGCCCGTGTTGCCCCCGGCGTGAATCACCAGCCGGTCGCCGACGTGTTTATTCATGTAGCTGGTGGTCACGCGGGCAACCACGACGCCGTTTGGATCGTTGGCATCCAGGCCCCGGCCCTCTTGCAGCTTCAGATCGAATCCTTCGGTGGCCGGGTCGTAACCATTCGCGAACAGGGCGGGCGGCCCGCTGGTGGGGTCGAATACATAGTCGAAACCGTCGATGTCGATGGCGATCGAGCTGTATGGCCCCTTGAGACTCAGGTCGTCGAAGGTGTTGAGCACCAGGGCTTCGGATTTGTCCAGTTGGGCGACATCGGTCGGGGCCACCACCAGGTCGAAGGCATAGGCGTTGAAAAAGCCCTGGATCACGTCATCAATCGAGACAAAGACGGCGAACACGCCCATGAAAGCTCCAGCAGCAACCATCAGCGTGATGCCGGTGAAGACCATACGCCCCTTTTTGCCCACCACGTTGCTGATGCCCTGGCGCACGGTGATCGGCACTGGCAGCCTGCCGATGATGCGCGCGCTGAGGCCGCTGCCATAGCTGCCGCTGATGCCCAGGTCGGTGATGGCTTCGATGATGCGGACGCGCGTCCCGCTGAAGACCGGCAGCAGCGAGGCCAACACCGGGATCGCCAGGCCGACTACCACGCCCAGCAGGATCGCTGACCCCGAAATGCCGAAGCTGTCGATGTGGGAGTTGAAGGATTCTGCGAGTCCTTGTGCGGCCATGTAGCCGCTGGGGATCGCCAGCAGCACGCCGGGGATCACGCCCAGGATGCCGTATGCCAGCGCCATCCCCGAATAGATCACGAAATTATCCCAGCGGGAGGCCCCGATGCTCTTCATGATGCCGATCTGGGCCTTTTGCTCGGTGACGATGGCTGACAGCACATTGAAGACCAGGAAGCCGGAGACAATCAGCGCCAGCAGGCCCAGGCTGCCCATCACGCCGCTGATCGTCTCCGAGCCGGTGATCTGGCTGTTCTTCGCCGGGTCTTCGGTCATGGTGAAGACGGGGATATAGGGCGTTGAGCTGGCGATGGTCTGGGTGAACCGGTCTACGCCATCTTTGGCAGCGGGAAAATCGGTGAAGCGGGCGTAGATCGAGGAAAAGGCATCGGTCCCCGTGATGGCCTGGGCATCCTCGACATTGGCGAACACCATCTGCGATGGCAGGATGGTCGTGAAGGTGCTGTAGCCATAGGGGAAGAACATCAGCCCGGAGATCGTCCAGGTTTCTTCGGGGGCGTTCTGCTGGTTATCGCTCACCTGGCTCAGGACGCGCACCGTCATAGAATCGCCGATGCCGAGGCCGTATTTTTCGGCCATGCGGCGCTCGATCATCACCTGTTTCTGGCCCGGCACGGGGTAGTCGCCCTCAACCAGGCGTGGCGGCTCAAGCTGTATCTGGTCGAACGGCACCGAATAGGCGAAGACCCAGCCGGTCTCAAAGTCGCTGCTGTCGGGCTTCTTCCACGACATGGGCGAGACCGCCTGGCCTTCCACCCGTGTTACACCGGGAAAATCCTGGAGCAGTTCCATCACGGCGGCGTTGTCGGCTTGCGCGCCAGGGGGAAGCGCCTGGAACGAGCGCACCATTGCCAGCTCGTCCTGTTTGATATCCTTGCGAAGCTGGCGAACCAGCAGTTCGCCCATGGTGAACAAAGTGACGGTGCCGAACACGCCGACAAAAATGCTGAACGCAACCAGCGTGGTGCGCATTTTGCGAGAGCGGATGTCTCGCAGGATCTTCCGTAAGCGGGTGCCGATCATCGGGGGGTCCTCTCCACACGTTGGACGAAGCTAATATAGCGTATTAAGTGTACGATTGAAACCCCGGCAAGTTGTGCTTTGTTATGGATTGGCTTCGACCGCGGCGACAAACTCGGCCCAGATGCGGACGTACACGGCTTCTACTTTGGGGTCGAGAGGCAGCAAGACTTCCGCCCGTGCCAGGTCTTCGCCCGGTGGGTAAATTACCGGGTCATTGCGCAGCGTGTCATCGAGCAAGGCGATAGCGTCCGCGTTGGCCGTTGCGTAGGTATTGGCCCTGGCGATCTGCGCGGCAACTTCTGGACGTAGCAGAAAATTGATGAACAACTCGGCGATGTCTTTGTTGGGGCTGTTGGCCGGAATGACGAAGTTGTCGCCCCAGAGCAGCGGGCCTTCTTCCGGCAGCACATAGCTGATGGCAGGATTCTCCGCTCGCGCGGTGAGGGCATCATAGGCATAGCCGTGAGCGATGACAATATCGCCGCTGAGCAGCAAAGGGGCCGAGGTGACGCTCTCGCTGTCGTCGATGAAGCGCACGGACGGGGCCAGCGCCATCAGCCGACGACCCGCCTCTTCGATCTGAGCGAGGTCTTCCGAATTAGCCGAATAGCCCAGCGATTTGAGGGTAAAGCCGATCACTTCACGTTTCATTTTCCACAGGCCGATCCGACCGCTGAAACGCGTATCCCACAGGTCCGCCCAGCGAGTCACCGGTGGGTCTATCAGATCGCTGCGCACCACCAGGGCTGTCGTGCCCCAGTTGAACGGCACGCTGAAGAAGTTTCCGGGATCGTAAATCTGGTCGCGGAAACCGGGCAGGATGTGATCAAAGTTGGGGACGCGGCTGTAGTTGATCTCTGCCAGCAGTTTTTCGGCGGCCAGCACCGCGACATAGTGATTTTCCATCACTACCACGTCGTAAACTTTTCCATCGCGGATATTCTGTGCTCCTTCCTCGGAGGTTTCGTAGGTCAGATAGGTCACTTTGATCTGGAACTCGGCGGTGAAGGCATCGATCACGGATTGGGGAATGTCTTCTTCCCAATCGTAAAAAACAAGCTCCGGCGCTGATGGAGGTTCGGTTGGGGCCATTGGAGGTGAAGACTCATCGCCGGACCCGCAGCCGGAGACGGTGAGGATCATTACCGTCGCCAGCAGCCCTGCGATACAAGCTCTGCTTGCAACCTGGTGCATTCTACGCATGATGACCTCACACAGTTGATTCCCCAACAACTGGCCCTCGGTCGTCCCGCATTCTTGATCATACATCACCCTTCTGGCCTGTGCGATTCTGTGCGCAGTACACAGTATGCGCCTTGTTTTGTGTCAAGTGGTCAGGTCGTGTACAAATGAAGTAGCCTGTGCTGTGAAGTCATCGGACGGATCTCACCTCCCACTGCTGGAGACATCAACCATAGGTCAACCATGCGCGCTGCGATCGGGCGTACCCCCTGGTGGGTCTACATATACACGGCCATTTTTCTATTGGCGGGCAGCACGCCTTTCCTGGTTGGACTGATCCTGACTCCCGCGGACCAGATATTCACCGGCGTGTTATATAACCCGGCGGACATGAATTCCTACCTGGCCAATATGCGCCAGGGCGAACAAGGACACTGGCTTTATGTCGTCCCCTACACTGCTGAGCGAAGCACCCCCGTTCCTTTGTATATGGTCTATCTGCTGTTGGGCCACGTGGCCCACCTGACCGGATTGGCAGTGCCGCTGGTGTTCCACCTGGCCCGGTTGTTTGGTGCTGCGTTGTTCGCGCTCACTGCGTATCACTTCATCTCGCAGCGCACGCGCGATGAGATGGAGCGAAAGCTGGCGTTTGCACTCCTGCTTTTTACTGGTGGGCTGAGTCTGTTCAGTGTCTTGATTCTCAACACCACCGAGATGGCTGCCGCGCCCGATCTATACATTTCTGAGGCCACCTCCTTCGGATCGCTGATGGTCAATCCGCATTTCACGTTTGTCATGAGCTTCATGGTGTGGATGATGGTGGCAGCGGAGGTGTTTTCGACCACCGGGAATTGGTCTGCTGCTTTGGTGACATTATTGAGCGGCATCGGAATCGCATTGGTCCATGTTCACCAGCTTGCGGTGGTAGGAGTCGTTGTAGGTGGGATGTGGCTGCTGCGCTGCCGGAAGGCACGGGGCATCCTGTGGCGTGAAGGGGCGCGTATAACCGCCGTCTTTGCCCCAGTGATGCTGACAGCGGGCGCACTGGTCGTCGTTACCCTCCATGACGATGTACTGGCCGCCTGGATGTCGAATAACCAGATGCCAGCGCCGCCGGTGTGGTCGGTGGCTTTCATTCTTTATGGCCCGTTGTTCTGGTTGGCAATTGCCGGGGTAGTCGTAGTTTTCCGGCAAAGGGAGCAGTCGCTTTATCTGACGACCCTGTGGTTCGTGGTGGTGCTTGTGCTGATGTACCTGCCGGTGAACATCCAGCGGCGCTTTATCGAAGGGTGGCAAATCCCGGTGATCCTGCTGTCGGCGATGATATGGCGGCGCAGTTTGGCTCCACGGCTGGCGGCGCGCTGGACATCTTCCGCCGCTCGCCGGTTGGGTCTGATCACCTTTTCATGCCTGACCCTCTCGCCGATCTTGCTTTTAGCGCAAGGCCTCGCCTATGTCGCTGCGCCAGGGGAAACCTTCGCCTACCTGGACCACGATTCTCACCAGGCCGTGCAATGGCTGCGCGGGGCTGCTCAAACGAGTGATCATGACCTTGTGGTTTTTGCAGGGCCAATACACAGCAACGTGATTCCTGCCTGGGTGATGGTGCGTACCGTCACGGGACATCACTTGATCACACCATCGGTGGGAGATCGATGGTTGGATATAAAGACCTTTTTCGATGTAACCACCTCACAGGCCGAGCGGATCGCTATACTAGAGCGCCTCGATGTCGATTATGTCTACTTCGGCGACGAAGAGCGAGAGATCGGTGGGTTTGACCCGGAGGACGCGGACTACCTGAAACGGGTTTTTGAAAACACCACCGTTGCCATTTACCAGTTCTACGAGCCATAACCTGTCATCAAAACAGCGAGGCCGCTGTGCCGCGGCCCCGCGATGACTTGCCTGTGAAGTTCAGAAGCGGTAATTATGGCGCGCTGATGTGGCAGTCCAGGACCACATTGCCCAGCGGCGATTCGGGGAGCACCTGGTATTCGGCGGTGCTTTGGGTGATGGTCGTGCCTTCAAGCACAGTGGTTCGCCCGGTTACGGTGATGCCGCCCTCGGTCGTCAGCTGGAAGACGCCCAGCCGCTGCGGCTCCTGGATCACCGCCGTCAGCAGAAAATAGCCGGCGTAGTACTTCAGCGCATAGATTTCGCCCTCTGCAAGCGGCGCGCCGGTCTCATCGACTTCCAGGGCCACATACTGGTTCTCGCGGACCATCTGGCCGGTCAGCAGCCCTATGGTTCCCTGAGTCCACCAGCCGGTATTTGTAAACGCGACATAGACCGAAGCTTCTGTCGTTCCTGCCGGGATGCTGGCGGTAGGGGCCAGTTTTGCGCCATCGGCTTCTTCGCCGGGCATAAGCGCCTGGAAGAGCAAGGGATGGGCGGAATCTTTGCTGTTGACATAGAGCAGCGGCGGCGGGGCAGCGTTGGCGTGGGCAGAGACCGCCATCATTGGGACTGTAAAAACAACAAGAGTGAGCAGGCACACGAAAATACGAAGTGACTTTTTCATTTGTTTTTGCCCCTTTATCAAGTCTTGCAGAAGCGCACCCTAATCATAATACTTTGCCCTCGGACATACCAGTAGTGGGTGGCATCTTTCGGGGAGTGGAAAACAAAGCCCGCCATCATTGGCGGGCGCGAGACGCACGCTTGATCCTGTTACGATGCCTCGCAAGGAACAGCTTCGTCGTCGCAGATGACCGATTGGGCCAGGGCCGTTAGCTGCTGCAGGACAGCCTTGTCATCGTCGGCTGATAGGCCGTGTGCAGCGAGGTATCTCACCTGGTTCAGGAACCCACCGTTCGACCAATCGCAGCGAGTGCCGTTGAGGTGCACAATATCCGGGTGCAGGGTGTCGTGGGTGTGTTCGTAGGATGTGTGCAGTTCCTCAAAGAGTTTCTCGCCAGGGCGAACGCCGGTGATCCGGATAGGGATGTCGATGCGCGGGCGCAACCCTCGCAGTCGGATCATGCGTTCGGCCAGCTCGATGATGGGCACCTGTTCGCCCATCCGCAGCATGAACAGGTCGTTGCCATCGGTCAGGCAGGTGGCGTGGATGACCAGGTTGACCGCTTCGGGGATGGACATAAAGTAGCGGACCATTTTTTCATCGGTGACCGTTACCGGGCCTCCGGCATCAATCTGGCGCGTGAAGGTGGGTACTACGCTGCCCCGGCTGCCCAGCACATTTCCAAACCGGCCGGCGGCAAAGATGGTCGCGGTGTTTTCTTGGGAGGCACGG
>DAOUFU010000313.1:0-3309 GCA_034429275.1 Anaerolineae bacterium | reverse complement strand
TTGGGAGGCGCTTGGTCTGCCCCCTCTCCGAAAATTTTCGGAGAGGGGGCGAAGCGGCCCGGTTTTGGCCGGTTGGGGGTGAGGCCAGCCTTTCGATGGACTCATATCCGATCACATGGCCAACGGGTATCGGGGGCGGACGATACGCGCCAACTGACACAGCATTTTTGATGCGATTGCCCTGTGTCTCTTTCCAGGCGCGTGTTGTCAGTGTTTGGTAGCTCGATATAATCACGAATATGTAAGCTGGCGTGTTTGGGGCGAATGATGACGGAGATCTGGCTTGGCGTTGGTTTGGCAGCGGCGGGCGCGGCGCTGGTGGTGTCGGGCCTGGCCTGGCGCGCAGAACGTCAGCGGCGCATCCGTGCCGAGCGCGCGCTGAGCCGGGTCGCTCAGCCAGCTTCACCCGACCCCCAGCAGACCTCAGACGCCGCAGCCCGTCAGCACGCCGAAGCCGAATATGAGCAGCTGATCCGCGACCTGGACGCCTTCGCGCACACCGTCGCGCACGGCCTGAAGAACCCGCTGAGTACCATCCTGGGCTATGCCTCGATGGTGGCGGACGGGATGCGCGAATCCGGCACGCCCGCCGAAGACCCGGTGCTCAGCGCGCTGAACGCCATCGAGCGCAGCAGCCTGCACATGCGCGAGATCATCTCCTCGCTGCTGTTTTTTGCGCGGGTGCGCAGCGCGGGCGAGGTGCCCTGCCAGCCGGTGATCATCGCCTATACGGTGCATAATGCGCTGGAGCGGCTCGAATTCATGATCGAGGACTCTCACGCGCAGATTCTGACCCCTGACCCGGCGACCAACCCGGAGTCCTGGCCGGTCGCTTGTGGATACCGCGCCTGGATCGAAGAGGTGTGGGCCAACTATATCAGCAACGCCCTGAAGTACGGCGGCAGCCCGCCGCGAATCGAACTGGGCTGGGATACGCGCCCGGATGGGATGCTGCGCTTCTGGGTGCGCGACTATGGGCCGGGCATCCCGCCGGAGCTTCAGCCGCGCCTGTTCCAGCAGTTCGAGCGGCTGGGGACCGATCACCCGGAAGGGCACGGGCGGGGCCTGTCGATTGCGCAGCGCATCGTCACCAAGCTGGGCGGCGAAGTGGGAGTCGAGAGCACCGTCGGCCAGGGCAGCCTGTTCTACTTCACCCTGCCGCCCGACCCCGAAGCCCCCACGTCAGGCGCGTCCACCGAAGGCGCGCAGGCCCTCTCTGCCGCCACCCCAGGACAAAATACTCATGGGACATCGTCATCCGCTTAACCTGTGGCAGGGCATCCGGCTGGTGCAGGCAGGGCGCAAGCACGAGGCGCTGCCCTACCTGCGTTATGCCGCTCGCAACGAATCGCTGAATGCGGAGGGCTGGCTGTGGCTGGCCGCCGCTTCGGACGACCGCGAGGAATATCGTCACTGCGTCCAGCAGGCGCTGGGGCTGGACCCCGGTCACCCGGTCGCGCGGCAGATGCGGCAGGCGCTCGAAGCGCAGGAAGCACAGGCCCAGGGCGTGAGCGGCTACGGGTTGTATACGCCGCCGTATGCCATGCCTGGTGCGGCTGCTCCGGTCGCGCCGGATTATGCCGCCAGGCCGCGCCGCCGCCGCAGGCGGCGCGCGCTGTGGGCGCTGATCGCTCTGGTAGGGATCGGCGTGCTGGCGGGGGCGGCGCTGCTGCTCGCCGGGCCGATCCGGCGCGCGGCTGACGAGCTGCGCGGTGAAGCGGGCACGGGCGCTAAGCAGCCCTCGCTGGAAGTCGTGGTAGGGTCTGCGCCGGGTTTTCGCTTCCGCATGACGGTTCCGCCGGGCTGGCTGCCCGCCGACACCGGCGATCCGGCCTGGGTGGCGGTGCGCGATGGGCTGGCGGCGGCGTTCGGCTCCAGGGTGGAAGGGAGCGTGTGGGAACAAGTCGGCGCATCATTCGGCGCAGTGAAGCGCGACCCGGTCTATGGGCAGATGATCCCCAGCGCGCGCGTGGTGGACACCGATGACAGCCGCCTGCGGGCCTACGGCGTGGTGACGGCGCTCTCGCTGGACGAAATCAAAGCGTTTCCGGCGGCGGTGCTTTCGCAGATGCCGGAAGTGTGCGACCGGATGCGCGTCATCCAAGACGATTACAGTGTGGACAGCGCCGGGGTCTCGGTCATGGACTCGCGTATTGTGACGCGGGCGGGCGAGGCTGGCTGTGCGCTGGTGGTGGAGCGCGCCATCAGCGACCCGACCAAGATCATCTTCCCGGTGTCACCGGCATTGGCCCCGGACTCTATGCGCGAGGTGGTGATCGCGGTGCCGGTGGGAAGCGAGCGCTTCGCGTTGTGGCGGCTGACGCTGGCCGAAGACGCCTACCCGACGCTCCGGCGAGACATCGAGCGTTTGATCGAGACGCTGGATTACGCCGGCGAGTAACACGACGCTGGCGGGAAGATCAAAAAGACCGGGCGGCGAGTCGGACTCGCACGGGCCGGTCTTTTTTCGTGGATTTCTTCGATGACGACAGCCGGATGGGCAACACAGATCACCGCGCCAGCAGATCGGCAATGGAGACATACATCTCGGTGATGTCGCGCGTTTTGGAGGTGGCATCGGCGATGCTGACCGTGCCGATCTCGCGCCCGTGCAGACCAACCATCACGCCAGATTCGCCCGCGATCAGGCGCTCGGTGGCCGCTACGCCCATGCGCGTCGCCAGCAGGCGGTCGAAGGCGCTCGGCTTGCCGCCGCGCACGACATGGCCCAGCACCGTCACGCGCACCTCGAAGCCGATATCGTGCTTCTCCAGGTATTCGGCCACTTCGCCGATCTTCAGGCTTGCCCCCTCGGCGATCATGCCCATGGCGTGGCTCTTGCCGCGCATATAGGCTTCTTCGAGCTTTCTGCCGATCTGTTCGAGGGTAGTCTCATGTTCGGGGATGATGATGAATTCCGCGCCGCCCAGGATTCCGCCCATGAGAGTCAGGTAGCCGCAGTTGCGCCCCATGACCTCAAGCAAAAAACACCGTTCGTGACTGCTGGCGGTGTCGCGCAGCTTGTCCACCGCGTCGAGGATGGTGTTCAGCGCGGTGTCGGTGCCGATGCTCATATCGGTGCCCCAAATGTCGTTGTCGATGCTGCCGGGGATGCCCACGACCGGAAAGCCCAGCTCGTGCAGGGCCAGCGCACCGCGCAGCGAGCCATCGCCGCCGATGACCACCAGCCCATCGATTTCGTGCTCATTCAGACGCCGCAGGCCGCGTTTCTGACCGGCAGGCGTGCGGAATTCCAGGTTGCGCGCGGTTTGCAAAACGGTGCCCCCGCGCTGAATGATGCCGCTGACA
>DAOUFU010000312.1:0-16265 GCA_034429275.1 Anaerolineae bacterium | reverse complement strand
CTTATTTCAGTACCCTCTACGGGCCAAATGGGTGAGCAACACCCGGTACGGCAGGCCGCGCCGGGTAATCCACTCATTTCAGTACCCTCTACGGGCCAAATGGGTGAGCAACGTCCTTTTGGCTGGCCCAGTCCACCACGCGCATCTATTTCAGTACCCTCTACGGGCCAAATGGGTGAGCAACCGCAGACTTGTTGCGCGAAAATAAGGTCTCGCAAGACCTGATTCCGCTTTCAACGCCCTTGGCGAGGCTTACAGTGGGTTGCTCACCCCTACAATAATCTCAAAATCATCTCGACGCAACTGTGCGAATCTCAACCCCTCTTCTGCACAAAAACCAGGGGGATTTGAGACACGTTACACATCGTTGCAGAAGCGTCGAAACTCACAGTCAGCGCAGCGCTGCCGCCAATCTACAGGGGGCGGCATTCGCTCCGTTTGCGTGATTTCGTGCATCGACTTGAGCGCATTGTGGACATGGCGGCGCAATTTGGGAGTGAGTGGAACCTCCACCATCTGCCGCACAGGAATCAGGTACAAAAAGCCACGCCGGATACTTGTCGCGCGGCTATCTTCCAGCAACAGGGCGTATGCAGCGAGTTGAACCCGAAAGTGAAACCCCGCTTTGCGCGCCAGTTTGTAGTCCACCGGGATCAGTTCGGTCCCTGTATCGATCACTTCGTCCAGCTTACCTGTGAGTGATAATTCGGCAGAGGCGACCACAACCTCAAATTCACGTCGGCCCTCTGGCCCACCAAAACGATCCAATGAACGACGGGCTGCCTTCTTTGGTTCGTCTTCATGTGCGGCGATCCCGGCGGCCATTTTATATGTCACCGGGCGAATATCTGGCAAACAGGCATGGTAGTAGAAAATGCGCGGACAGTAGATGTACTGCTTGAGGTCGGTGATGGTGAAGAGACCGCATTCATCGTCAATCATGGGTATACTCCAGGCGTTTTTTCCAGTCGGCATCGCACACCGGGATCAGGGTCACTTTGCCCGTCTCGGAGCCAATAATGTTGCTCACGCGCAGCATCAACTCCTCTTGATGGTTACGACTCAACTGGCCGCTAAAGGCACTGAACTGGATGCGGTCCAGGCCGTAATCCTGGCACACGTCAGCCACCTTGCTGCGCGCTTTGTCGCTCGTGATGTCGTAGACTAACAGGACGTGAACCATCACCAGCTCGCCTTGAACGTCTCATAGGCTTCCCGCTCACCCCGCAAAAAAGCAGCTAGGTGACGTGCCTGCATCTGCATCACAAAGCGAAGCGGATACCGTTTACCCTCATAACGTACACCTGCATCGAGGTGTTCGAGCGTTTTTTCAGCCAGCGTACGCCGCGTCTCACTGGTCAGCAACCCTTGTTCATCTTGTCCGACCTTGAATCCCCGATTCGCCAGGCCAAATACCAGTCGGTCAATCGCTACCTGGCGGAATTCCTCGATCAAATCCAGGACCAGGCTGGGTTTTCCCGCACGATCAGCGTGCAGAAATCCGCCATACGGGTCCAATCCGGCAAGCAGAATGGCCTGTTCTACCAAGCCATAGAGAATGCCGTACCCATAGTTGAGCAGCGCATTGAGCGGATCAGTTGCCCCGCGCCCGATCCGCCCCGGCCAACCGTAGCTTTCTGGCAGCAGTTTTGTCGCTGCGGCCCAGTAACGCTTGGCTGCGTGCGCCTCGGCAGACATAATCTGCTCTCGCGTACTTTCGTCAAGTCGCTCAGCCCGCAGCCGATCCAGCCACGCCACGCAATCCAACACTTCTCCGGCACATAGATGCAGCTCTTCATAGACCGCCGGATCGCTCTCTTTGCGCGTTTTGGCCAGGTATTTGAGTGTAGCGGCCTGGTTGCGGATTTTGCCTTCCGCAATCGCCAGTGCAACCCCCAGGCCGCGCTGGTCAAAGTAGGCAAGAAGTTGCTCGCGCCGGGTGAGCACAGTTCCCATCAACCCGGAAGCGTATACCGAAGCATAGTTGTTCCCCCGATTATCCATGAAGAATACGGGAATACCGCGCTCGGCACACGCTTCCAGGGCATCGGCGGAAATGCTCACCCCGCGGCTGGCGACCAACACTGATTTCAAATGCAGCAGAGGGGCTTCGGCCAGGGTTTCTTTGGCCTGGGTGACTTTCAACCGCTCACTGTACTTACCGATATGAGTTCCGAA
Organism: Anaerolineae bacterium; assembly: GCA_034429275.1. Taxonomy (GTDB): domain Bacteria; phylum Chloroflexota; class Anaerolineae; order Aggregatilineales; family Aggregatilineaceae; genus DAOUFU01. The sequence continues at coordinate 14,087 of DAOUFU010000312.1, read as the reverse complement.
TGTCTCTGCGATCAAATGGTCAACGATGGGCATGGGTAGAAACGCTCCTGTGAATCCGATAAGCTTCCCTACCCCCAGTGTAATCGCCAGTTAGAATCTATTGTTCCAAGCGGACAACTTCATACCAACCGTCACCTTTGACCACATTTTTGCCAACATGCACGCTCTGCCCCCACAGCAACCATTCACGAAACGGGGACAGATCACCTTCAAACACGGCCTCGCCCACAAACCCGCTGATCGAGTTGCGCGTCTCGGTGCGCCGTGATCCGCTGCCGACTTCAACCCAGCGGGTTTGGTCCTGGACCAGCCGCACCTGCTGCGCCTGTTCGGTCAATGCCAGGTAACGCTCGCGCCACTCTGCTTGTGGTGTAGGGCGTTCAGTGTAGTGCAGCTCTAGCGCCTGGCAGCGCTCCAGCAAACGAGCTATAAGCGCGGCGAAGTCGGGGTGGCTCAGGCGCTGGCCCTGGTTTTTGAGAAAAACGGGGGTCAAAAAGCGCAGCGTGATTCGATCAAGTGGCAGCGTGGCGGCAGACCGCTTGATTTTGTCGTGCGTAAGGGGAAGCCCTGGGCCGGCCATGATACGCCTGCCTTGCAGCAGCGGAATACGTGCTCCGGTGAGGGGATCAACAGCCTCGATCTGCTGCAACGCAAAGCGCCCGCGTCCGTAGCCTATGCCAATCTCGCCCATGCGATAGAACGCCTGGCAGATATAAGGAAACAGGGTGACCACATCGCCAAAGAGGTTAATGCCTACTGTGAACCGATCCCCAGTATAAAAAACCCGATCATCTTCGATGCGCCCAGTTAGGGGTGGTCGTACAGCGAAGGGGCGCGGGGGATTGTTCCCCCGCGCATCCTCAACCGTTTCGAGCGCCATCAAACGACACATCGGGCAGTGTTGGGTATGCTGCGGATCGGGCCGAATGTTAGACGCAGTACAAGCGAATTGCTGTAGGGCCGCCCACAATGCACCTCGAAGCTGTGCCCCAGCCTGGGGGCCTAGATGCACAAGCGTCTCTGCCTGTAGTGTCAAGTGCAGATGGTGAACAACCAGGTTCATTCGACCTGCTCTTTCAACTGGTAGTAGCTGTACCCTCGACTGCTGGACACCAGGCGATACGGTAGCGCGACGTGTCGCAGAACGCGCTGTTTGCCCAACTGGATCGGCTTGCCGGAGTAAATATCCGCGTGAGCGAAAGTCATTCCTTCGCCGACATCGTCAAGCTGAGTCAGCAAAGCATCCAGCGGCATGCCAACAATCTGTCCATCCACTTCGAGGAAATCTTCCGGTAGTGCATCGAACAGGTATGGGGCGGATTGAAGCTGGATGAACGAGCCACGTTTTCCGAGGTAGTTCACATTGAGCAGCCATCGTGCCAGCCAGCCCGCTTGATCTTCGCGCTCGACTTCCAGCGCTACTGCGAAAGGTCCTACCAACTGAGCATATTCGCGGTAGCTGATCGTTTGTTGAAAGTAGCCCGCATGCTGTGTTCCCGGTTCTGCCGGATTGCGGCGCGGTTTCAGGATTTTGATGAACGTGTTGTTGACTACTACCGCCTGTGCTGGCCGCAAGGCGATTTGCACTCCGGCCAGCCAGTCGTCCCATACCTGTGCAGCGATGTCTCGCCCCTCCAAACGGCAGACCACATCCAGCAGCGCCATTTTGAGTGCAAAAGGTGTCGGGACGATCAGTGTTTTGCCGCCCGATGCAGTCGCTGTAGCAGGCTTCAGCGAAAAAAATGTCGTGGCCTCATATTCGGCGATCAGCCACATCGAGACCTCCCTCAGGCTTCGTAATGCAGGGTGTAGGGATCGGCCTGTAGCAACAGATGGATCACCTCGGCAAATTCGCCCAACGTGTCGAAAGGCTTCTGATAAACGGTATCAGGGGCCATCGGGCTTAATGCATCAATCAGGCTCACGATTTCCTGGCGGTAGCTATCCTTGAGCGGACTCACCGTGGGCGCAGGCACGACACCAGTGCTGTAGGTGACCACGCCGGAAAAATCCACCAGATGTGGAGCCTGAGCTGAGCGCATCGCACCATTGGGCTGCATGAAGGTATACAGCACACTTTGCAGCAGGGCCTGCATCCGCCAACGGCGCTGCTCAAGGTCAACCGCGTAGGTTTGTGTAATGTCATTGAAGCCGATACGAGCCGGTTCCAGGTGGCACACTGCCGCGTAGATGCCCGATGATGCCGGACGGTGAAAGATCGCCTGTCCGAGATTGGAGCCAGAGTCCTGGGTTGCTTCACGGTCCTGGCTACGCTGCCCGGTGCTGCGCTCATTGGCATACTTGACGTGAAAATAGCTATCGGTTTCAACTGCTCCAGGCACGCCCACCGTCCACCCAAATTCCACGACACTCTTGCGTGGCACACTGCGCTTGTTCTCGGTGATGAGGATCCCTTCAATATCATCCATAGCGCAGTGCCACAACAGTGCGTTGATCAGCTCGGCATCGCTGAGAGCCGCGGTCCGCTCCAAGAATGCCGCGTCTGCATTAATTCGGTTCGCGTTGAAGGTTTGGCAGCCAGCGCATAGTGGGATTCCCTCGCCCTCATGCAGGATATGAAACAGGTGCTCCGCCTGGATGTGCTTGAACATATCGCCACTGATGGCGTTTACATTCTGCAGGCGGCCATCCTGGTCGATGATGTTAACCATGCGCGTCTGAATCTGGTTTCCTTCACCGCCCTCGTTGTTCAGGCTGTGCATATCGAGGGTAGCGCGGGCACTGATCGAAATGCTGAAGATAGGACCGGTCATTATGCATTCTCCTGTGCAGTAGATTGATCTTGAGAATCGTCTTCACGCGGGACACGAGCGTAACCATAGGCGATGAGCAGGTTTGCGACCGTCTCAGAGCCGTATTGATCGATCAGCCATACGATCTCGTCGATGTCGGTGGTCTTAATGCTGGTACGATAGGGACCGGGACGGGTTTCCATTACCTGGGCATTTTCAGCGTTGTACTTGTGTAAGAAGTCGCTCAATGCCGCGATGAAAGCATCGGGGTATCGTGCTTTGCGGGCCAGTTCCTGGCCCAAACCGTAACGCACATCATAGCGTTTGTCGCCTTGTTTCTTGCGATACTGCGCTGTGACAGTGCTTTGACGAATCGCATAGGCGATGTTTTGAAAGCCCTGGGATTCCAAAATGGGCGTGAGACGTTGTTCAGTAGCCATAACCAACCTTTCTATGAAATACGTGTAGAGCGGATACGCATACTGACCGCGTTCTTGCTTTCCCATGTAGTATCCAGTGAAAGCATTGGTGAAGCGGAAGAATGCCTCCAGGTCATCGCCGGAGACAAAATCGCGGAGGTATTGCAGCAGGGTGAAGGCGTCGCTGTGCGACTCGTCGAACTGCCTTACGAGGTTGTCGAGTTGAACGAGCAGGCCGTCCTTAGGATGATTGTAGAGGGCGATATCGTCGCGCGAGGAAACAATCACCCATCCCGGTAGTGCGATGAATGAGATATTCATCGTCGCTGTGGCATTCCCCAGGTCTTTGTAGAATGCCGTGTCAAACCCGGCCACTACCCGTTGTTGGATCGACTTGCCGCCAAATAACCGGGCCAACCAGGTCTCTTCCTTGCTGAAGTGATCCAGCAGCGCGCGCGTGTAGCGAAGCGCCGCCAGGATATCGAATTTGACTGAGGTTTCTGACGAGATCGCGCTGACAAAGCTTTGCATCACTGCGTGGTTTACGGTAAACGATAGCTCGCGCGGCGCAATGACAAACGTCTTGCGATCCTTTGCGCCGCGCACCGTTCGGGTGATGGCCGCCTCATAAAAACCAACAGCTTTTAGCCACTCGACCAGCCAAAAGCCCGTCAAGTTGCCGATGCTGATGCCGTCAGCTTTACGATTGTTCTGCCCCTTTCCCTGGTCAGGGTTGTATAGCTGCTGGCAGGTTGTTTCTGCCTTGATACCCCATCCATAGGTCTTATCGAGCACCTTCCAGGCGTCAATCGCCTGGGCATAGTCGTTGGGTGTCGTGACGAATAGATTCAGAAGAATGAGCAAAGCCTCGGATTGATGTTCGTCCAGCTTCCACCAGTCGAACACCAAACCGTTGTATCCGGGCAGTGTGAGGGGATTGATCGCCCGCTCAAATTCCCAGAAATGCGGCAAGGCAAGTTCTGTCGCGCCGCCCTTTTGACGCGCAGCGTAAAACAATCCGGCTGCTTCCTTGTCCTCTTCGTAGTCAATGACCAGACCTTCGGATATGTCGGACGGAAACGAGGCGGCATTCTTGATTGTGCGGATAGGTAGCGCCGGGCACAAACGTTCGGGCAAGTAGCGCACGATGTTCATATCCAGCGCTGGAGAACATGTGAGTTCATAGTATGATCCACGATCAGCGATCAGGATGTCATGAACTCCACCAGCCACTTGCCGATCAAGCAGTTGGTCAAGCACCTTTGCCAAGCCAAAGGCGATGAGGCTGTCTGCAAAGGTGCGTGTGGTTTTGTCTACCTGAAAACGTTGTTGATGATTCACGGCTGACGGCTTACCTCCTCGCGTTGGCTCAATTGATCTCTGGAAGTATCAACTGTCGTGGCGGTCTTGCCCCACGTAAGCACATTGAGTTCTGCCCGAACACGAAGTAGCTAAAGACTGCTACTTCCTGCAAAAGGTTTCTTGACAATCTCCAAGCCCTTTCCCTGGAGTCCCACACGGCGTCGGGAATACGGCTTTTGAACTTTTGCAGTATAATGAAGAAATCTGAATATTCGACTCCTTCGAATCGAAGATAGAGGGTTTGGTTATCGATCCAATAGATAGTGTGAGGTTGATTGCTCATGATTGTCCCTCACGTAGTAGGACGGCATTAGTGGGATGAAATATGCCGTCAGAAACATCATATTCCATGTCGGGTGAGTCTGTCAACCAGAATCCGTCTGCGCACTTTGCGATCGTACCAAACCGGCGAGAATTCGCACTGTTGATGACCCGCAGAGGGTACTGAAAGACTAAAGCCGTACTACTGGTGAGCAAAATTGGCCCGGAGAGGGTGCATTTTCTTTCTTTGCTCACCCGCCTTGATCCTTGTCTCTTCATGGTAGGCTCCCCCTTTCCGTGCCGGTTTGATCGGCTCGGCGCAATAGGCGAACCAACAACAAGTAGGCCCAAAACGCCTCCTGACTGTTCATCGGTGCAGGAATGATATCTTTCGCCCCAGCTTCAGCCGGCACCTCATTGTCTATTCCCTCAAGTTCTCTGGCCTCCCCCCATTCTCCAACAGAGAACACATGCGCGGCAGCGTCAGCGACTAACCGGAACGCCTGGTTTGAACCAGAATCGGCAGCGTGATGGCGAGCTATTGCACCGAATGTCGCAAATGTCAACGGGTGCTGATTGCCAAACTCCTGCTGGAGCACAGGCACAGTAGCGATCGCGCTCTCGACGGCGTGCCAGGGACGCTTGGGCATTCGTTTTTCGATGTCACGATGCCGATCGGGATCGAAATCGGTATGGGCATATGCCCGCCCTGTTTCGACAGGATGGCCGATTTGCTGTTGGTATTCACGCACCCACTTCTGCCACTTCACACTGAGCTTGCCTACATCATGCAGCAATACCGCCAGCTCTGCGGCGCGCCGGACGCGGCCCAATTCCCATTCGAACCGTTGCTCTAGCCGTCTCGCCAGCCATGCCACCTCGTTCCATACCGCATCCCGGCCTTCGAACGCGGCCTGGTACACAAGCTGAATGTGGCGCTCGTAGGTTTCCAGCCGATAACAGTGCTGGTCCCTGGCGCGCTGCTCGCCAGGTGGTGGAGGCGAAGCCTGCCATGTGCCCCCCTGGTCAGGCAAAAAGCCAAGCCGGGGATCATACGTTGCCAGTTGAGGGTGAACGACGACCAACGGCGCGCCCAAGACGGTATCAGGTGTGTCTACTCGTTCCCACCGATACACAGGCAAATGAGCTTGAACGGCGTATTCGTATGCCTCACCGTCCAGCCGTTTGAGGTATTGGACTGGTTTATCGATCCCCAGCTCGGCTGCCTTTTCCAACCAGGCCTTGACGCATTTCTGCATTGTGCCAGGATGCAGTCCAAAAGATGGAACATCAAAGGGCGCTTCGAGAATTTCCTCTGGGTTGGCGTGAACCGTCACATACTGCTGTTGAATATCGCGGATCAGATTGCGTGTGTCAGTCCGATCGTCACCACTCATTACCCAGAACATACGACGGCGGTGATCATAGTGTGATACCTGAAGACTGTTAATGATCTGGCGGTCGCGCGGACCATGTACTGCCGAGACGATCTCCTGCTCCAGGGCAAAATCCAGCGCCTGGCCATTGTGTCCCATAAACTCGCATAGTGTGGCCTCAAATTGATCTTTCTGTGACTTATAAGGCATGACGTCATCAAGCAGATCAATCGCCTCACCAGGCGAATCCTTTTGCGAATATCGGTAAATGAATACATCCCCCACATCGCCCTGGTAGCGAGCACAACGCCCGGCCCGCTGCAAAATCGCGTTGGCGGGCGCAAGCTCGGTATGCAACCGGCTGCAGGTGATATCAACACCAACCTCAATAGCTTGAGTTGAGACCACAATCAGGCTGCCGTCTTTCGAGCTACCCTTCCCAAAAAGCCGCCGTATTTCATCCTCAATGGCGTCGCGGTCTTTGCGTAAGAACCGGCTGTGCAAAAGGACAACTCTGGTATCGGAGTCTTGGGTTGCTTTGAATAACTCTTTATGAATACGCCTGGCTCGATCGATGGTATTGCAGATCACCAGAGAGCGTCCTTGATGCACTTCCAGCACGCTTTGAGCAGAAAGTGGTCGGGTTTCGTCGTCAACTACGTGGTAGTGACGTTCTTTTTGCTGAGATTCCAACTCCTGAAGCGCCTGTCTCTCTTGCTGCGTACCAGGCACGACCATCGCGCCCAGCATGTTCGCCAAAGCATCGAGCATATCTGCGCTGAAGGTTGCGGTCATCAGGATAAAGGGTGTGATTCCCTTGAGCATCATCAACATGTGCAGCGTAGTGGGCAATGTGGACTCAGGATCGTAAAGATGGAATTCGTCAAACACGAGGTACGATCCCATCACAGCCGCCGCATTGAGGTTTGCCTGATTACGCGACAGGCTGTAGGGGGCAAGCAAAAAACTGCTCAGGGTTTGATCAATAGTGGCGAAAATCAGGTCAGAAGTCAATTTGGAGTCCCACGCCTGATCCCCGGTTTGAATGGCTACGGAAATGTCTAGTCCATACTGGCGATTGTAGTGCGCTACTGCGTTTTCATATTCGGCCAGGAATTGCTTGGCAAGAACTCGCATCGGTACAGAGTAGATGCATTTCTGAGGAAAGGAATGATGCAGATCGGACTGGAAATCCTTCGCCACCAAAAAAGGGTATAACGCTGCACGAGTTTTGCCTGAACCGGTAGGCGCTTGAAGGATGACATTTCTGCCTTCCGCTAGCAGATTGAAGACTTTTTCCTGGTGAGGCCACAGACTGATTCCGGACATCATCCCGCTCCAAAAATGTCGCCAAAGCGGCTATGCGCATTATCTTTCGAAGTACGGGAAGTCTGCCAGCCGTAAAGGAAGGCCAACTTTCGCGCTTCGCCCATCATTTCTTCGCGGAGGATTTCAGGCGCGAGCACTTCACAATTAGCCCCCCAGCCGCGAATCCAGGGTTTGAGATCAGTCGAATCGGCAACTTCAAACGCAACCCGGAGATAACCAGCGAATTCATGATCGGGTTGAATTTCCTGTGAGGGATGCCAGCGTGTTTCCTGGACTCGCCGGGCCACGTCAGGATGGAAGCGCAGCAGGACACGCACCGTTTCCTCGCCGTAAAAAATCGACCAGGCACTGCGCAGCAGCTCCAGACCGCCGAAGTCGTCGGGGATGACGTATTCCGATCTCGGCAGCAGTTGGGCTTGCTCTATACGCTCCAACTTGTATGTTCGTAGAGTGTCAACCACACTGCTGTATCCAATGGCATAGGTGGCAAACCCTATTGCAGATGGCTCCAGCAAATATGGTGAAAAGGTGGTAGTGAACGGCTTCGCCTTATATGGGTGGTATAAAATCTCCACCTTGCGGCGGTAGATGTAAGCACGCATCATCGTGCGGAATATGTCTTCATACCCATCGACGCGAGGACGTTGAGCCAATTCTTTGGCCGCCCGGTAAATGTCATCGCTCAGATTCATATCGCTGGTGAGGATATTCGCCAGCTTGAGTAGTACCGCCTCTGCGGCTTCATTTCGCCTGTCGCTCTGTTTGATGAACAAACGCGAGGCCAGGTACAAAATCATAGCTTCTTCGGGTTGAAGGTCGAACTTTCGAAGCACCAATGGTCTAGGTGAGAGGGCATACCACAGTGTGCCTTCCTTGTCAGCTTTGCCCTCTACCGCCAGTTCTTGAAGATAATTGTGAGTGGTCCGAATCTCGAAACCTAACGCCTGCGCGACTTCACGCTCGCTCAATCCATTTGATCGCTGCAAGAGTGTCTCAACTCGATCGAGTCGCTCACGCCTTGTGCTCTCAGGTATCTTGGGCATAACTTCTCCTTCCCATTAAGCAAGGCAGTCAACTGCTCATGTCCCTCTATAAACTAGTATAAAAGTCGGTTGGAATCTATTCTTCCAACCACAAAAAACGGACTGTGAAACAGGCATATTGGGGCAATATCAGGCATCAGGTGGGCGACAATGGGAAAGCTTAGTCTGGAATCACAGAACGCCAGCGCAAATCTCCGCGTTCTCTCAAGGCAAATGCGACTCCACAAACTGGCTGGCGAACTGGGCGGGAGCGAGCATGTTGGGTGCCGTATGAGGACGACGGTGATGGTAATAGTCCAAGGAAGCAACAATTTTCTGCTGAGCCAGTATCAGTTCGTCCGTACGATAAGTAATAGCGCCAAACTCTTCGTGGCGCAAAATGCCGTTGAAGGCTTCAATAAAGGCCTGTTCGTTCTTTTTGTACGGGCGAACAATGCGATGGGCTGATGCCCAGCGATGCATACTGTCAGCGCACTCAGCTTTGAATTCAGACCCCCCCATCGGCCCGCAACAGTGACGATACTCCCGCCGGATACTGAGCACTCGCTGTACCACATACCCATGCGTTGTACGTACCCGTCGCCCCTTCTTCGCCTGCTTGAAATACGCGATATATCCCCGGATGCCTCGTTCTCGAATGCCCTTGAACCAACGGTACACCGTCGCCCGGTGCTGCCCCAACTGTGTGGCTATCTCCGTGGCGCTGTGTCTTGCTTTCTTCAGTTCCCATGCAACCTGAATCTATGTTACAGTGTCCATTGTTCAACTTTATCACGGAGTCACATTCTTATTGAGAATACTGCGAGGTGTCTCTGATATGACAGATCCTAAAGTGGCTTACCTCACCGTCGATGATGCCCCATCAGTCAATATGCGGCAGAAAATTGATTTTTTGGCCAAAAAACAGATACCGACAGTATGGTTTTGCATCGGCGAGTTTATTGCCAAACGCCTTGACGCGGTGGTATATGCCATCCAAAGGGGGGGCGTGATCGGCAATCACACCTATACACACCCACATTGCTCCGAACTGGAAATCGACGCTATCTACGACGAAATCCGCCGCACCGACACCTTGATTGACCATGCCTATCAGCAGGCAGGTGTGGATCGGCCCGCGAAATACTTCCGTTTTCCCTATGGGGACAAAGGCGCACCCGACCCGAATTTTTCTTTTCGTTATACCGGTGAAGCGCTTGAACGCAAGGAAACCATTCAGGCGTTTCTGCGCGCAGAGGGATTCACGCAACCTGCATTTGAGGGTATCACTTACGCCGGGTATCGCAGCCTGGGCTTGCTGGATGATGTGGACTGGCTGTGTACTTACGATTGCATGGAATGGGCTATCAACAGTTCCCAGCCCCAATTCGGGATCTCCAGTCTGGAAGCAGTTTTTGCACGGATGGAAGAAAACGTTCCTGATGGGATGCGTGGACTCAATACACCGGGTTCTGAGGAGATTATCCTGGTTCACGATCACCCTCATACGGCACGCTACTTCGGGCCTATCATCCAGCGTTTGCTAGACAAAGGAATTGTGTTCAAAGCGGTGGAATAGGGGAGGGATACCGTTGCGGGGCAGAATCATAAGATCCAGAATATCTGGTTAGCGGTAAAGAGACCAGATGGCGATCACGACATCATGCGGCGCGATCTCGGCGTGTTGCCAGGTCGTTTCGACGCTCTCGATGTTGCTGATTTCCTGTTGGATCATCTTGCACCGCAGCACATCCAGCATAGCCGGGGAATGATCCAGGGCAGTGACTCGATGGGCAAGACGAGCCAACGGTAGCGCCATGCGCCCACTACCCGCCCCGACATCCAGGACGATGTCACCGGGACGGATTAAGGATTCCAGTTACACCTGAAGGCTCTCTGAGAAGCGAGTGCGTTCGTCGTACTGCTCGGCGAAAGCCGCCCACATCGCTCGGTCGTCTTCGTCGGAGCGTGCAGCGCGATGCCGCTGATCGGTGAATGCTTGCCATGCAGCCGCGAAATCCAGGGGGATGAACTCATGCATACGCATATCTCCATTTTTTATCAGTGATTGAGCGAAGCACGACCAGATCGGCGGCCTGGCATCATCAGTCCAAATAAAAACACGGCGAGGCATAACCCCGGTGACAGCACCCACCAGAGCCAGGCGTCGGTCAAAAACGCGCTGCGGGCATGGACGTAATGCAGCATAGTGCCCCAGCTTTTTTGAGATGGATCACCCCGTCCCAAAAACGACAGCCCAGCCTCGGTCAGCGCGGCGGAGTTGACCGCCAGCAGGAATTGGGTCCAGACCAGGGTACGCACGCCCGGCCAGAGGTGTGCCCGCGCGATCCAGAGCGGTCGCGCTCCGATACAACGTGCCGTCGTGACATACTCATGGCGAGAGATGGCCAGCGTCTGCGCATGAACAACACGTGCGGTCGCGGGCCACGATACGATCGCCAACACCAGAATCAGGGGGGGCAGGCCGCGCCCGGCATATGCCGCCGCCGCGATCACCAGCAGCCCGCCTTGTAGCACGTCCGGGTAGTAGAGCGAGATGTAAGGCGATACGAATACCGACCTTCGCCGCGCATTCGGCTACCAGCTTCCCGGCACGCAGGCGGATCGGGCTATTGGTGGGAGTGTGCATCTCCAGGTCAATCGCTTGACCGTCAGGCAGATCGCGCCAGCCGTCGCCATCCGCGTCTACATACCCGGCCTCATCAAGGAGTTGCGCGGCGTAGTCTGGATCATATTGTGCATCGATGGGCGTAGCCCAGGACGCACTGGGGGCACGTAACCGGGCAAGCCAGGCACAGCATACTCGCCATACAGCGTGGAGGTGATCTCGTTCACGTCCACTGCATAGGACAACGCCAACCGAAATGTGGGGTCATTCAGCGGTGCCCGATCGACGTGTATTCCCGCGTAATCCAGCTCAACTCTCCCAGCGCCTTCGGTGTGCTTTCAGGTTCTGTACATAGCCACACGCTTGAGCGTGCAGCGAAACGGCGGTGTGAACTTTCGTGAAATACACCTGGGATCAGCCCAATGGTTGACATTCCTTCAAAACTGATCTTTAATTGAAAATCATACCCATAGTTTAATTTTGAAATATGGGTTTAATATTGCGCCCAGGGCAAATCTGGCCCGATGTTCGGCGTTGCTCCGCGATCTTACTGCCGAAACGAGATTAACTTATGGCTCGAGGCATCTACACTAACCATCGCGAAAGCCAGAGAGAATGGATCCTCAGCGTTGTACAGGACCTGTTCGTCGAAAAGGGTATCGACAAGGTCACCATCGCTGACATCACCAAAGCCGCACGATTAACCCGTGCCACGCTGTACAACTACTTCTCCAGCAAAGAACAAATGGCCCATGAGATTTTCAAGATCATCACGGCTGGCTGGGTGGATCGCAACCAGGCCGAGGTGTGGAACGTTCCTGGCAACGGGTTTGAACGCGTTGAAAGGTTCGTGATCTCCCACTTTCATCACATGATCGAGAACTTACAAGAAGCGCGGTTTGTCGCCGAGTTCAATCACCTATACGCCAGAGAATGGTCCGTGGGCGTCATGCGGCAGTTGTTGTCTGAAACCCTTGAAGAAGAACGAGCACGTCTGTTGGAAAGCATTCAACTGGGTCAACAAGAAGGGTCTATTCGCTCAGACATCAGCCCTGACCATCTGCTGGCTGTGATCTTCAACTTCAACAGCGGTCTGGCGGACCGTTTGGGTCAGTTTGGCGTCAAGCTAGAAGCCGAATACAGCATCAGCGCCAAAATCATTTTCGAACAGATTTGCCGTGTTTTTCTCGATGGTCTGAAACCCCAACCTCAATTGCAAGGAGACAGCCCTGGCCGACTCCCCATGCACACGTAGTTTCAAATTAGACCCCATTCAATATCTAGAGGAGCGATTAAATGTTCACCCACAAGTTCTACCGTTTTCTATGCCTGGTTTTCATGTTCGCCCTTGTGCTCTCCCTGGTTCCTCTCAAATCAACCGGCGCACAGGAGGGTGGCTCGGATGCAGTCCTGACGTTGGCTGAACAGACGATGCCCACGTTTGTGCGCAATTTCAACCCATTCCTTTCCACCGCTTTGCCGGGAACGCTGAACGTCATCCACGAACCGCTGATGATCTTTAACAGCATCAAAGGTGAACTGGTGCCCTGGCTGGCTACCGGCTATGCGTGGAGTGACGATCTGCTCACGCTCACGTTCACTATACGCGAGGGCGTTTTCTGGTCGGACGGCGAACCGTTCACGGCGTCTGATGTGGCCTACACCTTCAATTTGCTGAAGACTGCGCCAGGGGTGAACAGCAATGTACTGCCCGCCCTGATCGGTGACTCCGCCTACGTTGACTCGATCACGGCCACCGATGACTTGACGGTACAGTTCACGTTCAACCGCGTGTACACCCCCGGCTTGTACGAGTTGATTGGCCAGAATATCGTGCCGGAGCACGTCTGGCAGGATGTCGCGGATGTGATTGCTTTCACCAACGAAAACCCCGTGGGCACTGGCCCCTTCACGGAGATCGTGTCCTTCGCCGATCAGTCTTATGTGCTGGGCAAGAACCCCAACTACTGGCAGCCGGGCAAGCCCGCCATCGACGGCATCCGCTGGCGCGCGTTTGCCGATGCGAATGCGGCATCGCTGGCTATGGTGGAAGGCGAGATCGACTGGTCGAACCTGTTCATTTCCGACCCGGCGCGGAACTTCGTTTCCGACGACCCAAACCGCTACTTCATCCTCGAAGAAGGGCCGAATATGGCGATCCTGGCGATGAACATCAACCGGCCCCCCTTCGATGATGCCAACGTGCGCAGGGCGATCAGCATGGCGATCAACCGGGAGCAGGTGGTCATGATTGGGGAAGGTGGGGTTGTCGGTCCCGCGGATGTCACCGGACTGCCCGCCTTCTACAATGCCTGGAAGGTAAACGATGTAGCGGCGCTGGGCGACTGGACGACCTACAACGTGGACCAGGCCAACGCGCTGTTGGATGCGGCAGGGCTTGAGCGCGGCTCGGATGGCATCCGCGTCGCCAATGGCAAGCCGATGAAATACGACGTGATGGTGCTGCCCGCTCCGAACTGGCTCGCCGATTTGCAAATCGCGGCGGAAAACCTCGCAGAAGTAGGCATTGAATTGAACATCGTGCCTAACCCCAACTTCCCGGAATGGCTTATGGCCCAGAAGACTGGCGACTTCGATATGCTGTTCAGCATCATCGATGGCAATGCGACCCCATTCCGCTTCTACCGCAACACCATGTCGAGCGAGCTGCTGACCCCCGAAGGTGTCCCCGCGGAAGGCAATTACACTCGTTACGCGGGCGGTGCGGCGGATGAGCTGTTGGATCAGTTTGCGGCGGCCACCACCTTCGAGGAGCAGAGGCAGATCGCTGGTGAGTTGCAAGCTGTGTTTGCTGCCGAAGTGCCCGCAGTGCCGTTCGTCCCGCTGGGGGGCATGGGTCTGGTCAATACCACCCGTTTCACAGGATTCCCCTCCAGGGACAACTACTACGCTTCGGCCCAACCCAACCCGGCATT
>DAOUFU010000311.1:0-4891 GCA_034429275.1 Anaerolineae bacterium | reverse complement strand
CTGATGCACTTTGGCCATGCGATCGGATATGAGGGCGGCGAATGGCTGGCCTCACCCCCGCGCGGCCAAAACCGGGCCGCTTCGCCCCCTCTCCGAAAATTTTCGGAGAGGGGGCAGACCAAGCGCCTCGCAAGAGGCGCGCAGGTCGGGGGTGAGGCCGGACTCGCACGGGTCACGTATTTTGATGCAATCACCCTGGCCTGTTCCCCCAGGGCAAACGCACCAAAGCGATTGTTCTGTTTGGTGCGATAGCCCCGCCTATTCCCGCGCCTCGAATTCGAGCGGCACCGCGCCCGCCTCGATCATCTGGCGCTGACCCGCCATCATCTCGCGCTGCCAGTCTTCGAGCGCGTCCATCTCGAACGCCAGGAAGTTGAAGGCGTAGTCCTCCATCACTCGCAGGCGCAGAAAGAGCGGAATCTGCGCGCGCCAGAAATCCGACAGGGTATTCTCCTCGCGGTAGCCCGCGTAGAAGGTATCCCAGGTGTGCTGGGGCGTGAGATCGGCGCGCGGAGAATCGCCATACTGCGCCCCGTAAAACGCATACATGACCGCGACCGCCACATCGAAGGCAAACCAGTGATAGCAGCAGTCGTCGAAGTCGATCAGCGTGATTCGCCCCTGGTGCCACAGCATGTTCCAGGGTTCGGGGTCGGCGTGAATCAACCCGTAGCTCTGCGGATCGGTGGGCAGCGCGTCCAGCGCGTCGAGCATCTCCGCGCACGCCTCCAGCACCGCCGGTTGGTCTTCGGGGACCAGGTCCTCTAGCTGGAATACATCGATCTCATACCAGTGCGGGCGGCGCTCAATCGTTCGCGCAGGGCGATAACCCCGGCTGAGGCGGTGCATCCGGCCCAGGGTGCGCCCCCACAGCCGCAGAAAGTCATCGCTGATGGCCGCGCCGACGGGATGGTCGCCGGGCACGCGCTCGAACACGGCGGCGTAGAACGCACCGTCCAGCGCCTCGACCAGGTTCCCGCCGGTTGAGCGATACACCTTTGGCACCGATGCGCCGTTGCGCCCCACCGCGTCCATAAAATCCAGCTCGGCCAGGATCATAGCGCGGTCGCGGCCCTCGGCAGGCGTCAGGCGCAGGATCACCGGCTCCGGGCCGCGCGTCCCGGTGTAGATCACATTGGCCGCCTGCCGGAGGAATACCAGGCTGGCCGGGTCGAGTGCAAATTTCGCCGCCGCTTGAGCCAGCAGGCGGTCATCGGGCATATTCATGGGAATTCTCCTCAGTCAAACATGATCATCAATGTGCAGACGGCTGCCGCTATGCCGGGGGCCATTCGGCCACCCGCTGCGAAATCCGCTCCAGCAGCGCATCGGAAATCTCAAGCCCATACGGCCCGCGCAGGGCCTCGATCAAGGCGCGGCCCCAGGTCCAGGCGTGGGTGTAGGCACGCCGCAGCGCTGCCGGGTCGAGCGCGGCGGTGCAGTCCACAAAGCGCGCATAAGCCGCCGGGCTGAGGTCCTGTTCCAGGCGGCGTGACGGCGTGAGCCAGTGCTGTGCCGCGTGTTCCTGGGCGCGCGCCAGCGCCAGCAGCGGGCGATGCATCACGCCCAGCATTTCCAGCGCGCGGGCGTGTTCGCCGCGCTGCGCCACGTTCAGGCCAAACAGGGCGAGGTTGACAAAATCGGTGGCCGTGCGCCCGATCTCGGCGGGCGTCAGGCGCGGCGGCTCTGGCCCGATGATGGGAGCCAGGCGCGGCGCGAGCAGCCCGCGTTTATCCACGATCAGCGTGCCCGCCAGCGTCGGGAAGGCGATCACGCCCGGCCAGGCGTCGGCGACGGTCATCTCCGCCGCCCGGTGAAAGTGGAACTCGCCGCGCACCAGGTTGTCGAAGATCACCGCCTGGATGCCCCACTGGTTGCGGTACATCAGTTCGACCGGCGCGATCTGTTCCAGCCACGCGCGCGGCTCAACCGTCTCAAACACGTCATCCTCGAAGAACAGCAGGAACTCAATATCCGAATACCGGTCCGCCTCGCCATAGGTGAACGAGCCGTACATCATGGCCGCGTTCACGCGCGGATCGGCCACACACAGCTCGCGCACCCGCGCGATCATGGCCTCTTGCGGGATCATATCGCCTCACTTTTCGCCCGGTTTCGCCAGAAATACATCGCCAGAAATACATCAGAACCGTGAAATCATTCACCAACCGGCCCCTGTCATCGCTATAATCTGACAATCGTAGAGTTGACCAGGCAGGGCACCAGCATCACTTCATGCCGCGCCAGAAAGAACCGGACCGATGATCACTGCTCACCCGACCGACAACGACGCCCAGCCCGCCGCTGTACCGGCTGCCGTCGATCATGCCCAACCCGTCGCAGCCCCCGGCCTGCTGGCAACTCTGATCGTCCTGTTCAAGGTGCGCGTCGTCCTGCTGCTGTTATTCGCTGCGCTGGGGGGCGCGATGCTGGCCAGTGGCGGCAGACCGGCGCTGCGCGATCTCGGCCTGCTGATGCTGACGGGGGCGCTCTCGGCGATGGGGGCGTCGGCGCTCAACCAGTATATCGAGCGCTTCAAGGATCGCGCCATGAAGCGCACACAGCGCCGCCCGCTGACGCTCAATCCGCGCTACGCGCGCCGCGTGTTGGTCGCTGCCTCGGCCATGGTGATCGCCGCCAGCACAATCGCGTGGTGGGCGGGCAACCAGGCGCTGGCGATCTGGCTGGCCATCGGGGCGTTCATCTATGTCGGCATTTACACCCTGTGGCTCAAGCCGCGCAGCGTGACAAACGTGGTCATCGGCGGGGCGGCAGGATCCGCCGCCGTGCTGGCGGGCAGCGCTGCCGCCGGTCACTGGGCCGATCCCGGCGCGCTGATCCTGGCCGGGCTACTGTTCACGTGGTCGCCGATGCATTTCTGGTCGCTGGCGCTGGCCTACCGCACCGACTACGCGCGGGCCGGTGTACCGATGCTGCCCGTCGTCGCCAGCCGCGACCGTGCCGTGTTCTGGATGCTGGTCCACGCGGCGGCGACCGGGGCCTTCGGGCTGCTGCTGGCATTGGACCCGGCGCTCGGCTGGGCCTATCTGCTGCCGGTCGCCCCGGTGACGCTGTGGCTGCTGGCCGAATCGGTGCAGCTTCGCGCGCAGTATACCGGCGCGCGCGCCCTGCGCCTGTTCCACGTTTCCAACGGTTACCTCAGCCTGGTCCTGCTGGTGATCGTGCTGGTGACGGCGATCTAGATTGGCAAATTGATCGGATATGCGGGTGAATGACCGGCCTCACCCACACGCGGCAAAACCGGGTCGGGGGTGAGGCCGGACTCTCGCAGGTCACCTCAGCCGATGATTTTCTCAAAGGGCATCAGGGCCGGGCGACTTTGCGGCAGACCAGTTCCCCCTTGCCGATGGGCACGATCAGCGCATCCACGCGCGGATCGTTCAGTGCACGGTCCAGCATCGGCTGAAGCGTCGCGCGGTGGTTGATGGCGTTGTCGGCGATCAGCACGCCGCCCGGCACCAACCGCGGAATCACCGCCTCGTAGCAGTCCGCGTAGACCTCTTTCTCCGCGTCCAGAAAGCAGAACGCGATCCGCCGGTCACCGCTCAGGGCGTGGCGCGCGTCGCCGTGCACCAGCGTGATCACGTCGTCCACGCCCGCCAGCACAAACGTCTCGCGCGCCAGCCGCACCTTCTCCGGCAGCACCTCATAGGTG
Source organism: Anaerolineae bacterium (assembly GCA_034429275.1). Taxonomy (GTDB): domain Bacteria; phylum Chloroflexota; class Anaerolineae; order Aggregatilineales; family Aggregatilineaceae; genus DAOUFU01. Next base: position 1,215 of record DAOUFU010000311.1, on the reverse strand, counting down.
GTGATGTGTGCCCCCGCCGCGCGCGCGGCCAGCGCCAGCCACAGCGTCGAATAGCCCGCGCTGGTGCCGATCTCGATCCACTCGCCCGGCGGAGTCATGGCCGCCCACAGCGCCAGGAATCGCCCGGTTTCCGGCGGAATCTGGCGCAGTCGTTGGGCGCGCGGCGTGCCGTCGGTCCGGTCTGCCGCGTCGATGGCTTCCAGGTGCGCCATGCGCTCGCGCACCGCCTCAGGGATAGTGTGAAACATCACCACCCCCTAGAGCACACTCGCGCCCACTTCGGCGGCGATTCGGCGGATGTATGCTGCGCCGTCGATATAGGCGCGCTCTTCTTTGAAATGCTCCATCAGCACGGGCATCTGCGGGTTGATGCGCTCGATTTCGGCGATCAGCGCCCGGTAGTCGAGCAGCCCCTCGCCCGGCGGCACCTCGTCCAGGTGCACGGTGAGCGCCTCGCGCAGGATGATGTCTTTGGCGTGCACCGACTTGATGTATGGGCCAAGCGTCCGGCAGTAGTCGCGGATGGCCTCGCCGGTGGCATAGGCTTTACGGGGGCTGTTGACCATGTTCACCGGGTCGTAGTGCACGGCGAACTGAGGGCGATCTACCGCTTCGAGCAGGGCCAGTGTGCTGGCGGCATCATCGGGCAGCATATAGGGCATGGGTTCGAGCGTGTAGAAGGTGCGATCCGGTTTCACGCCGTCAATGATGGTCTGCACCGTCTGCACGATCAGGTCGAACGTCTCGCCCGTATAGTTATCGGGATGTGGGGAATCCCATTTGCCGGTGCTGCGCGACCCGGCGATGTTCACACAACACAGCGCGCCGATGCGGTCGGCCAGTGCCAGCCGCGCCTGGATGTTGGCGATCGCCTGGGCGCGTTCGGCTTCGTCGCGGCTCAGCGGGTTATTGTTCCACGCGCCGACCTCGGCGATCACGATGTCCGCCTCTGCCGCCGCCCGCACATACGCCTCGATGGTCGCGTCGTCCTGCTCGCCCCACAGCGGCCAGACGGTCGCCGTGTATCCACGCTTGCGGTGCGCCGCGATCCATTCCTGCGGGGTCTGCCAGGGGTCGAGAATGGGGCCGCCTAAACGCATGATGTCACGCTCCTGGTTGGGGGGCCAAAGCCCACGATCATCCGGCGCAGACTATAGCACCTCTCTCGCATGGGGACCAACCCAGGGTGATTGCATCAAAATACGTGACCCGCTA
>DAOUFU010000310.1:0-15541 GCA_034429275.1 Anaerolineae bacterium | reverse complement strand
GCCTCCCCGAAGGCCGCACCCTGCCCGATGATCCCATTCGCGCCCAGGTGCATTTTCAAGAACAGTTTTTCCCCTCAGAAATCATCCGACCCCATGCGGACTCCAGGTGAGATATACAACACGCGCGCCGGGAATGGCGCGCGTGTCCGTGGAAATCAAAGGTCAGGGTTAGCCCGGAAAACTCAGCCGCAGCCCCCCGTGCTGCCGCCATCACTGCTGGCCTCGGCATCCTCCGACGGTTTTTCCAGCGTGATCTTCTTCTCGAATTCAATCGCGGCGTATTCCTTGGGATCGGGAGCTGCCGGGTTGTTGGGGAAAACTTCTAGCCAGTGATTGATCCCGCCTTCGAGAATAAAGACATTGATCATGCCGTCTGCCACCAGCCGCCGCCAGGCCTCGGTTGCCAATGTCTCATCATTATCCACCAGGGCAAAGATCGTGTTCGCCGGTTCTTTGCGCAGCGTGTCAGCTTCGTCCAGCACATCATCCAGCGGGATGTGCCGGGCGTTTTCAATGTGGAACTGGTCGTAATCGGCCTTGCTGCGCACATCGATCAACACCACTGTCAGGAACCGGTTGTTAAGCGCCTTCAACAACTCGGCGGGATGAACGTATACCGCGCGGCTTTCGAGCTGGGCTGCGCGCGCTTCGGAGAGCACGGGCGGCTTGGGGCCGGGCTGACCAATGAGCAGCGTCGCGCTGGCCAGCACCACCAATCCGCCTGCTGCCCCATAGCGCCAGTGTGGCGCGCGCGAAAGATCCTGCTTGCCAATGATACGCTCTAGCTGTTCGGCACCCCAGAATACAAACAGCGCCATCAGTACAACGCCCAGCACAATCACGCCCGCGTCCACATCAAACACATCCATCAACGTGTAACGCCCATAGGCGGAGCCGGTCCAGAAACTCTCAAATTGCTCAACAGACTCACCAAACAGGAAGATGCCGACCAGCGCGCCCAGCACAAAAAACAGGCCGTCGAGCTTGCCGGTCGCAGCGGAGACCAGCGACGTGCCGGGGCAGAAGCCGCCGATGATGAAGCCGACCCCCATGATCAGCCCGCCAACAATGCCCGGCCACAGGTAGGTCGGGTTGACCCACAGTTTGTCATAATCGAGCCAGCCCAGGGCAGAGGTGAGGAAGATCAGACTCATGGCCACCACAATGGCTGTGAACATGACCTTGAGCACGGTCATATCCTTAAAGTAGAACTGGGCCGCCAGTTTGCGCGAATTGCCAAACCCGGCAATCTCCAGCACCACGCCAAACGCAAATCCAATCGCCAGATAGACGATATACACATCCCAGTGCCCGAAATATTCGTTGAGATTCAGCGGAAATGATGGCATGGGTCAGTCCTCCCTAGTTCCACAACCGGCGCACGAAATAAGCGAGCGCATAGGCCCCGGCGAATACCGCAAACATGAATAACCAGCTCCCTACCGAAAGCACTGCCCCGCCAGAGAGCGCCTGGCCCGATGTGCAGCCGCGTGCCATGCGCGCCCCATAGCCCATGATTGCCCCACCAACAAACGCAGCCAGCCAGCGCTGGCGTGCCGAAAGGCGCGGCCCACCAATGGTTTCGAGCTTGATGCGGTGGTTGAACCAGCCCGACACAAACCCGCCAAGTACCACCCCGAATACCACAAACACCACCCAGTTATCGAGCGGGTTGCGGTCGCCGCCCGCCATCGTCGCCAGGTAGGGCGTGCTGTCCACATGACCGGGCGCGATGGCGTCCTCGACCCATACCACCAACCGGTTGAGGCCACCCGACGCCCCCAGCCCATTGCCGGTCAGGAAAAATGCCGCAAATAATACCAGCCCCAACAAAATGCCTCCAAGATAGGCATTGACATAGGGCCGGGCCATCTGGCGAACCTGGGCGGTGTCCTTTGCTGCCGCCGTGATTTCGTCTTGTGCAGGGGTATAAGTGCTCATCGATTTCCCTCTTTTTCAACCAAAGCGGTCTCGTCTTCTGGCTGGACCGGGTCCAGCAGGCTGGTCTGTTGATCGAGCAAGTCGCGCATCATAGCGCGCATCAAGTTGAGGACCTGAATGATGTGAGGATTGCTCAGCCGGTAGATTACCGTGGTGCCGTCGCGCTCGGCAGCCACGATGCCGCGTTCGCGCAAGACCGACAGATGCCGTGACAGCGTAGGCTGAGGCATCTCCAGCAGTTCGGCCAGTGTTGACACATTGCTGGAACCATCGCTCAGGGCATACAGGATCTGGATACGGCGCGGATCCGTGATCGCCTTGCAGACGTTGTTGTGCATCAGGGCAATTTCATCAAGGGGGACAAGGGGCATCTGATTTCATCCAATTATTCGCATATACGAATATTGATATATTAGATCAAGGAGACGTCCTGGCTCAGGCTCATAACACATACAAACTTTGTGACGAATGTCACATAATGATCAATGGGGATTGAAGTATCGTCGAGAATCGTGGGAAATGGGAATTACAGAGGCAGTTCGGCCACGCCTGGCGTGCCGCGCCACAGCAGGTAGCCGCGCTGGACCAACTGGCGGCGCAGATCGACTGCCCATCCCTGGGCAGCCAATGCGTGAGCGCACGCTGCAAACCATTGGCGCAGCCCCCACTCGCGATGCGCAATGGTATCGCGCCCGGCCCGCTTCCAGGAATCGAAGAAAGTGTTGATCGGCTCACCGGGGATCATGCGGTGAATACAGTTCTTGGGCAGCACCGGCTGGAATTGCCCCGGCTCGAAACCCCAGCGAAAATTGGTGCTGAACACCATCCCCTCAAACACGAGTCGATCATCAATACGGCGCAGCAGGTTCGCCACCCACACGCGCCCAAAAGGGTCCGATGTGCCTTCGATCAGCAGGCCGCCGGGCATCAGACAGCGCCCCATCATTTGCCACGCGCCGGGCACATCAGCCTCATCATATTGGCGCAGCACATTGAAGGCCCGGATCAACCGCGCGGTTTCGCCCGGCAGCAGCGGGATATTGAACCCGCCCAACCGGAACTGGGTCCACTCGTCCGCCCAGGGAAGGGCTGCTTCCACTCGCTCCGGATCGATCTCCACACCCAGCACCGGCAACCGCGGATTGGCGCGCCGCAGCCGGTCAGCGCATTCAAGCGTAGTGAACGGCTCTGCGCCATAGCCCAGGTCCACCACCCAGGCGCGCTCGAAGCCCGCACTGCGCGCGCGTACCAGGTCTCCAGCATAGAACAAGACAAAATTATCCACCCGGCGCAGACGATTACGCGCCGTTTTGCCGCGAGTGGGCTGTCCCTGTGGGCGCTGGCGAGCGGCAGAGCGTGGGTGGCGAGAGGGAGGTCCGGTCATGGGATAACCTGAGCAGGGGCCGGGTTGCTCCGGGCCGGGCTGTTCCGGCCCCTGCTGTCGGTCACGCGCTGCGCCTCAACTGCTCGCAGCGGGCGGGCGAACTCAGTCCGCGTTCCAGGCAACAAACGCCGTTACCCAGGTAAGCGGAGCATTCCAGTTGATGGTCACTTCGTTGCTCGAATACGCTTCAATCATATCTACATAACGCTTGGCAGGACCGGCATTCAGTTCCGCATTGTTGCGGGTAGCATCTTCCTGCGGAGTCTCCAGCGGACCGCCCACGACCACGCCGGGCGGCGGAGGCGGATACCCCTGCGATGGGCGATTCCCCCAGAACCGGTGATGCGGGTGCTGCGGCGCATTCTCACCATAGCCGGTCACATAGCTGCGGCTGAGCGGGTTGCGCCCCAGGATATAGTCGAGACTGCTGGTTACGCCGTCGCGGTATACCGGGTCGCCGGTGATATCGTAGGCGAGCGCCAGGATAATCGCGTTGTTCAGCACCGCCGAGTTCGATCCCCAGTCATAGGTCGCAGGCATCAGGGGAGTCGGATAGACCTGCCCGCTCATCCACGACAGGTACATATCCGCCGCCCCTACAATCTGTGCTTCCAGCGCCGCGATCCGTTCTTCGCTCAGGCCGTTCGGAGCGCTCAGCAGCGAGATGGTGCCCAGCGCGCCGGTCTCCGGCCAGCCCATGGCACTGCCCTTTCCCAGGCCAGGGAAGCGCCGAATCATGCTGGAGTTTTCGATGTAGTCGCGATATTCGTCCGCGCCGGTAGTGATGTACAGCTCCGCTGCTGCCCAGAAGAATTCATCCGCCACGTTGCGATCACCATAATCGCCGCCGCCCTGCCCGGGAATGCTGCCGTAGAAGATCGCCGGATTGGCCAGCGCGGCCTTCCAGGCCGTTTCCGCCGCCGTCAGGCAGCGATCCGCGAAAGCCGGATCGATCTCGGACCACAGGCGCGCGCATTGGGCCGCCGTTGCCGCAAGATTGAGCGTCGCAGCGGTGCTCGGTGGCATCAGGTAGCGACCATTGGTCGGGCTGTCGTTGTCCCACTCCGTTGGGACCTTCATCGGCATCCCGCCCCAGCGCAGATCATGCAGTTTGTGATGGGCCATTCCGGCCAGCGGCTCACCTTCAGGAACCTGCATCCGCAGCATCCAATCCATTTCCCAACGGGCCGCATCCCGCAAGTCCGAGACTCCGTTGCCGCTTTCGGGAATATTCAGCGAGCCGTCCGGGTAGAGATCGGGGTAACGCTCGGCCAAGTTGAGCAGGGTCCACAGCGAGATGCCGCCGTTGACCACGTATTTGCCATAATCACCTGCGTCGTACCACCCGCCGCTGGCATCCAGCCGGTAATCGCAGCCGTCGTACTGCGTGCCATCCACTGCCTTGCCTGCGAAACAGGTGACGTCATTATCGGTGATATGCCCCGCCGGGCGTGCCCAATCGCCTGCATATTCCGGCGCAAGCTCAATCCCGCTCCGGTTGAGATAGAAGTAGCGTGCAGCATCAATGACCAGCGTATCGTAAATCGACGCACCGATCTCGAACGGCACGCTTTCCACCCCATCGATCACCAGAATGTACGTACCGGGAGTCGTCCAGGCCGAAAAATCGGCGACTACCGTCATTTCCCCGGCGGATTCATCCATCCTCGGCGCAGTCGTTGTACCTTCCAACACGACAGCTCCGGTTGCCACATCGACCAGCGACCAGGGGGCGGCATCTGTGCGTGCGGTTTGCAGCAGGCCCAGTTTGGCGGCATCCGGCAGGTAACCCACTTCGTTCACGCTCACCACACCGAATCCATAGCTGGGCGCTTCGACCACCGGCTCAGGAGTCGGTTCGGGCGGGGCGCTTGGCATCGGGATATCACTCCGCCCGATCTCGTAGATCAGCCCGACACCAAACAGGCTGGGCGTGTTCCACGACCGATCCTGAGTGTCTGCCGCCGACCAGATGAGCTTGACGTTGCGATCCTGCTCGGATGCGCCGTTTGCCTGTGCCTGGAAGCCAAATTCCAGCCCGTGCACCGGCTTGAGCCAGCTACCCCACGGCACCGCAGCTTCGAAGCCCCAGCCGTCCTCGGTTGCAAAGACTGCCGCCTGGCTTATCGGGGCCGAAGCCACGTTCTGACCGGAGCTGGTGATCTCGGCGATATCCGTCTTGCCAATATCGCCAGGGATGATCCGATATTGCACAATCCCGTCGGTGAATTCTGAAGCCCACCGGTTGCCGGTCAGGTTCAGGTAAAATTCGAGGGAGTCTTCGTTCCAATAGTCTGTGCCATGCTGACCGGTAATAATGGTCTTGTCCGGCATCGTCATGTAGATATAAAACGCGGTCTCGTCGGCAGCGACGCCAAAAGTGAACGAGCCGTTCTCCGCGGGATCGCTCGACGTGCTCGGCCCCTTATCCACCGTCACACTGGGCAGACCTTCCCAGTCGGACAGGCTGCCATCGATCGCAATGGTCACGGGGTAGGCCACATACACCGCCTGGCCTGGAATGGCCGGAGGGACACTACCCTGGGCCATGACGACCGAGCCGCCCAGGGTCAGCAGCGCGGCGATCAGCACCAGACATAACAGTTTGTTCATCACTCACTCCTTTGAACACATTAAAGTCCATCTTTGTAGGTTCCCTACTGGCGATGCTCCTGGCAGTCAGGTCATGAATGGCTCACCGGCAATCGCGCAGCGAGCGCGATGCGTCCCCGCCCCATGCCGCCTATGATTATAGCCGCGAATGGCGATCTGCAATGCCACTTCACCCCGTGCCGATCGATCAAAATCGATCACGATATGTTAGCGCAAACATTCAAGCTGTTCTCTATAGGACTATCCCTCATCCCCCCACCACTTGTGCCGTACCTATTGACCCGTAGCAGCAACCTGTGATACGATGTTAGCGCTAGCAGATGATCGATCTGTGCAATTCTCGCTATCAGCCTCCCGTTTCATTCCGCCTGACACCCCTGTAGGCTGAGAGCCACATATTGCCGGTCGCCTACTGTTTTGAAGGTTCTACTTATGATTAAGTCCAGCTCCGGCAGTGCTACCCTGGCCGATGTTGCCCGAATGGCGGGCGTCTCCGCGCAAACTGTCTCGCGCGTTGTCAACAATCACCCCTACGTCTCCGACGACACTCGCCGCCGTGTGCAGGAAGCCATTGAACAACTGGGCTACCGCCCCAACCGCGCCGCGCGCAGCCTGGCTACTCAGCGTTCCTCTATGCTGGGCATCATCAGTTTTGGCAGCACCCATTACGGCCCCACCCAGATGGTGAATCACATCGAACAGGCTGCACGTGCTCAGGGCTATGGTGTCACTCTCTCGGTCATCTCCAATATGGCCCCGCGCGATCTTCGCCGGGCGATGGACGATCTGGGCGAGCGAGCCGTCGATGGGTTGGTGTTCATCACGCCGGTCGCAGGTGTGAGTCATGCGGTGCTGGCGCAGGTCTGCGGCGATACGCCCTATGTGCAGATCGATACGGAAGCGGGCGCGCGCGTGCCATCGGTCGCCATCGATCAGCACTTCGGCGGCCAACTGGCGGCCCAACATTTGATCAACCTGGGGCATACCCACATTGCATCCATCAGCGGCCCGCTGGAATGGTATGGCGCTCAGGCACGCTGTGCCGGGTGGAAAGCCGCCATGCTGGAAGCCGGGTTGTCGCTCGGCCCCTCGGCTTCGGGCGATTGGAGTGCCCAGAGCGGTTACCAGGCGGCGCTGCGCCTGCTGCATACCGGGCTGCCTTTCACCGCGCTGCTGGCCGCTAACGACCAGACCGCCCTGGGCGCGATCCGGGCACTGCGCGAAAGCGGCCTGAAGGTGCCCGACGATGTATCCATCGTCGGCTTCGATAACATCCCCGAAGCGGCCTATTTCGACCCACCCCTGACCACCATTCACCAGGACTTCGCCGCGCTGGGTGAGCAAAGCGTCGAATACCTGGTCAACCTGATCAACAATCCAAATACGCCGCTTCATCAGCGGATTTTGTACCCACACTTGATCGAAAGACAGAGCACGCAGCCAGCCCCATGACCAGTCTAGGGTATCAGGCATTGTAGAAGGAGCTAAAGCCAGATGGCCGGAGAAAAATACACGATTGGCGTCGATTTTGGCACCGAATCCGGGCGCGCTGTCGTCGTGCGCGTCAGCGACGGCGCAGAGATGGGCAGCGCCGTCTATCCCTACCCTGACGGCGTGATCGATGAGACTTTGCCCGGCAGCCACAAACCACTTCCGCCCGAATGGGCCTTGCAGAACCCCGATGACTACATTGGCGTCTTTGCCAACGCAGTCCCCCAGGCGGTCCAGGCCAGCAACATTAACCCGGCAGACGTGATCGGCATTGCCGTCGATTTCACCGCCTGCACCATGATGCCGGTCAAGGCAGATGGCACCCCGCTGATGCGCCTGCCCGAATGGCGCGACAATCCTCACGCCTGGGTAAAGCTCTGGAAGCACCACGCCGCCCAGCCCGAAGCTGACAAGATCAACGCCACCGCGCGTGCGATGGGCGAGAGCTGGCTGGATCGCTACGGCGGCAAAATCTCGTCGGAGTGGTTCTTCAGCAAGGTGCTCCAAATCCTCGACGAAGCGCCCGAAGTCTATGCTGCCGCCGACCGCCTGATCGAAGCGGCGGACTGGGTCGTTTGGCAGTTGTGCGGCGTCGAAACGCGCAATACCTGCACGGCGGGCTACAAAGCCATCTACCAGGATGGCAAATTCCCCGACAAAGCCTATCTCAGCGCCCTGCACCCCAAGCTGGCAGACGTGGTGGAAACCAAGATGATGGCCCAACTTGCTCCGCTTGGCGGGCGTGCCGGTGACCTCACCGAAGAAGCGGCCAGGTGGACCGGACTCACACCGGGCATTGCCGTCGCCGTCGCCAATGTGGATGCCCATGTCACCGTTCCGGCAGCCCAGGTGGTCGAGCCGGGGCGCATGGTGATGATCATGGGCACCAGCACCTGCCACATGGTACTGGGTGACAGCATCCACAACGTGCCCGGCATGTGCGGTGTGGTGGATGGCGGCATCATCCCCGGTCTATACGGTTACGAAGCCGGTCAGAGCGGTGTGGGCGATATTTTCGCCTGGTTTGTCGATCATGCCGTCCCACCGGAATATCACGAGGCCGCCAAAGCTAAAGGCATGGACCTGCACGCCTATCTTGAGGCAGAAGCCGCCAAGCAGAAACCCGGCGAGCACGGCCTGCTCGCGCTCGACTGGTGGAATGGCAACCGTTCGGTGCTGGTCGATGTAGACCTGAGCGGCCTGCTGATCGGCGCGACACTCGCCACCCGCGCACCGGATATTTACCGCGCCCTGATCGAAGCCACCGCTTTTGGGACCCGTGTCATCATTGAGGCGTTCGAGTCCAACGGTGTGCCGATCACCGAGCTGGTTGCAGCGGGTGGACTTCCGGAGAAAAACAAGCTGCTCATGCAGATTTATGCCGATGTGACCGGGCGTGAGTTCCGCATCATCGGCAGCAAGCAGGGACCGGCGCTGGGCAGCGCCATGCACGCCGCAGTCGCAGCGGGTGCCTATCCCGACATCCAGGCCGCCGCCGCCAAGATGGGTAAGCTGAAGGAAGAAACCTACCGGCCAATCCCCGAAAACCAGGCGGTCTATGACAAGCTCTACGCCGAATATGTGCTGCTGCATGATTACTTTGGACGCGGCGCGAACGATGTGATGAAGCGGCTGCGTAAAATCCGCAATCAGGCACGGGGGATTGAATGATGCTCGACGAACTGCGCAAAATCGTTTCCGATCTTCATGCCGAGCTGCCCAAGAACGGCCTGGTGACCTGGACCTCCGGCAATATCAGCGGGCGCGATCGGCAAACCGGCCACGTGGTCATCAAGCCAAGCGGCATCACTTTCGAGGACCTGCGTCCCGATAACATGGTGGTGGTAGACATCAACGCCAACGTGATCGAAGGGGCACACAAACCCTCTTCCGATACGGCGACTCACTGCGCCATCTACCGCGCCATGCCCGAAGTGGGTGGGATCGTCCACACCCACAGCCCCTACGCGACCGCCTGGGCCGCGTTGGGCCGCGATATTCCTTGCGTGCTGACTGCGATGGCCGACGAGTTTGGCGGGGTGATCCCCTGCGGTGGCTTCGCCTTGATCGGCGGCGAGGAAATCGGCAATGAGGTAGTCCGCGTGCTGCGCGAGGGGCCAAACCCGCATTCGCTGGCGGTGATCATGCAAAATCATGGGGTGTTCACCATCGGCCCGACGCCCAAAGCTGCCGTCAAGGCGGCGGTGATGTGCGAAGACGTGGCGCGCACCGTGTATCTGGCAGTGCAGTTGGGCGAGCCGATCCCGATCTCGCCGGAGAATATTGCCAAGCTGCACCATCGTTATACGACCGTCTACGGTCAGTAGGATGACAGGGCCTGCTCGCGCGCGTACGGGCAGGCCACAGGTTCGTGGTTATTGGATGAGGAACTTCACATTAATTACACCAAGGAGCATTTTCCAATGAAGCAGAATGTGACCGTCGGTTTGATTGTCGGCAACCGGGGATTCTTCCCCAGCCATTTGTGCGAGACCGGGCGCAGCGTCATGATCAAGGTGCTGGAAGCCCAGGGGTTCAAAGTCATTGCGCTCAGCCCCGAAGAAACCGAATATGGCAGCGTTGAGAGCCTGAGTGATGTTCACAAGTGTGCCGATCTGTTCAAGGCGCACCGCGACGAGATCGACGGCGTGGTCGTCACCCTGCCCAACTTCGGCGACGAGCGCGGTATCGCCAATACCCTGAAGTTCGCCAACCTCAACGTGCCGGTGCTGATCCAGGCTACGCCCGATGACCCGAAGAAGATGGACATCCAGTGGCGGCGCGACAGCTTCTGTGGCAAGATGTCGCTGTGCAACAACCTCCGCCAGTATGGTATCCCCTTCACCCTGACCACCCTGCATACCGTCGATCCCGAAAGCGAGAGCTTCCGCAACGACCTGCAGAAGTTCGGTGCTGTGTGCCGCGTGGTGCGGGGAATGCGTAATGCGCGTTTTGGCATGTTGGGCGCGCGCCCGGTGGCCTTCAACACGGTGCGCTTCAGCGAAAAGCTGTTCCAGCACGCCGGGATCACGGTCGAAACCCTCGATCTCTCCGAGGCGTTTGGCATGATCGCGCGCATGGCCGACGACGACGCGCGCGTCGTGGCCAAAGTGAACAAAGTGAAGGCGTACGCCAACGCCGCCAAAGTCCCCGCCGCCGCGCTGATCAAGATCGCCAAGCTCGGCGTGGTCCTCGATGAATGGTCCGCCGCCAATGAATATGACGCCACTGCCATCCAGTGCTGGACCAGCATGCAAGAATACTTCGGGGTGGTGCCGTGCACGCTGATGAGTATGCTCAGCGACAGCCTGGCCCCATCAGCCTGCGAGACCGACATCGCTGGCACGGCGGCCATGTACGCGATGGCGCTTGCTTCGGGCAAGCCCAGCGCGCTGGTGGACTGGAACAACAACTACGGCGACGATCCCGATAAGGGTGTGGTCTTCCACTGCTCGAACCTGCCCAAGAGCGTGTTTACCGACGAAATCCCGGTGATGGATTATCAGGAGATCATCGCGGGCAGCGTGGGCAAGGACAACACCTGGGGCACCATCTACGGGCGCGTCAAGGCCGATCCGTTCACCTATCTGCGCATCAGCACCGATGACCTGAACGGCAAGATCGTGGCCTATGTGGGCGAGGGTGAATTCACCACCGATCCGATCGACACCTTCGGCGGCTACGGCGTGATCAAGGTGCCCAATTTCCAGAAGCTGCTGCACTACATCTGCGAGAACGGCTTCGAGCACCATGTGTCGGTCAACCTGTCGCTGGTGGCGGATGCCGTCTACGAAGCGCTGACCAAGTATCTCGGCTGGGAAGTCTACTATCACAAAGGCTAACAGGCATCTGGCAGCCTGTTCTGCGGGAGTGGGGCGGCTGCGCTCCCGCCATTGGCGGTTTGGTCCAGGGGCGTTTGATGTTTAGACGCCCCTGGGGTTTTATGAGGAGAAGCGATGGGTTGGGCGCGGCGGCGCAGGCTGAAACGCCTCGATCTCGCCTGGTTCCCACGAGATTCCGCAGGAGTCCGCGCGCGCGGCAATCGCCTCGTGCACCAGATCGCGGAGCGCCGCTGCATCGGCCTGGACGCGCGCATTGATCAACAGGGATACCCGCTCTCCGCTCAGTTCGGGCACCCCCGCGCGCCAATCACCTTCTTCAAGGGTGGGAATGCTGATCTTGGCTGCGTCGGAGCTGCTGCCTTCAACGACGAACTTCAAATGACCGATCGCCCAACCATGCACGCGTACCGCTTCGATGATGCCCGCCAGAACATCGACTGCCACCTGGCGACCTGTCCCCGGACTCACGACGAGGGTATATCTGGCATTCAGCCAGCCCAGCTCAGCCTCCCCTGCGCCATAACGCGCATAGTCGATGTCCAGCATACGGGCTGCCGCCGCGCCCCTGTCCAATTCATCAATCCAGGCGGCAAGATCGGCCTGGCTGCGCGAATCCTGAAACCGGTAGGGCAGATCGGTGTAGTGATCTCGTACCAGTACCTCCAGTTCGTGACGCTGCTCGGATGTCAGCAAATCGCGCTTGTTGATGATCAGCATTCCAGCTTCGGCGATCTGCTGATCGAAGATATAGACAATGTCATCGCTGAACGGCATAGGCAGATTGAGCAGGCGGCGGCGCAGCAGCCGCGCATCCGCCAACACAGAAAGGCTCGCGTGCGTGGCGCGCAACGAGCTCAGCGGCCTGATAACCGTGGCTACCACGTCGGCGCATGACCCCACCGACTCTGCAAAGATTACATCCGGTTGAACCTGGGCAATCAGCGAATCCAGGCGAGCATCGAGATCCTCGTAATGGCAGCAGAAACCACCACCCGTCACCTCGACAGTGGGCACGTTTTCCAACTGGAAGAACGCGGTATCGACCAGGTATTTGCCCTGATCGTTGGTGATCACGCCCACACGCTTTCCCTGGGCCATCAAAAGTTTGGCCGCGCCGACGATGGCAGTCGTTTTTCCGCTTCCCAGGAACCCACCGACCAGATGAAGCCGCATGACGATCCCTTTCTACAGATATTGTTCGATTTTTCGCCGCAGTTCCTCGCTGCTGGGGATGATGGACGAATATTCCAGCCTGCCGTTGATGTAGATGGAAGGCAGGTTTTTGATACCCATCTTGACGCACCGCGCGATATTCTCGCGGTTGTTGAACTTGTACTCCACCAGGTCCACCGCGCCGCCCAATGCCTCGCCTACATGCCTGGCTGCCGCCCACATATACATACATGCCGCGCACGAATCCGAATCCAGCGTGAAGACCTCGATGAGCGGGCGTTCAAGATGGGCGTAATCGGGCAGGATAACCGACTCCAGGTCGATCTCCGCCGCGTGATAGTCGCGCAGGCTTTCGCGAATTCGTGCCGGATTACGCACCGCTTCCATCACGCCAATTGTGTTCTCGAACGGCGTATCATAAGGCATTTCGCAGCCGGGCGAGATGATAACGTTATGTGTGCCCAGCTTTTCCAGCAGGTCTACCGTGAACTTCATATTGTCCTGCTGGGTGCCCAGCAGCATCACCGTGGTGAGGGGGATATTGCCGCCGATGGTGATGTTGTACCGGTCGGTGATCGCTTTGGCCGCCACCATGTCCACATTCTCGTCAATCGAAATACAGTCCGGGTGGGTCTGGCACATGACCTCGATATTGCGCGTGGCATCGCCACACACGAAAAATGACGAGAACGCGCCTCTGGCCCGGATCAGGCCGAAGAGCCGGGTGAATGGATCGCTCAACAAGCTGCTGAAATGCCGCTTGGAGATTTGCGACACCATCGGGTCCACCACCGCGATCACGTCCATGCCCGCGGCAATGTAAAGCTCGCTCATACGAGCAGCCACGCGGTTCGTGTAGGCGATCAACTCATGCACAAAATCCGGATGATCAAACATGTCAGTGAAGATATCGGTGCCGCGCAGGTGGGCCGCCAGGGTGAACGGCCCCGTCACCAGCCCATACAGCGCCGTATGATCGCCCACTGCCGTTTTCATCCGCCGCATCACATCGAGAATCAGGGGCAGGCGGCCCGATGTTTCATCAGGCAGGCGGTCGGGGATGGTGAGCGAGTGTTCCAGGGGATGGCTCACAACGGTTGGCGGGGTTTCCTCCGCCCAATACAGGTCACATCCCAGAATCTCGGCCTCGACCTGCAAATCGAACAACACCGGCTGACCGTCGGGCGCATAGACGCGGTTCACTTCGAGCAGCGATTCAAGTAATCGGTCGGCATTGGTCAAGACCTCGCGCGCGGTATAACCTTTGAACTTTCCGGCATGGACCCCGGCAAAAGGCACCCAGGGGACGCTGTCGAGAGGCTGGTGGCGCAGTGCCGCAAACAAACGCTCTTTTCCTGTCATGAAGGACTTTTCTCCGATGTATTCAGGGCTGCATTTCCACAATAGTACTATAATTTGCGCGAAGGTAGTTCGGGCCGCCCGGCTTTTTTCGCGAAAGACTGACCCGCATGGAACATTCACACGCTCATTCCACTTTCCTGGCGCGTCTGCTGCTCATCGCGGTAGTGACCGGCGGAGTGATTCTAGCGGCTCAACCCGGCCTCAGTCGGGCACAGGGGGAGACTGTGACCATCGAGTTCTGGCACAGCTACCCCGAAACCGGCCCGGCCTTTGAGGTGCTGACCACCCGCCTGATCCCATTGTTCGAGGCCGCACATCCCGACATCAAGGTACAGGCGGTCGCATTCCCGGCTGAAGACCTGGTGCAGGAGCTTTTGGCGGCCCTGGCACGCGGTGATGGGCCGGACGTGGCGCGGGTGGGTGTGCGTGACATCACACTGCTGGCCGACCTGGGCCTGCTCGAACCCCTTGATGAGGCGCTCACCGACTTTGACACTCTGGCAAGTGCTATTTTCCCCGGCGTGTTGGAAGCAGCTACCTATCGCGGGCACGTTTACGGCCTGCCCAGCGACGCCAGCACCACCGTATGGGCCTGGAACAAGGGAATGCTGGGCGTTGCCGGCATTGAGCAGCCCGCCCGCACCCTCACAGAACTGATCGCGCAGTGTGCAGCAGTGCGCAACCTCGGTGATGAAGATTATCTCTTCGCCGGTGCGGGGACCAGCGCCGATGCGCTTCTGCCCTGGTTATGGAGCATGGGTGGGGCGGTTCTTGCGCCAGACCAGAGCACGGCAAGCGGCTATCTCAACAGCCCGGCCACTGTCGCCGCTTACACGCGCCTGATTGAAATCGACCAGGCCGGTTGTTTCGCGCCTTCGCTGCTCGATGCCAATATTGATCCGATCACCAGCTTCCTGAACGGCACCGCTGCCGCCATCCTGGCCGGACCGGATATTCCCCCAGCAGTAGATGCTCAGTCGCTGTACATCGCGCTGCAATTGGTCCCTATGCTTACCGAGTCTGGCCAGCCGCAAGAAGGGATCACCCTTGCGGGCGGGAATGCATTCGTCCAGATTGCCGCCCACACGCTGCGCCCAGATCGCGCCCCCACGATTGCGGAGTCTGCCGCTGCACTCGAGTTTGTGCGGTTTTCGCAATCTGATGCCTTTCAACTGGCCATGATCTCTGGGGGAATGATCCCATCCAAACCGGCCCTGTCCGAAAACGATCTGATCCAGCGGCACCCCTACTTCAGCATCTACATGGAGCAGCTTGCTACTGCGCGCGCTATCCCTTCACATCCTGCCTGGCAGCGAATCGACCTGGTGCTGACCGACGCCGGTCGGCGCATCCTGGCCCGCGAAAATGACGAGGATCAACCCCAGCCTGTTCTCGACGCTGCCGCAGCGCGGATCGACGCTATTCTCGCCGAATACCGGTGAGAGCCGCTGCACACCCCGGCACAAAGCGGTGCGCCTGGCAGGCCAGACCGCGTGCAAAATCATTGAACTTCAATCAAACTTTCCATGAAACCGATTTCATCAAGCTCCGTTTTACAACGTTTGCAACAAAATCCTCATTGACTTCCCCTTGTGATACGCGACGGCTAGCCTTTTTTCAACCAAAATTCAAAGTCAAACGAGTTGACATATAAAAAAATCTGGTCTATTCTGTAAATGACTGTTTTGAAGTTTTTGTGAAACTGCCATTGATTTTCAATAGAGTTTCGTGGGGG
>DAOUFU010000309.1:0-20720 GCA_034429275.1 Anaerolineae bacterium | reverse complement strand
GAGGCGCGCTGCGTGACCCGGCCATCACCCATGCTGGCTTCGACTGACAGGGTATAGGTGCCGTCCACAAACTTGGTGGTGGGCAGCTTGAACGAATAGGGCGACTTGAAATCGGTCAGCAGGTATTCGTTATTCAAGTAAAAGATCAGCTTGCCGATGTTGGGCGGTGAGCCGCTCAAGGTGATGGTGGCATCGACCGTCGGCACACCTGAGATCGTGGCCCCGTCCGCCGGATTCACAATGCACAGTTCGACGCTGTACGACGAATAGGTCGTCGTGCGGCAAACGGGCGCTGCCGATGCCGATTCGGGCAGCAGCAGCCCCGCCAGCAGGATGATCGCAGCGAACCACCACCGGGAGAGTTGACTCGTGTGTCTTCTATGCGCGCTCATACGATCTGCTCCTGCTCCTGATGCCGCTAATTCGACGGCGTCGAACTGGGGGCGCTGCTGGTCAGGATGGTTTCGTTCCACCCGCCGCTCTCAAGGTTCAGCGTGTATTCGGTCACCAGCGTGCCGTCGTTCATGATCACGACCACGTCGCTGTACTGGCTGGCACCGAGGATTTCGCTGACTTTGGCAACGAGCTGGTTCGGCACGCTGGTAGTGTTGAAGCCGGGTTCAACTTCAAGCTCGGCATAGATCAGCGGCGGCTCATCACCGGGCACGTCAATATCCAGGGTCAGGACCTGCGTCACCCCTTCAACAGCCTGCACCCAGTCGCGCACCTGCTGCTGCAGGGCGACCTCTTGTGGGGCCTCAGTAGGCGGCACATCGGTAGGCGGCAGCGTGGAGGTTGCGTTTGTACCGCCGCCAGACGATTCCGACTCGTTCTGCGACAGCGCGTTGACAGCGACCAGGCCCGCTACCACCAAGGCGAGGAAGATGACCGCCCCCAGCAGCAAAGACAGCCCCCGCGACCGCTGACCGGACGCGGCTGGCCTGGTCGGTGAATTGAACGGTTTTTGCTGCGGACTCCTGCTGCTCGATTTAGCCATGAGTTTCCGTCCTGTTCCTGATCGTCTTTCAGGGTAATGCACGAACCTGCTGCCAGACTGTTGATCCACGATGTCGCTGATGTCGCTGGATGACTCGCCCCGCGTGCCGGCAGGCGCGGGAACGCCTACACCGCCGTTTTGCGGCGTAGAACGACCGAAACGCTGAAAACTGTCAGCAAAAATAGACCCAGCAGGATGGCCGGTTGATAAACCAGCCGGGCTTCGCCTTCGCCCTGATCGCTCGAGTCAAAGTTCGTCACGCGCGGCCCCTGGCTGGTTTGCCGGCGCATCAACACATCCAGCGCCATCCGGCCATAGTTCTCGCTCGGCTCGATGTGCGTATTCTCGCTGAACTCATTCCAACTGATGATGCCGATGGCATCGGGATTGGAATGGATGGCGGCGGTTAGCTCATCGCGCAGAGTCTGGCCGTCGCGCCGCTCGATCACGCGCGTGCCGCCGATCAGCCGCGCATCGAAACCGGGGGCCGCCGGGGCGACCCAGATTCCGCGCCGGGCGTGTATGGCGGCTGCCATTTCGCTCAGCTTGTCCTCATAGCCCGGATACGTCAGCGGGTCCACCGACGACCAGTAGTAAGCATTGCCGTGCACCACGTTGGCGATGCGCAGATAGCCCTCCACGTTGCGCTCGGACCCCAGCAAATACAACTGGTCCCGAAAGTGACCATAAATGGTCCCGATCTCGTCTGCGCTGAATTCCCACGTGCCCGAAAGGATCACCACCGGGCGGTCATACATCGCATAGGCCGGGTGCATGGCATAGGTATCCACGAAGTACTCAAGGTCGTTGATGATGCGGTCCACCGGCAGCGGCTGCCGCTCAAAGTCCAGCCCCTGGTAGATGATCCACAGCGCAAAATCCTGCTCTGCCGCCACGTCCATCAACTGCTCCAGGCGGCGGTCGAGCGTATAGGTGCTCTTCCAGCTCACGATGAAGCCGTCCAGCCCGGCCTCTTTGGCGAGCCGGACATGCTCTTCCATGACGGCGCGGTCGTCACTGCTATAGCGCCCCAGCAGCGGGTAATCGGTCTTGGCCCGGTTCCACGACTGGGTATCGAACCAGATGTAGTAGTAGGCCAGCATCGGGATCGGAGAGATTTCCGACCGTGCCGTTACCGCGGGCGCGGCAGTGCACACCGCCCACAGTGCGAGACCGATCGTCAACACCAGGCGTTTGGCATGAGTCATGTGTGCTCAACGCTGGAAGGCAGCGCCTCCACCGAATCACTCTGCGCACCTGGCGAACCGGCGGCTGCCTGCAAGCGCTGCTGCCATTTCCGCACGGTCTTGGGGGTCAGCCCAAGCTCTTTGGCCAATTGAGACGGGTTGAGCGATCCATCGAGAGCCAGCCGCCTGCTCTGTGCAAGCGTGAGGTGACTGCCCTCCAGCGGCGTGCCGGTATACAGCGTGTACTGCTTCTGGCAAGAGCAGCAGTGATACACCGTCAGGCCGCTTCGCCGATCTTCGCGCGCGATGCGTGCTTTGACGTGCCCGCAGTGAGGGCAGGCGAATCCATTCGGGTGATAGCGCTCCAGCAGCCACATTTCCCCATTCGGAGTCAGCCCGGCCACATTCACCACCTGGTCTACCGGCACGGGGGTGACGGCTACCATCGGGTCGGGCACCGGCGAAGCTGCCGCCAGTGCGGGCGCGGGGACGGGCTGAGGTCGGGCCTTGCGTGGGCGCGGCACCCAGCCGAACACCAGCCCCAGGATGTGGGGACGTTTGTACAGCAGCAGCGCCAGCGCCCCGATCGTGCCCAGCGCGATCGCCGCCGCGATGTCGAACACGCTCAACACCTTCAAGGTCACATCCTGGTCTTTCGACAGGGCGATGGGGGTCAGGGGAGCCATGCCGGCAGCGCCCTGGACCTGAACATGGTACAGGCCGCGCGCCAGCGACGGGATGAACACGCTCCCGTTGTCGTCAAACTTGAAGGTCTCGGTGTGTCCATCGGGGTATTGAAGCAGGATGCCATCACCGAGCGAAAACCCAAACACGGCATCCGCGGCCTGAATGCGCGCGGAATAGAGCAGCAGCTCAATCGTCCAGGTGTCGCTGTGCTCGACATAAAAGCGCTGCTGATAGCGGTTGATGGCATTGGTCCCATCCACCATCACGCTTTCCACCGAGTACAACAGGGGCGAGGCTTCCAACCCTTCCTTGCGCCGCATCACGCGAGAGGCCGTCAGCCACTGCGGATCGGTGCTCTCATACGTGAAGTAACGGCCATCGCTGCGCTTGAAGGTCACCGAAGGCACCCGCGATTCATCGACCGGGTTACGGAAGAAGTCCACAAAGCTCAAGCCGATGGGGTGGCTGGTGTTGAACCCCACCTGGAGGCGGGTATCGCGGCGCACCTCGACGGTGCGGACCGGCTCGAAGCCCGCGTCCGCCCAGCGCGAGAATGTGACGCGAGTCTCCGGGTTGACCTGGATGTCATCCACGTCCATCACCTGCACCTGGTAGGTGCCCGGCTCGCCGATTTCGACCACGGCCAGCCCGTCCGCGCCGCTGACGAACGGCTGGTCATCGAGCATAAACCGGACATCGGCCACCGCGGGCACCGTCTCGATGGTGAGCTGGATGGGGCGCACCACCAGGGTCATCGAGGCGCTGGCCGGTTGATAGGCCTCGGTGCCCTCGAACATTACCTTGACCTGGTATTCGCCGATGGGCAGGTCGCGGCTGATCCGGATGTCCGCCAGCCCCAGGTCATCGGTTCGCACCTGGCGCACCGGCTCGCCATCCAGGTAGAGCTTCAGCACCTTGTTGGGGTTGGCTCTTCCGTCCTCGCCGACAAGGCGCGCCGTGATGGTGGGCCGTGTCCCGACTGCCTGCGGCTCCAGGGGTTCGAGATACAGCCTGGCTTCCAGGCGAGAATCATCCTGCGCCACAACCGCCGAAGCCGCGCCCAAAAGACCTATGAGCAAGCACAGGATGAGGCGCAAGCGATAACCGTTCACGATGTTTCTCCCTCAGCCCTCTGTTGTGATCGCATGATGCGACCGGGCAGTCCTGTCAGCAGCGCCACGAAGAAGCCGCCCGCCACCACAATCATCGACCCGTAGAGCAGGTAGATAATCCGGCGATCCGGCTCGGCCTTGACTTCCTCGCTCATGCGCTCGAACGGCAGGAACCTGGCCTCGCGCGGCGGCTGGGTGAAATCCAGCGCGCTGATGATGCTGTTGGCCTGCGCGTCGCGGGCAGCCAGCGGCTCCAGGCCCCAGTTGTCCTGAATGAACCGCAGGTACGAGGTGTAATCTAGCTGCGTGCTGTCGATATGGCCGCGTTTGGCATAGGCGCTCACCAGCAGCGCGGGCACGCGGAACCCGTAGCCGTCTTCGTCCACTTTGGGTGGGGGGACATGGTCGTACCAGCCGCCCCAGTCGTCATAGGTCCACGAAAACAGCGCTTTGTCCCAGTAGCGGCTCTGCATCAGCGCCTGGATGAGCGTCTTGACGAAACGCTGGCCGGAAATCACGCTTGATGGCGGGTGTTCGCTCGGCCCGGAAGGGACCATGAAGGCCACGTTCGGCAGAGTGCCGTTCACCAGGTCGGCGAAATATTCATCCATGTCCACGATTTTGCTTGACAGCACCGGGTCATCCAGGAAGCGGTCGAAGTTCAACAGCGGCACCCAGATCACCTGAGATGCCCGGTTGGCGGGGTAGAGATGAGCGGTCCGGTAGTTCAGGTCCGGGTCGTAGTTCTGGACGTAGAACTTCCACGAGATACCGGCTTCCTCAAGCTGGTCGAAGATGGTCGGCGTTTGGGCCAGCGATTCTTGCAGCGACAGGCCTTCTTTTCGCCCGTCGGTAGCTGCCACCCAATAAAGGTGATTGTCGAAGCTGCCGCCGTGAACCGAACTGAAGAAGTTGTCGAACAGCACGTACTCGTCCGCGATATTCCAGTAGTAGGGCAGGTCCTCGCCGTCATAGTACGCCATCGCCAGGCGACCGTCCTGGTTACGGCGGTTCAGCGCATAGACAAACCCGTTCATTTCGCCGTTGTTGTATTGGATGGCGTGCGTTTCGTCGCTGTGGTCAGGATCGTCTAGCTCGACATCGCCGCCTGCGATGCGAAACGGCCTGACGCATTCGGTATTGTCGGGATCAAAAGGATCGACCGGCATACAGGTATCCGGCGGGAAACCATTCGCGCCGGGATAGGTGCCGAAGTAGTTGTCGAAGGAATGGTTTTCCTGCATCAGGATCAGCACGTGTTCGATCGGTGTGTTGGCTTTTGGGCCGTCTGTCTGTGCAGAGGCCACGTTTGCCAGCACAGCGCCGGACAGAACCAGGCAGGTCATCACAATGGACGTTGCTTTTTGCATCGTTGCCACACTCACGGGTGTACTGCATAGATAATGATGATCGGGACATCTTCGCGGGTGCCATCCTCATGGGTGACGGTCACCGTTTCCAGGTGAATGACGCGCCCCTGGTATTTGCGGACGTACCCCAGCAGCCGATCGCTGAAGAATTCGGAACGCTGCGCCGAGAAGGCATCCCAGACGACGTATTGCAGTTCGCTGGTACGGATCAGAAAGTCCGGGTTATCGAGCGGCTCATACGACGGGTTGCGCCGCAGCGGATTCGGACTGACTGACAGGCCATAGGCCCGCTGATGGCCATAGAACTGGATGATATTCGCCATCGAGGGACCGATGGTCATGAAGGTTGCGCCTTCGGGAATGTTTTCTTTGATCCACTGTCCTGCTTCGCGCCCGCCGGGCACACCGCCCGTACCGGCCAGGAATGAATCCGACTCCTGCGGATGGATCAGGGTCCACGACGTGCTTGCCAGCGTGATCACGATGGCGGCGGTCACCAGCGCGCCGATGACAGCCTGTGGCACATGCCACGTGCGCCACCGCAGCCCGTTCTCCGGCCAGTAGGACAGCGTCCGGCCAGCCAGCACGGCAAACGCAGGCGCGACAGGCAGCAGGTACTGGAATCCCTTGGTGGGCCAGAGCTGAAAAAACGCCACGGGCACGATGATCCAGAACATCAGCAGTTTTTCGCGCCAGCTTGTTCTGCGACGCATAACCCACAGGCCCAGCACCGCGACCACAATGAGCAGTACACCGATCGCGGGCGGGACCACCGTCGGGTAAAAGTCCATCTCGTGATTGGGCCGACGGAACAACTGCCACACCAGGTACTGCTGAGTCCGGCCTTCGCCGCCGCCGCCCGCCAGCCGTACCGAAAGCGGAAACGGCAGCATCACGATCACCATCGTCACCAGCGACAGGATGATGTCGCGGGGCCGCACGCGCACTTCCGGCGACGCCGCCAGAAACGCGTAAATCGCCCCGATCAAAATGACGCTGATCTCTTTGGCCAGGAACGATAGCCCCATCCCTGCGCCGACTGCGATCAGGTCGATCCGGCGCTCGGTGCGGCCAAACCGCGCGAGCATATACAGGGTGAGGGTGGTGAAGAACACCAACGGGCCATCGAGCAGCACCTGGCGGGTCACCACGACGTGATAGGGCATCACTGCCAGAAACAGCGCGGCCAGCAGGCCCGTTCGCAGGCCGTAAAGTTCTCGACCGAGCAGGAACACCAGGTAGACGGTGGCGACCCCGATCATCGCCGCCACCACGCGGCCCGTTGAGTCGTTGAAATCGAAATGGAACACCACCGCCAGGACAAACTGAAACAGCAGGGGGTGCGCCCGGAATACCGGGAAGATATCCTTCAGGACCGGGACCTGGGCAATGGCTGCCCCTTGCCCCGCATATACCGCTTCGTCGCTGTTGTACCCCACCGTCGTCAGCTCGGTGACGCGCAGCAAGGTAGCCGTCCCCAAAATGAGGACGACGGCGCACACCGTCAGCGCCGCTATGATGACGTCCCGATTGAGCAGGGACACGCGGCGCTGCGCGGTGTAATTCGTGCGTGAAGCGCTGGTCTGCACGCTCACTTCCACATCCAGTTCACGATTTGGACGACGACGGCACGATCTGAGTCACGATGGTCGATACACCCACGGCTGCGACCGGGACTGGTTCTTCCTTGATCACGGGTGCCGGAACCGCGATGGGCGCATTCTTCTGCTGGGCGATACGGCTCATCAGATTCGGTAGCTGCTGATACCAGTCGTAGTTCGAGCGGCGAATGTGCACGGCGGGCAGTCCATTGATCGCAGTCTCGACGATGGCACGTTCGGCGGGATGGCGGTTTTCGCCTTTATAGGTGGACAGTTGCTCGGCCAGCACCGGGTAGGGCGGGAAGCAATAGGCATCCTCGGCGTTTGCCAGCAGGGTCCGCAGTTTTTCCGGCTCGCCAAGCTCGCGTTCAAGTTCTGGGCCGCGCTCGATGACCGCGATGCCCGACAGGCGCGAGCGCTTGATGATCTGAGCGCCGGGGATCAGGCGATCAACCATGTACTTGGGCGGGGGAACAATCGCCTGCACAATCGCGTTCAGCGTCGCGCCGGGGATATTGCCCTGTGTCAGCCACATCCCGAACATACGCCCGCCGCGCGAATGCAGACGACTCTGGACCTGCAGGAACATCCGCTCTCTGAAGGTCAGTTCGTCCGAGCAGCGCGCAGCCATCAGGGTATGCTTGCTGATGGTCAGCGGCTTGGGGAAGCTCATCACCTGGCCATCGGGCGAGAGAATGGTCATATCGTCCGAGAGGAATTTGATCTTGCCGCCCTGCTCGCGGATGATTTGCAGGATGGTCGTGGTCTTGCCGGTGTCGGTCTTGGCCGTGATGAAGAGCGCCTGATCGTCATCGAAGGCAATGCACGCGCCGTGCATCAGGGCGTACCCTTTGCGGACAAATTCCCACCGCAGGAGCGGCTCGACCACGTTGGTATACAGCACGTGCGGCGACCTGCCAACCAGCGGCGAGGCGTAGACTTTGGTCGGAGTCTGGCTGCGGTCGATTACCAGGCTGAAGCCCAACCGGCCCAGGAGTTCATCGTAGGTGATGGTCTCTGCCGTAGCAAACTTCATCGGGTTGTTGTGAATGGTGATGTCAAAGTCCAGCGGCTCGGAGATCGCCTCGGTCCGGAAGTAGCCGAGTTCGGGCAGGCGCTGGGCCGAGCGAATGCGGATGATGCCCTGGATGTCGTAGTAGTAGGGCTTGCTTTCGCGCGCCAGGCCCCAGATCAGGTTATCGGAAATGGCGTAGCGAACCAGCGTCAAGGCCACCAGGGAGATCAGGTTGGCTACCAGGTAATTCACACCCAGTTGCGCGACCAGCAGCACCAGGATCGGGCCGCGCAGGAGCAGCATGGCATTGTTGATGGCAAAGAAGCTGGCGGCACGCTGCCACACATTGAGCGTCTGCTGCGACCGGCTGCCGAAAACCCAGCGATCGGTCCAGCTAAAGTTCCACAGCGTTGAGCCTTGCGTGGCAAATACCGCCGACAGCAGGTAGTTCACGCCCATCAGCCCGGTGAACACGAACATCAGGGCCATGTTCACAAAAATCCCGCTCAGGCCCACCAGCAAAAAGGCCATCAGGCTTTGCATCGTGATCATGCGGAGCTTGATCGTCTGGCGCACCAGACGGAGCATTTCCTCAGGGCTGGCCTTGCTCGTCCCGGAATGACGCTTGCCAAACTCAAAGGGCACTTCCGAGACCTTCATCTTCGGGTTGCGCATCATCAGCTCAAGCAGGATTTTGAATCCTTCGGGTCGAAGCTCGTCCGGTTTGAAGGCGGCGCGGCGCACCAGGAAGAAGCCGGTCAGGGGATCGGACACGTTGCGCAGATTCTTAGGGAAGCTGAGCCGCAGCCCCAGGGTCAGCAGGCGCGAGAGCATGGCGCGCTTCTTCGAGAGTCCCCCCGTGCTGGCACCTTCCGTCAGGCGGCTCGCTACGACGAGATCGGCCCCTGTCGAAGAAGCTTTCTCGACCATCTCGCGGATGACTTCCGGCGGATGCTGAAGATCGCCGTCCATCACCACCATCCACGGCGCTTTCGCCTGCTGCATCCCCTCGACCACGGCCTTGCCCAGGCCATTTCGGCGCTCTGGCGGGCGGGCAATCACCTGCACGTCAAACGGCACGTCCTTGCTCTTTTCGCGGATCACGTCCGGCGTGTTGTCGGTGCTGTCATCCACGAAGATGACCTCGAATTCGGTGCCTTTCAGGGCACGTCCAAGGCGGCTGAGCAGCGGCTCAATGTTGCCCGCTTCGTTGCGGGTAGGGACAATAACAGACAGGCCTGGCTGTTTTGGGGCCTGTGATAATGCCTCTCCAGTGTTGGAGGATTCCACGTTAGGAAAAGCAGCGTGATCGGTGTCCATAGCAATGCTCCATGATGTAGCGTTGGTTGTCTCCGATAGAATTCACGAGACTATTACAACCGCAATTACCGATGTGGACAACAAAAAAACAGGCTGAGAACGCCTTGATCGGTCGACATGAACTGATTGGAAAGATCTGCGCGCTTCGCCGCCCCGAAAAGCGCCCGAAAGAAGACTGGCAAGTTATCAAGCAGATGACCCGGCCCTGAAGACTATTCAGCAAATGGGTATTACTTGCTGGATATGGTGTCAGGTTAACACCCTTTATTTTGCCTGTCAATGATGATTTAAAAAATTTTTATCTTTTTTATAGGTTGTATATTATGGGAATGACACACCGGGGCGGCTTTCCCCGAAGCGCTGCTCCCAAGCGTTGACAAATGACCGATTTCAGGCATACTCTGGCATTGCGGAATCCTGGGAAAGAGGTTTGCATGGCGTCCGAGGTTGGCTCCAAGACCACGACCATCCGCCCGCCGCAGGGCTGGGTGTCTTTGGACCTGCACGAATTTTGGGAATATCGAGACCTGCTGCGGTTTTTGCTGCTGCGCAACATCAAGGGGCGCTACCGCCAGACGGCGCTGGGTCCGCTGTGGATCATCCTGAGGCCGTTGGGCAGCATGGTGATTTTCACCTTCATCTTTGGCACCATCGCCAAAATGCCGTCCGATGGGCTGCCCTATCCCCTGTTTTCCTACAGCGGGCTGCTGCCCTGGGGATATTTCGCCGGGGCAGTCGCAGGGGCTTCCAGCAGCCTCCAGGATAATATGTACCTGTTTTCCAAAGTCTATTTCCCCCGCCTGATCGCGCCGATGGTGGCTGTTTTGACGGGCCTGATAGATTTCGCCGTCTCGCTGCTCATCCTGGTGATCATGGTGCTGATGTACGGCTATACACCTGCGATCGGCATCTTGCTGCTGCCCGCCTATCTTGCGTTTGCAGGGGTTTTTGCGCTGGGCATCGGGTTGTGGAACGCGGCGCTTGTTGTGCGCTACCGCGATTGGGCTATTGTGGTTTCCTATGTGATGCAGTTGTGGATGTATGTCACCCCTGTGGCCTACGCGGCGACCGCTATTCCATCGAAATATGAGATGCTGTACAAACTGAACCCAATCTACTGGGTGGTCGAGGGGTTCCGGTGGGGGCTGATAGGCACCGGGACGGCTCCGCAGGCCTTGATGCTCATCCCCATCGGAATTGCGATCGTGCTGTTGGTGTCTGGCCTGTATGTGTTCCGCCGCACCGAAATGACTGTGGTAGATTGGCTATAATGAGCAAAACAGTCATCCGTGTCGAAAATATCGGCAAGCGCTATCACCTGCGTGGACGGCAGCTGCCCCAGGCCTCTACCCGCGCCGGGGCGATCAAAAACACGCTGCTGTCTCCCTTCTCTTATCTGCGTTCCACGCTGCGCCAGCCGGATGAAGCCCAGACGCTGTGGGCGCTGCGCAACATCTCGTTCGAGGTGAAGCAGGGCGAGATCATCGGGTTCATCGGTCGCAACGGGGCCGGCAAAAGCACGCTGCTCAAAATCCTGTCGCGCATCACCCGCCCGCCTGAAGGAATCGCCACGATTGAGGGGCGGGTGGGATCGCTGATCGAGGTCGGGACGGGCTTTCATCCCGAATTGACCGGGCGTGAAAACATCTACCTGAACGGGACTATCCTGGGAATGCGCAAAGCCGAGATCGACGCGCGCTTTGATGAAATCGTCGAATTCTCCGGTACGAGCAAATTCCTGGATACTCCCGTTAAGTATTATTCCAGCGGAATGTATGTGCGGCTCGGTTTTGCGGTTGCGGCCCATCTCCAGCCGGAAATCCTGCTGGTGGATGAGGTCCTATCGGTCGGCGATGCCGAGTTCCAGAAGCGCAGCATTGGGCGGATGGAACGGGTCGCCCAGGAAGGGCGCACAGTCTTCTTTGTGAGCCACAACATGGCGACCATCGAGAACCTGTGCCATCGCGTCATCGTCATGAAAAATGGCCGCATCGATTTCGATGGTGAAACGCGGGCGGGCATCGCCAAATATATCGGCGAGGGCAGCACCCCGAACCCGACCGATCTCGAAGCCGTCGAGGATCGAACGGGCACCGGCGAAGCCATCATCACCGACTTCCACCTCGAAGATGAGCATGGCCAGCCTGTCAGATATGTGCCGAGCGGGTTCCCGGTAACTCTTGTTCTGGGATACAAGGTGGTTGCCTCGGAGCCGCTTGAGCGGGTGGTTCCCAGCTTTGCCATCAAAAGCATTCATGGCGCACCGCTCATTCTCCATCGCAGTAATTTTGTGGCCACCTTTTTTGACCAGGTCTCCGGGCGGGGGGAATTTCGCTGTGTTGTGCCGCGCCTGCCGCTGGCCGCGGGCAGTTACCGGGTGGATGGCACCATTGAGGTCCGGGGTGAGATAGCCGATAATCTGATCATTGGCCGGCTGCAGGTGATCGAAGGCGATTTTTTTGGCACAGGGCATGCTGGTATGCCCCATCACAGCCCGATCTTGATGGATGGCGAATGGCAAATCCGGCAGTAGAGAACGCCGGTTCATACTTTGATCACATCAGTCACGGAGATGTCGTATCGTGCCCCAAATGCCAGAACGACTCATGGCTTTTCTACGCAAATATGCGATTTGGCCAGGCCGAATACAAAGCCTTGAGGAGCGGCTAACAAGCCATCAGCATAACAACCAGCTGACGATACTCAGTTTGACTGAAGAAATCCGGCGGTTGGAGGCGGAACTTCAGCGCCTGCGTCAAGAGACCCCTTACATCGCAGCTTATCAACATTACACATTGAGCGGACAGCCGCCAATCTTCGAGGATGTAACCGGCGCGCGGTTTATTTGCGGCAATGTGAGCGATTTCGCCGGTTTTTCGCGCTCCGGGTCCATTTTGGATGATCTCGGACTGGTGCGGTACGCCGAAACCGCGATTCGGCCCGGCGACAAAGTGATCGATGTAGGCGCGCATATTGGCGGTTTCAGTATGTTGGCGGGACGGCTGGTGGGTCCCCAGGGACGAGTCATTGCTTTTGAAGCCCAGACCGACAACTATCGCCTGCTGGAACAGAATATCGCGCTCAACCAGATGGCGGGACATATTACACCGGAACATTGCGCCGTTTTTTCGTCGAGTGGTGAGATCGAACTGCACGTTTTTGATCAGGCATCAGGATGGCATACGCTGGGGAATCCGTTGTTTCAGGGCGTAGACTATCAGCGAGTCGAACTGGTCCGCTCGATTACCCTTGATGAATATTGCCAGGCGCACGCAATAGAAACCATCGATTTGCTAAAAACCGATGTAGAGGGTGCCGAGCCTGATGTCCTGAAAGGTGCGAGCACGCTTCTGGGCCGCGGCGCAATCAAACAACTGATTTTCGAGGTCTCACAGACGCCCTTGAAAGGGATGGGGTATACCGTTGACGATATTTTGGCCCAGATTCCGGGCCATATTTATCATATACGGCGTATCATGCAGGATGGAACCACGGTTTTGGCGGCTCGTGATGAGATCGCTGGAACGTTTTTTGGGAATTTTGTCGCCTGCCAGAAATAGTCTGTAGAGACTGATTGCAGCACTTCGCCGGGCCAGTTTCATTCGTGCGCGATGGGCTTTTCCATACCTCCCGTTTTGTGGATGGGAAAAACAGCATGGAAACTCCAAAAATCTCGATTGTGACGCCGTCGCTCAACCAGGCGGCCTTCATTGAGGACACCATTCGCTCCGTCCTCGACCAGAATTACCCCAACCTGGAATACATCATTATCGACGGCGGAAGCACCGATGGCTCAGTAGAGATTATCCAAAAATACGCGGATCGCCTCACCTATTGGGTGAGCGAGCCGGATAAGGGACAGTCCGAAGCCATCAACAAGGGGATTCGCCGCGCGACCGGCGATGTAGTCGCCTACCTGAACAGCGACGACCGCCTGCTGCCCAACGCGCTGGAACTGGTGCGCATCTGGTATAACCAGCCCGACGGCACCTCGTGGTTTAGCGGCGCGTGTCAGTTCGTCGAGCCGGATGGGACCTGGATCAGCACCTGGGCACCCCACATGCCCCCCGGCTCGAAATATATCATCGTCACCAGCCCCTGGGGAGTGCCGCAGCCTGCCTGCTTCTGGAAGCGCGAGCTGTTTGAAAAACACGGCTATTTCCGCGAAGATTTCCATTATGTCTTCGACACCGAGTTTCAGATTCGGCTGGTGCTCAATGGTGAACGGCTGGCCCTGGCGACGATCCCGATCGCCAGCGCCACCATCCACGACCAGAGCAAGACGGGCCAATCGGTGGGCAAGGGCAACTTTTGGCGAGAGGTTCAGCGCCTGGTCGATATTCACCAGCACGATCACTTCACCCGCGAAGAGAAGGCGGTGATTAAGACCGTGCAGTGGCTGGGCGAGATCGGCTGTCCCTTCCCAACGGGCCGCAAGCGCCCTTCAGCGGGCGATTACTGGCTCAGCCTGCGATCGCAGAAGCGCCTGACCATTCAGAAGACCGGCGGCGCGGTGCTGCGCGCGCTGGGACTGCGCCAGTGGGTCTTTCCCATCAAGGATACGAGGTAACCTCGAGGAATAGATACGCCATGTGCGGAATAGCCGGATTTGTCAGTCGTCGCCCTGTCAGCAGTGCCGAGCGGCTGCTGGTCAGCCAGATGAACGCCGCGCTGGTCCACCGGGGGCCGGACGGTGCCGGAGAATACAACGCGGAAAACGTCGCGCTGGCCATGCGCCGCCTGAGCATCATCGATCTGAGCGGCGGCTGGCAGCCGCTGTATAACGAGGACCGGTCGCTGGCGCTCATCACCAACGGCGAGATTTACAACTTCGTGGAGCTTCGGCGCGACCTGGAACGCCGGGGACACCACTTCGCTACGGGCAGCGACTGCGAAACCATCCTCCACCTGTATGAGGATCACGGCGCGGACTGCGTGCAGCATCTGCGCGGCATGTTCGCCTTCGCGCTGTGGGACAGCCGCAGCCAGCGCCTGCTGCTGGGACGCGACCGCATGGGCGAAAAGCCGCTCTACCTGTGGGAGAATGGCGAGGGGGTGTTCTTCGCCTCGGAACTGCGGGCGCTCTTGAGAGCTCTGCCTCACAAGCCCGAACTCGACCCGGTCAGCATCGACCTGTACTTCCACTACGGTTATGTCCCAGAGCCGCGCACGCCGCTGGCGGGGATTCGCAAACTGCCTGCCGGGCACACCCTGTCTGTGGAGGTGCAGCCCTGGCATATCGACCAGCGCCAGTATTGGGACATGGCCAACGCCGCCCCACTGAAAGGCGATCCCGTCGAGGCCATCCGCGCCGAGTTGGATACAATCAGCTCGATTATTATTCGTTCGGACGTGCCTGTGGGGGTTGCGCTCAGCGGCGGCGTCGATTCGGGCGCTCTGGCAGCTCTGGCCGCCCAAAAATACAGCGGCACGATGCACGCATTTAGCATCGGCTATCCGGGGCGACCCCAGAACGATGAGCGCGCAGACGCGAAGCGGCTGGCCGATCACCTGGGGCTGCCGTTTCATGAGGTCGAGCTGGCGACTGCCGACCTCGTGCGATTCTTCCCCGATCTCGTCTATCGCACCGACGACCCGATCGCAGACATCGCCGGGTACGGTTATTACACCGTCAGCCGCCTCGCGCGCGAACATGGCGTGCCTGTGCTGCTCCAGGGTCAGGGCGGCGATGAACTGTTCTGGGGCTACGAGTGGGTGCGGCTGGCCGCGGTGGACAGCCTGGCGAAACAGCGCGTTGTCGAAGGAAGCTGGCGAGACCGGTGGCGGCTGTCAACATCCTACCTGGTGCCCCCGTACCCTCATTCGATGTCCCCCCGGCAGTGGAAGCACTGGGCCGGGCGGATGGTGCACGGCCACAATCCGGGCGCTGAACGCTGGCGGCGAATCGCAAATGGGAACCCCGATTCGGCGGTCTTCATCGACAGCATTTCCTATTTCCAAGACATTCAACGCTCTGCCCAGGAACTTTATGCCGCTTCTTTCCTGGAGCGCCTGCCCGCCCGGAATGCCTACAGCCCGTTCACCTTCCCGCACCCCTGGCACGATGTCCCGGTCATGCTCACCCGGCTGATCAGCCAGACCTACCTGCTGGAAAACGGCATCGCCCAGGGCGACCGCTTGAGCATGGCCTCATCGGTCGAACTGCGCCTGCCGCTGGTCGATTATCGATTGGCGGAAATCGTGATCGGGCATCGCAAAACCGCTTCGGATCACACCCTGCCGCGCAAAACGTGGCTGCAAAATGCCCTGAAGGGTGTTTTGCCCGATTGGGTGATGAACCGCCCTAAACGCGGTTTCACGCCGCCGGCGGAATGGTTCACTTCACTGTTCGACACCTACGGCCAGCACATCCCGGATGGTTTCCTGGTGCAGGCAGGGATTGCCAACTCTTCGACTCTGGCTCGCTGGTTTTCGCCTGAGGGCAGAGTCGGGAAAGACCCCTTTTTCCTGTTCAAGACGCTCTGCCTGGAACTGTGGTGCCGCGCAGTCCTGGCCGGCGAAAGGATGAGCGCTGCAACATGAAGACGCCGATCGCAGTCTTTACGTATAATCGCCCGGTGCACACGGCCCGCTTGCTGGATTCGCTGAGCCGCTGCACCCGGCTGGATGAATGCGACGTGCATATCTTCTGCGATGGGCCAAAGAAGCCGGAGCACCGGCCTGCCGTCGAAGCTTCACGGCAGGTTGTGCGCCAGTGGGCCGAGGGACATCCCGCGGCTGTCGTCGAGCGCGAAGACAACCTGGGGCTGGCGCGCTCGATTGTGACCGGGGTCAGCGAACTATGTGCCGCCTATGGGCGGGTGATCGTGCTGGAAGATGATCTCGTCCTCAGCCCGGATTTCCTCGACTATATGCTCCAGGCCCTGGACCGCTATGCCGACTCGCCAGAGGTCTACCAGGTCGCCGGTTATCTGCTCCCTGTCGAGCACGAATTCACCCGTGAGGCGTTTTTCCTGCCCCTCACAACGACCTGGGGGTGGGCGACCTGGCAGCGCGCATGGCAGGCGTTTCGTTGGGAGGTGCCCGACGCCCGCGAAAAACTGGCCGATCCCGGTTTCCGCCGCCGTTTTGACCTGGAGGGCTGCTATCCGTACAGCGCCATGCTAGAAGATCGCCTGGCTGGGAAAAACGACTCCTGGGGGATTTTGTGGTGGTATACCGTGTTCTGCCTGGGCGGATTGGTGCTCTACCCGCCGGTGTCGTTGGTCCAGAACCTGGGGTTCGACGGGTCGGGCGTGCACTGCGGATCATCCGACCAGGGCACGGCGGAAGCTGCTGCTGGGCGTCTGCCGCTCTCTTTTTCCCTGCCCCGGCAGGTGCAAGCAGACCTGGCGGCATTTGAGCGCGTGAAGGAAGCCATAGGCGGCGGCCAGGCAAAATCATCCCCGGTCAAACCTTCCCTTGCGATGCGTCTGCGGACTCAAGAGGCGGCAGCCGCTTCCATGAACCGGCTGGCCAACCTGGCGCGAAAAGCGAAGCGCCGCTCGATTCACTGTCTGGGACGCTTCCGGGCGGCGGGGCGCGGACAAGAGCCAGCCCAGCCGCCGCTGGCCGCGATCATGGACCCGACCGCTCAGCTAGGTCCTGAAGGTGCTGTTGAAAACATCCTGGGGCGTGCCGAAGCCATCTCCATCGGCGCGCATTCCTATGTTCGAGGTCGCCTGCTCACCTATGGTCACGGCGGCAGAATCACTATTGGCGAGTGGTGCTATATCGGCGTGCGCAGCGAAATCTGGTCGATGGACTCGATTACCATTGGCAACCGCGTGCTGATCGCGCATGATGTTAATATTCACGACGGCACAGCACACTCGCTCGATCCCCAAGAGCGGCACGCCCATTACCAGCACATTCTGGAAAAAGGGCATCCGCGCACCGCCGAAGAAATGCCGGGCGTGTTTTCGGCCCCCATCATCATCGAAGACGACGTGTGGATCAGCTTTGGGGTGACGATTCTCAAGGGGGTGCGCATCGGGGCGGGGAGCGTGATTGCCGCCCGATCGATCGTGACAAAAGATGTTCCGCCGGGTATGCTGTACCGGAATGAGGTGACGCCGGTGATGGTGCCCCTATCAGCATCTGGAAAAGGCGAGTTATGAGTTTGACAGCGGTAGGAAAGAGTCGGTTTTGGAATCCCTTGTGGAAGCTGTATGCCAACGCCCCAAGTATCGCACTGTGCAGGATTCCCGAACTTGAATATGCATCTGGTCTCGAAATGACAAGTGCGTTTCTGGATCACTGCTGCGGAGATGGGCGGTTTGCCTCGCTGGCATGGCCTGGGCAAACGCTCCGCGCAGGGTGTGATATCCACCAGCCTTCTGTAGATAACGCGGCCAGGCTGGGAATCTATACGCGGCTGGATGTCTGCGATGTATCGCAGCGTCTGCCCTATGACGACCATGCATTCGACCTGGTGTTCAACAACAGCGCCCTCGAACATATTCCGGACCTTGACGCCACGTTAGCCGAAGTTGTGCGCGTGCTTACGCCGGGTGGAACCTTCGCGTTCAATGTGCTGAATCATCGCTATTTTGAGTGGTGGCCCCTGGACGACGCCGCCAAAGCAGGCTATCGCCAGTGGCAGCCCTTCTATCACGCCTTCGATCTGGGCGAATGGACGCGACGCCTGTCAGCCGCCGGTCTCAAGGTCACTTCCGTACAAGGATATTTCGACCGAAAAGCGGCGCGGCTGTTGG
Organism: Anaerolineae bacterium; assembly: GCA_034429275.1. Classification (GTDB taxonomy): domain Bacteria; phylum Chloroflexota; class Anaerolineae; order Aggregatilineales; family Aggregatilineaceae; genus DAOUFU01. The sequence continues at coordinate 2,714 of DAOUFU010000309.1, read as the reverse complement.
CCCTGCTGGACTGCGAATTTAGCGGGGTCTTCATTGCACAGCGGCCAAGCGCGCTCGTATCGCGGTACCGCCAGTACCCTAGAGTCATGGTGCGCTATTGGAAATGGCGTCTATCGTCGCTCAACTGGCCAACCCAGCCCGACGAAGGGGCCGGTTACTTCATCAAGGCGGTTCGCGCCGATGCCTGAACTCACCTGGGAACAAGCGGTCCAATGGCTGCGCGACCAGCCGGATCAGCAGGAACTGGTCCGCGCCTGCTACTATGACGATCCCCTGCTCGAAGCCGCCGAACGCTTTGCCAACAGCGACGAATGGCAGGCGGTGAAGCGCCTGCTGCCGCGAAAACCCGGCCACGCCCTCGATCTGGGGGCCGGGCGCGGCATCAGCAGCTATGCCCTGGCGCGCGATGGCTGGCAGGTCACCGCCCTGGAACCTGATCCGAGCCGGCTGGTCGGGGCGGGCGCGATCCGCGCGCTGGCCGAACAGGGCCGCCTGTCGATCACGGTGAGCGAGGAATACGGCGAAAAACTGCCATTTCCCGACGAGTCCTTCGAGGTGGTCTATGGGCGGCAGGTGCTCCACCATGCCTACGATCTGCCCGCCCTCTGTCGTGAAGCGGCCCGTGTGCTCAAGCCCGGCGGGCGATTCATCGCCACGCGCGAACACGTGATCAGCAAACCCGCCGATCTCCAGGTCTTCCTGGACAGCCACCCGCTCCAGAAGTTCTACGGCGGCGAAAACGCCTTCCTGTTGAGCGATTACACTGCCGCCATCAGCCGGGCCGGGCTGCGCCTCGTCGCGGTCTTCGGCCCATTGGAGAGCGTGATCAATTACTTTCCGGCCACACACCAGCAGCGCCGCGACTACTGCCTGCAATCGGTCTACCGACGGCTGGGGCGTCGAGTCGGCTCGGCGCTGGGCAGCGAGCGTCATCCGCTGGGCCGCTGGCTGGTGGCCTGGCTGGCGCGTCGCTATTCCCGGCTCGATTCGACTCCTGGGCGTTTGTATAGCTTTGTAGCAGAAAAAGGCACCCGATGAACATCTCTTTTGATCAAGTCCCCGTACTGGTGACGGGGGGCGCGGGGTTTATCGGCTCTCACCTGGTGGAGCAGCTTGTCGCAGCGGGCGCAAAGGTGACGGTGCTGGACAGCCTCGCTACCGGGCACATGGAAAATCTGCAAAGCGTGATGTCCCGGATTCAGTGGGTTGTCGGCGATCTGAGTGATCTGCTGCGCATCAAAAAGCTGAACGTGGCCGATTACCGTTTTGTCTTTCATCTCGCGGCAAACCCCTATATCCCGCCCTCGGTGGAAAACCCGGCCTACGACTATCACGCCAACCTGGAGAACACGTTCGCCCTGCTGGAGGCTCTGCGCCAGGTGCAGAACCCGCCTCGCCTGGTGAATGCTTCGTCGGCGGCGGTGTACGGAAATCCCGCCCGGCTGCCGATTCATGAAGGCGATCCCACCGTGCCCATTTCGCCCTATGGGGTGAGCAAGCTCTCTGCCGAGCGCTATGTGGCCGTTTACAGCGCGTTATACAGCATCCCGGCGACCTCGCTCCGCCTGTTCTCGGTATATGGCCCCCGCCAGCGCAAACAGGTTGTGTTCGACCTGCTGCGCAAGATCAAGACGAACCCCAACCGGATCGAAGTCTATGGCGATGGAACGCAAATGCGCGATTTTGTCTTTGTGCTCGATGTCGTCCAGGCCATGATGCTCGCGGCGGTCAAGGCTCCGGCCAGGGGAGAAGCCTATAACGTGGCATCGGGTGTCACCCACAGCATCAACGATATTGTCCGGGCCTTGTGCGAGATCTGCCAGGTATCGCCCACCATTGCCTATACAGGCCATGTGCGCCCCGGCGATGCCGAAAAATGGGAAGTCGATATCACACAGCTTAAGACCCTGGGCTATGAACCTCAATATCCGCTGAAGATGAGCCTGACCGCGATCAAGGAATGGTACGATGTCACCTTCTGATCGCCCGCTGACCATCGCATTCGCCGATTTTTGCACATCGGCATGGATCGCGGGCTGCCATTACCTGAAAAACCTGTTCACCGCCCTGAAGTCGCTGGATCAGCCGCCCCAGATCGTCCTCTTGACGGCCCACCAACCCCCTGACGACAGCTACAAGATGCTGCTGCCGTTGATCGACCGGCAACTGACGATTTCGCTGAGCAGGCCGCTGGTGGAACGGGTGCGCTTCTTCATCCAGCGCAAGACTCATTACGATCTGAAGGCTGGCTCCCCGATTGCCTACTTTCTGCGCAGCCAGGGGATCGATGCCATCTTCACGTTGGGCAAGGATTACGGCGAATGGTTCAACGTGCCCCTGCTGGCCTGGTATACCGATTTTCAGCACATCCGCCTGCCAGAGATGTTCTCGCGTGAGGAAATCGACATCCGCACCCAGGGACTCCGAACGGTCGCCCACTTTGCCGACCGCGTGGTCCTCAGCAGCCACGACGCTCTGAACGATTTTTGTACCCTGCTGCCGGAAGCCGCGCCTAAGGGGCGCGTGGTGCAGTTTGTGTCGCAGGTCCCCACCACGATCTTCGACCGCGATCCCCGGTGGGTCTGTGATCGCTATTCACTGCCCGAAAAATTCATCTACCTGCCCAACCAGTTCTGTAAGCACATAAATCACGTCACGGCCATCAAGGGGGTGGGCCTAGGCCTCGACCAGCGCCCCGATATGAGCATCGTCTG
>DAOUFU010000308.1:0-6682 GCA_034429275.1 Anaerolineae bacterium | reverse complement strand
TCCGCCCCCTCTCCGAAAATTTTCGGAGAGGGGGCAGACCAGGCGCCTCCCATGAGGCGCGCAGGTCGGGGGTGAGGCCAGCCGTTCGCCCACCCCTATCCGCTCACCTTATCAATATGCACGACGGGGGCGAAGTCCTCGCAATTTCGCCCCCAATTTGGAATGCACCCTTGTGGGGGCGAATGTTGTCAAGTTTTGCAAATCGTACTACTATGCAGAAATTGGCAGCGCCCTTGCGAATTCGGATATGAGTGTTTTTTTGAGGCTAAGGAGCGGCTCTTATGGCAACGCCGTATGATGGAAAGGTGGCGGTCTGGCACTGGCGAGGCGATGTGCTGGCCGAAGGGACCATCGAGGACATGGTCAGGACCCTGAAGACCTGGGCACCGGCAGTGAAGCAGGTGTGGGTTAAAACCAGCGACGGCACCAACTGGCAGGGGGAGTTTGACGCGGACCGCGACCTGGCGATCGATAACGTAGCCAGTGTCGATAAATGGGTGCGCATCCTGGAAGCGAACGGTCTGGAGTTTCATGCCTGGGCGGTCGTGAAGGGCGAAAACGTCACCGCCGAGGCGGACCGGATCATCGAGGTGTGCAACCGGCCCGGTGTGCGCTCGATGGTGCTGGACGTGGAACCCTACGCGGGGTTCTGGCGAGCGGGGAAAGAGCCGATTCGCCCGCTGATGACGCGCATCCGGCGCGGGATCGGGGGAAGGTTCCACCTGGGCATGGCGGTTGACCCGCGCTCGCAGCACAAGGCCAGCATCTTCCCGGCGGAGTGGCGGCCCTTCATCAACAGCGTTCACCTCCAGCTCTACTGGAACACCTTCCAGCAGCCCTGGCGGTCGGTGCTGGACGAGGGATGGGACACGTGGAAGGATTATGGCCTGCCGTTGTTCCCGGTGCTGCCGGGCAACGCCCCGCGCGACGAGATGAACGCGGCGCGCGTGTACGCGGTATCGACGTTGAAAGCTGCCGGGCTGAGCTGGTGGCGGTTCGGCATCATCGGGCCGATCGAGTTCCCGTCGATCAATCACGCGGTCAGCGACACGAGCACCACGCCGACGCAGCCGCCGACGGGCCAGGGACGGTATGGGATCGAGGTGGTCATCACGCCGGACAGTCCCAGCTACCGCGACGGTACACACAGCGGCCAGGCGACAAACACCGTATTGAGCAGCTACAAGAACACCTGGGGCTGGACGGCCAAGTATAAGGCGACCGCAGCCACCAGCAGCACCGTCTGGGCGCGTTGGGACCCGCAACTGGTGGCGAGTGGGTGGTACGAGGTTTCGGTGTTTGTCCCGGCGCGGCACGCCACAACCGCGCGCGCCCGTTATAAGCTGCACGGCGTATTGGGTACTTCCACTGAGCTTGAAATCCCGGTGCAGCAGGACCGCTATTTCAACCAGTGGGTGCCGCTGGGCGTGTACCAGTTCGATGCCAACGATGTGAAAGCCGGTATTGTGTTCCTGAACGACCTGACCGGCGAAACCGACAAAGAGATCGTGTTCGACGCGATCCGGTGGCGGCAGGTGGTGGGCATCACGCCTACGCAAAAATTCCTGGCGGATGGGTACGATGCGCCTATTGGCACGCAGGCCGAGCGCCGCACCACCAAAATCTGGCCGGGCGAATGGTTCGACGCGACCGGCTTCGACCGGCTGTACCGCGAGGGCACGGCCAGCCAGGCCTATCACACCGGGGCAGACCTCAACCTCAACTCGCCGTATTGGGACGCGGACGCCAACACGCCGGTTTACGCGGCGGCTTCGGGTGTGGTCGTGTTCGCCGACCGGCTGGCGGGATGGGGCAACGTGATCGTTATCCGGCACGACCCGCTGATCACCAACGGGCAGCAGTTGTATGGGCGGTACGCGCACGTGACGGATATCAAGGTGCGGGTAGGGGATCGCGTGGTGCGCGGCCAGCAGATCGCCAAGGTGGGCAATGCCGAGGGCCTGTTCCCCTATCACCTGCATTTCGATCTCAGCCCGACCAGCATCCTGATGTCGCAGCCGTTCCACTGGCCGAAGATGGACCGGACGAGCCTGCGCACCAACTATATCGACCCGCAGGACTTCATCCTGAACAACCGCCCGAAAGAGCCGTAAACCGACCCGGCAAGGGACGGGCAAAGGCAGGACTTCTCCGGGGCGCGGCTTGCTGCGCCCCGGCTGCGTGTGTGGGGGAAGACGCCTGCGCCGGTGACTCCTTCGTAGGTGGGGCGGTGGGAACACGTTTTTTCGGGCGAGGCGATGGGTTGGTATAATGTCCGGCATGGACAAGAATCATTTTAACCGGATCGAGAAGCGCATTCAGGGCCTGATTGAGGGCGGGTTCGCGCGGCTGTTTGCCGGGCGGCTGCAAGCGCGCGAGGTCGCGATGGCGCTGGCGCGCGCGATGGAAGATAACGCCCAGGTGGACAGCGACGCACACCTGGCTGCCCCCAACCGCTACATCGTCCGGCTGCACCCATCGGATCACGAGGCGCTGGTGCGCGCCCAGCCAGACCTGGCGGCGCGGCTGGCGCAGCACCTGATCGACCTGGCGCGCGAGAGCGAGATGCGGCTGGATGCTCTGCCGGACGTGGTGCTCAGCCCCGATGAGGCGGTGTCGCCGTTCACCGTGCAGGTGACGGCGCGCTGCGTGGCTTCGGCGGTGAACGCGACTCAGGCGATGGTGCCGGTGAAACGCCCGCCCGATCTGCCGGAGGCGGAAAAGCTGCCGGTCGCCTTCCTGGTGGTGGATGGCGACCGCTATGTGCCGCTCGATCGCGCGGTGATCAACATCGGGCGGCGGCACGACAACACCATCGTGATCGATGATCCGCGCGTGAGCCGCCAGCACGCCCAGCTGCGGCTGCGTTTTGGTCATTTTGTGCTCTACGACCTGGGCAGCCGGGGCGGGACAACGGTCAATAACCTGCCCGTGGCCGAGTGTGTGCTGCGCGCCAATGACGTGATCAGCCTGGCCGGGGTGCGGGTGGTCTACGTGGAAGATGAGGGCACAACGTCGCGATCGGCGGCGCGGGGCAGCGATACACAGGTGCGGGCCACGCTGCCGATGCGAGGTGCAGTGCCGCCGAAAGGGACATCGCGCCCGGAAGCACCGGGTCGTGAGCCGGACGCGCTGGACGACCTGCTGGACGGCTGGGAGGACGAGGACGGCGACGGTGGCTATTGATCTCGATACGCTGCTGGTGATCCTGCGCTTCGCGGCGGGCGGGCTGCTGGTCGCTTTTGTGACCACCATTCTGTGGATGCTGTGGCGCGATTACCAGGTGGCAGCGCGCGGTGTGCTCGATGAAAAGCGGCGGCGCGGTCGCCTGGTGGTGATTGCCACCGAGTCCGAGGGCGAGGGGCCGGACGAGGAGTCCGGGTTCGATGACCTGATCGGCACGAGTTTTCCGCTGCTGCCGGTGACCAGCCTGGGTCGCGCGCCGACCAATACCATCGTGTTGGCCGAGCCGTTTTGCAGCCAGCAGCACGCGCTGGTCGCTCAGCGTGATGGGCAGTGGTGGCTGGAAGACCTGCGTAGCAGCAACGGGACGATGCTCAACGGCGCGCCGGTGATCGAGCCGGTGGTGCTGTCGTCCGGCGATGTGATCGGGATCGGGCGGGTGCATCTCAAGCTGGAGCTGGAATAGCGCGCAAGGGGGCGCAGACGGCATGAGCGAAGAAAAACCGGTCATCATCCGCACGTTTGAGCCTGCCGACCTGCCGTCGCTGATCGAGCTGGAGCGCAGCGTGTATGGCAGCGGGGCGTATTCCTACTACTTTTTCCGCCAACTGTACGACCTGTTCCCCCGGCTGGTGTGGGTGGCCGACCGGGACGGCGCGATTGTGGGGCATGTCTGCGGGGCAATTGCCCAGGACGGCGCGACGGGGTGGATCCTCAACCTGGCGGTGCAGGCACATTTCCGGCGGCAGGGCGTGGGCGCACGCCTGATCGCGCAGGTGATCGATCACTTGCGGCAGGGGGGCGTGCAGGTGATCTATTCGACGCTCCACCCGGAAAACGAGCCGGGCATCGCGGCCTTCCAGCGGCTGGGATTCGTCCAGGTGGGCGTGGGTGAGAATTATTACGGTGATGGGGTGGACCGGCTGATTCTGGCGTACACGATTCCGCAGCGAGGATAGACGACATGGACCTGGGACTCAAAGATGCACGGGTATTGGTGGCCGCGAGCAGCCGGGGATTGGGCGCGGCGGCGGCGCGACAGTTCAGCCGCGAAGGGGCGCGCGTGGCGATCAATGGGCGCGACGCGGCACGACTGGAGGCGACGGCACGCAGCATCCGCGAGGAAACCGGCGGGGATGTCTTCGCGGTGGTGGGCGATGTTTCCGACCCGGAGCAGGCAGGTCAGATTGTGGCCGAGGCGGTGGCAAGCCTGGGCGGGCTGGATGTGGTGGTCGCCAATGCGGGCGGGCCGCCGTCGGGCACGTTCGACGCGCTGAAGCCGGAACAGTGGGAAGCGGCTTTTCGGCTGACGGTGATGAGCGCGGTGCGGCTGATCCAGCACGCGCTGCCGCATTTGCGCCAGAGCGACCGGGCTGCCATCCTGACCATCACCTCTATCTCGGTGAAAGAGCCGATCGATAACCTGATGCTCTCCAACAGCGTGAGGATGAGCGTGATCGGGCTGACCAAGACGCTGGCGCGCGAACTGGGACCGGAGGGCATCCGGGTGAACAGCATTCTGCCGGGCTGGACGCTGACCGAGCGCGTGGACGAACTGATGGCAGCCCGCGCTGAGGCGCGCGGAATCACGGTGGAAGAGGCCGTCCGGCAGCAGGCGGCGGGCGCGGCGTTGGGGCGGATGGGCCAGCCGGAGGAATTCGGCAGGGTGGCGGTGTTCCTGGCTTCTCCGGCAGCGAGCTACGTTAGCGGGGCCATGGTGCCGGTGGACGGCGGAACGCTGCGGGCGTCGTTGTGAGATCATGACCTCATTTGCCTACAGACACATCATCTGGGACTGGAACGGCACGCTGCTCGATGATGCGTGGCTGTGCCTGGACATCATCAACGGGATGCTGGCGAAGCGCGGGCATCCGGTGCTGACGGCGGAGCGCTACGCGACAATCTTCGATTTCCCGGTGCGCGACTATTACGCGCTGGCCGGGTTCGACTTTGCGCGCGAGTCGTTCGAGGTGCTCAGCGACGAGTTCATCGCGGAATATGCGCGGCGGGTGGGAGAATGTGGGCTGCGGGCCGGAGCGCGCGAAGCGCTGGCATGGGCGCAGGCCAACGGACTCTCGCAGTCGATCCTCTCCGCGATGCAGCAGGCGACACTCGACCGCCTGCTGAACGAGCACGGCCTGCGCGGCTACTTCAGCGACGTCAACGGGCTGGATAACCATCATGCAGCGGGCAAAGTGGACATCGGGCGGGCCTGGGTGGCGCGCCAGGAGCTCGACCCGGCAGCGATGCTGATGATCGGCGATACAACGCACGATGTCGAAGTGGCGGCGGCGCTGGGGGCGGCCTGCTGGGTGATTCCATCCGGCCATCACGCGCGCGAGCGGCTGGCGGCTACCGGCGCGCGGGTGATCGAATCGCTGGGCGAGGCGTTCGGATAGGGGCGCTGAGGGGCGACTGGGGTGTTCGACCGGCGAAACCCTGCGTTCCCGCTCCTCGCATGACATGCACCTGCCGCGGCGGGGTATCCCATTTTGGGGTATGAGGGTGCAGGGCGCTGTCTGGCCTCACCCCCGCGCGGCCAAAACCGGGCCGCTCCGCCCCCTCTCCAAAAAAAGTTTTGGAGAGGGGGCAGACCAAGCGCCTCCCAAGAGGCGCGCAGGTCGGGGGTGAGGCCGGACTCTCGCGGGGCACCATAGCCGTTTTTTTCTCAACGTGCACGAACGTGCGGCGAAACGGCGGCGTGAACTTTCGTGAAATGCACCCCGCGCGTTCCCGCTCCTCGCATGACATGCCCCTGCCGCGGCGGGGTGGTTTTCGCGATTCGGGCGTTTGGTCTATACTGCGCTGGTATCTGTGCTGGTATCTGTGCCGCTGTTGATGCCGCGATCCGGCGCTTCTCAGAATGCCGAACCGCGCCGTGTTGGGTTGGCCCATGACGTCCCAAACATCTTTTTCCCCCACTCGATTGGTTGGAATGCAACTGCCATACGACCCCGGCAGCGCCCAGTTGCGCCGCTATCTGCCGGTGCTGGCGATGATCGCCGCGCCCTATGCGGGGTTGGGCGGCGATCATGACCCGGTCACGGCCATCGACCACGCGGCGGAATGGCGCGCGCTGGTTGATATGTTGGCGGAGATCAGCGCGCGGCAGACGGATGCGGCGGTGCCGCTGGCGCTGGCCCGGTTGATGCCGCCGACGGCGGAGACTCTGGGCGCGGCGCTGGCCGCGGGCAACTCACTCGATGGGTTCCGGGTGGTGCACATCGTGGCGGCGGGCGACCGCGACATGCTCACGCTGGAAGACGAGAACGGCTGGGAATCCTACGCAGTGGCCGAGCAGGTGATTCGGCTGTTTCGCCAGGGCAGCGCGCGGGTGGTGGTGCTGGATGGCGCGTTCAGCCAGCGGCTGGCGCAGATGCTGGTCGAGCGCAAGATGCCCGGCGACGCGAAATCGCCGGTGGAGGCGGTGGTCGGCACGCGGCGGCGAGTCGCGCCCGGCGTGATGATGGCGTTCAACGTGGCGTTCTACGGCGCGCTG
>DAOUFU010000307.1:0-23795 GCA_034429275.1 Anaerolineae bacterium | reverse complement strand
ATCACGAGCGCGGCGCTGGCACCGGACAGCAGCGCCGTGCTGGCCGGGGGGTGCAGCCGTTGGGATGTCAACGGCGTCTGCACGCGAGGTTTTGCGCTTTTGTTTGGCCTTGTGGATGAGGTCGGGCTGGCAAAAACCTTCGATATACCGGGCGCGGGCAGTGTCACCGGGGTAGCGTTCGAGCCGGACGGCCAGACAGCGTTCGTTGTCACCGCCCAGGGAAAGATCGAACGCTGTGATCTTGGCCCGGCCAACCTGGATCTCCGATGCGAGATGGTGGCGGAGATCGGCGGAACAGGCATCAGCGCGCTAACGGTCAACCCGACTCGCTACCAGGCCATCCTCGGCACGCAGGATGGGTCTATCCTGATCTGGGACATAAACGCTCGCGCCGTGGTTCAGCAAATGCCTGGGGCGCACAGCGGTGTCGTGCGTGGAGTCGATTTTGGACGAGCAGACGAGCCGACGGCCCTCTCAGTGGGCGACGATGGCCAGATGATCTGGTGGAATCTCTCAACCGGCCTGGCAACCCGACGCTTTGCCTACAAACAGATCGCGATGTGGGATGTGGTCTATCGCCAGAATGGAGACGCGGCCCTGACGGCGATGGGAGACAACAGCGTTATCTGGTGGGACCTGACACCAGGCGAACAACGCCGCGCCATTCGCACACTGATTCCGGTCACCGCACTGGCTTTCCCCGCCGACCGTCCCACCCTGTTGGCTGCCTATAATGACGGTCAGGTGAGATATTGGGAGACGAGCGGTGTGTCTCCGGCGGCGCTCAATGCAGGCGTAACGCCGGTAACACTTCTGGTCACCAGCCCGAATCCTGCCGATCCGGTTGTGATCACCCAGACTGCCGCGCCTAATTCACTCACCCTCTGGCGCGATGATGTTCCCACGCCGGTCACCACTGGCCTTCAGGACGTCACGCGGGCAGCCTTCAGCCCGGATGGAACCACCCTGGCCGTAGCGGGCTGTCAGGATATGCAGTACCTCACACGCACCTGTCGCGCAGGTCAGCTTCTGCTGATGGATGCCGCCACGCTCACGGTGCTGCAGACTCTCGACAGCACCCCCGAAACGGCGGACCACCTGCGCACGGTGAACCATATCGCTTTCAATTCGGATGGTCGCACCGTGCTGACTGCATCCACAATGGGCACTCTGCTCACCTGGGACCTTGTACAGGGACAGGCCGCGATGATCGCGCCCCAGCCGCTCGCCGTCACCATCAATGATCTGGCCATCATCCCGCGCGCCACAGGGGACCAGGCGCTGATCGGCGGCTGCCAGACGCGCGATCAGTCATCACAGGTCTGCACCCAGGGCATCCTGATTGTGTGGGATATGATTACCAACCGCGCGGTGCGCCAGTTCCCAATGCGCGGCATAGAAGTCACTCAGGTTGCTGCCAGCCCGGATGGCCAATGGCTGCTCGCCGGAGGATCGGATGGCAGCATCACCCGGTGGGACATCACGACCGGGACGCCGGTTTTTCGCTATACCGGCCATACCGGCCCGGTCACCGGCCTGGAATTTCCCCTGGCCACCAACGACAGCCAGTGGTTCGCTTCCGGCTCTGCTGACGGCAGCGTGATCCTGTGGCGGCTGGACTCGCTGGATGCCCTCTTGACCTGGATTCAGCGCAACCGCTATGTGCCGAGTTTGTCGTGTGTGGAGCAGCAGCAGTACTACCAGATGCCAGTTGATCCCGCCTGCCAGATCATCACCGGCAGCATCGCCTTATTGAGCGATCTCATGACTCGCACGGTGGCCCCGCCGCCTGTGCAGGCTCCGCCAACCTTGCCGCCTTCTCCCGCGACGCCCCCGCTGCCCATGCCAACACGCACAGCCACGCCCCAGCCGGAAGCTCAGCCCATTCTCATCGGCGAAACCAGGATTGTCCCGCCATCTGCCGGACCGCAGTATTGGCAGTTTGAAGGTGTCGCCGGAGACCTGCTCTCGATCACCCTGGCCTCGCAGTCAGGGACTACAGAAGGTTCGCTCATTCTGTACACCCCAGATGGAAAGGAACTGTCCAACGCTTCGAACACAAGGGTTGGCGATCCGGTGCAAATATCGGCGCTGACCCTGCCGCAGACGGGCACGTACACTCTGGTCAGCCAGCAGTTCACTGTCGGAGAAACGCCCTATACGCTGTCGATCACCAACCTGCGTATTACGACGGCCACGCCCCGCCCATACGTCACCCCGCTGCCAGGTTCACCCAACCAGCGGCTGAACTGATCACCGCCAGAAAGAATCAGGGGCCGCGCCCGGCCCCTGACTATCCATTTTGGAACAATGACCTACGAGACTTGGAGCCGGGCTAACCAGTCCGCCAGTTCTGACCGGGTCGGGGCTGCGGTCGCCCCGCCGATGCCGGTCACCGAGAGGCCGCCGCAGATGTTGCCATACAGCGCGCAGCGTTCAAGCGGCGCGTGTTCGATCACGTAACCGAGCAAAAATCCCGCGTTGAAACAATCGCCGGCCCCGGTTGTATCCACTACTCGCCCGGCATGAATCGCCGGAACATGCGTGATGCGCCCTTCTGCTGCAATCCACGCCCCATTGGAGCCGTCTTTCACCACGATCACTTTGGTCCAATCCATCAGGCATTCCAGGGCGCTTTGCAGTGCACTGGTTCCGCTCACGATCAGGGCTTCGCGCGCATTGGGCATGAACACGTCCACCAGCCCCAACACGTCGCACCAGGCGCATACCGACTCCAGGTGCGGCACATCCTGGCAGTCCATCGAGATGGTGGCCCCGCGCGCATGGGCGACTTCAGCCAGGGGCAGCAGGTCGTCAATCGCAGTCATCGAGCCAAGATGCAGATGCGAGAATGTATGCTGCTGCAAGACGGTGAGCCAGTGAGCGTGCAGGTCTTCCGGCTTGGGATCGGTATAGGTGATAAACGCACGCTCACCCTGGTAGGGGATCGATGTCGTCACCCGCCGGTACGGGCGATCCAGAGTTTTGATCAATGACAGATCGATCTGCTCATCGGCAGCCATGTCGCGAACATAGCGACTGTAGTAATCGCTACCAAAACAGCCCGCCCACCCGACTCGCACGCCCAACCGTCGGAGCGATGCCGCTGTGATGAACATCGCGCCACCAGTGGCTATCAAGCCCTCGCTGTAGATTTCGCGCCCCAAAACAGGGAATTCGGTCAGGCCGGTATAGATCAGATCGTAAAAATAATCACCGGGAACAATGATGTCATATTCAGGTGCATTCATAAGCGCTCAACTCGTCAACGTTTGACGCCGCCCATCGCCAGGCCCGCCACAAAATAGCGCTGGAGCAGCAGGAACAGGATCAGCATGGGCAGCGTCGCCAGTGTTGATCCCATCATCAACAGGTTCCAGGGTGTCCGGCGCTCACCCTGCAGCAGTGCGATCCCGATCGTCACCACCCGCGTATCGGCGGAATTGGTCACAACGAGCGGGAACAGGAAGTCATTCCAGGCCGCCTGCACGGTGATCACGGCAAAGGCCGCCAGCGCAGGGATCGACAGCGGCAGTGTGACATACCACAACACCTGGAGCGGATTCGCACCGTCAATGGTGGCCGCTTCCTCGATTTCCAATGGAATCTGCAGAAACGCCTGGCGCAGCAAAAACAGCGCAAACGCGCTGAAGGTGCCGGGAATAACCAGCGCCCGAAAGGAATTGATCCACCCCAGCTCCCGGATCAGCATATATTCGGGGATCAGGATGGCCTGGAACGGGACCATCAGCAAACCAAGACATAACGCGAAGATCAAGCTGCGTCCTGGGAACCTGAACCGCGCGAAACCATAAGCCGCCAGCGAGCAGGTGATCAACTGGCCCAATGTCCGCCCAAGAGTCACGATGGCCGAATTGAGCATATAACGGTTGAAATTCGGTGAGGTCTCGTAGAGCAGGTTCAGGTTCTCTCCGCAGACCGGGTTTTCCGGCACCCAACGCACGGGTATTTTGTTTAGCTCAACCGCCGGCTTGCACGCCGTCGAAGTCATCCAGACGAAGGGCAAAACCATCGCGGCAGCGCCGATGAGCAGCACGGCATAGGACACAACCATCAGGGGCCAGTTCAGTTCGCGCCGAGCCGGTTGTTTTTGCAGTGAGGCAATCATGACTCGCCCGTCTCCGCTTCGTAATACACCCAATAGCGCTGGACCACCAACTGGATCAATGTAACGCCCAGAATGATCGCGAACAACACCAGCGCCACTGCCGAGGCATAGCCAAATTCGGAATTGGAGAAGGCGCGCCGGTAAAGGAAGTAGGTCAGCGTAGTCGCGCTTCCCCCAACGCCGCCCGGCACTGTCCGCAGCGTCATGATATACACCTGGTCAAAGATCTGAAACGCACTGATCGTCGCCAGCACCACCACCAGAAACGTGGTCGGCGATAGCATCGGCAGGGTCACATGGCGAAAGCGCCGCCACCGGTCCGCCCCATCGATCAGCGCCGCCTCATACAACTCGTGCGGGATCGACTGAAGCCCGGCCAGTAACAGCACCAAATCAAACCCGATGCGCTGGCAGAGCGCCACAATCGCGATCGGGATCAGCACCAGGCCCGGCTCAACCAGCCATTTCGTCTCACCCAGTCCGACCGGTTCCAGCAGTTGGCTGACAATGCCATAGCGTGGCTGGAAGATGCTGGTCCACACCACCGAAGCCGCCACCGTCGAGGTAATCACCGGCAGGAAGTAAACCGTCCTCAGAATGGCGCGCCCACGCAGGGGCTGGTTGAGTAACACAGCCACCGTCAGCGCCAGGATAACTTCCAGCGGCACAGTCAGCCCGATCAGCTTCAGCGTGTTGGTAAGCGCCTGGTGGAATTTATCGTCCTGCACCAACCGCTCAAAGTTGGCCGTGCCAACAAATACCATCGGCTTGATGCCATTCCATTCATTGAGCGACGTAGTGAAAGCCATGAGGACCGGGATGCCAAAGAAAAAGAACAGGCCCAATGTATTGGGCGCGATCAACGCCAGGCCCCAGAGCGCGCGACGACGTGAATGTGGTGTTGGCCCCAAAAAACGGAGGAGAGTTGCAGTCATTAGCAAATCAGCATTAAGGTGAGGAGCAGCCAGGTGGCTGCTCCTCTGGAAGCCAGATCAAACAAACAATTATTGTGGCAGTTGAGCCTCAATCGCTTCGCAGGTCGAGGCCACTGCATCTTCGACACTCACACCCAGGTCGAAGATCTGCACAACCATCTCGGAGTTCATCACATCCCAGATTTCGTCAAACACCGTCACACCTTGCGAGTCGATCGTGGCATCTACGAAGGTCTGGATGTTGACATCGGTATCGCCAAACGAGTCGATCCACAACTGCTGAATGGCAGGAGACGGATTAGCCGGGGCCACATTGCCGCCCTCGGCGAAGAAGCGCTGACCCTCATCGCTGGCCAGGAACAGGATCAGGTTCGCGGCCAGATCGGGTTGTTCGCTGCGCGCCGAGGCGACATAACCCACCGCGTGCAGGATCGAGCGGCTGCGCCCGGTCGTCGGATTCTTCGGGAGCTGCACCACGTCCCAGTTGAACGTGACTTCGCTCAGCGCCTGCGAGAGCTTCCACGAGCCGTTGGTCACCATCGCCACTTTACCCGATGCCCAGAAATTGAACGAGTCATCTGCCGATGCTCCGCCCATTTCTGAGACGCTCGGCATGTAGCCCTTGTCATACAACCCCTTGAGGAAGTTCAGGGCTTCCAGGCTTCCGGGATTGTCAAGGGTGCATTCTGTGCGGGCGGCATCCACGATCGGAGTCTCGCCGGTGGCCGCGATCCAGTTGGGATAGCCCGCCTGGTACTCGCTGTAGACCGCCGCGCCGTAAATGTCCTCATCCGGCTTGGTCAGTGCTTCGGCAGCCGCCGCAAAGTCATCCCAGGTCCAGTCTGCGGTCGGATAGGCCAATCCTGCCGCATCGAACATGTCCTTATTGTAATAGACGGCAACCGTATCCCAGTTGACCGGAGCAGCATACAGGTCGCCATTCTCGCCCCAGCGATAGGGATCGACCAGGCCGCTGCCCCAGATCGTGGTATCCACACCATACTTATCCCACCAGGGCTGCAGATCCAGCACCGCATCATTATCGGCATAGAAGAAAAACCGGTCTTGCGACATGTTGAAGACATCCGGCAGGTCGCCGCTTGCCGCGTTGGTCTTCAGCAGGTCCCAATATTGGCCCCAGGGTTGAACCTGGATATCAACCGTCGCGCCGGGGCAGTACTCGGCTGTCCAGACTTCGATGGACTTGCCGATGATCCCGGCCCAGACCTCGTCCCAAACCCACATGGTCAGATCGCCCGGTGCATCGCACGGCTGCGGCGCAATCACGACTTCCTCGCCACCCTGGGCGTTCACCGTGCCGGCCAACATCGCGGTGATCACCAGAGTCATCACTACCAACATCAGGCGCTTAGACTTTACCATTCATCCCTCCATAAAAAGTTTTGCAAAATTCAAACTCTTGCAGCGCAGAGGTCGACATTTCGCCATCTCGTGCCAAAAGGCGGCCCGGCGACGCGAATCGGACCGTTCTGTACCGCGGTCACTGCTATTATACAGCGGTTGCGCCGCGAGGCACATATAGAAACACAAACAGCCCTCGAATTACGCGAGGGCTGACGGAATTCATCGCTCTTGCAGGTGCGGTTGTGTTACCGGAGGATTGCCTCCACACTGACCGTCGAACGCCCGGCAACTGGGGCAATCACATTGCCTTCGATGGGCTGACCATCGACGGTCAGGCTGAGGGTGTTACCCGGCCCCTCGCGCCTGACAGTGATCGCATAGGTCACCCCACGAAACACACGACGCGCAGTGAATCCCTGCCACGTCTCCGGGATAACCGGCGCAACACGCAGCCCCTCAAAATCGGGCCGGATGCCCAGGATCCATTGGGTGATGGCGACAAAATTCCAGGCTGCCGTCCCGGTCAGCCATGAATTCTTGGCCTCGCCATGAGTGGGGGCATCTTTCCCTGCGATCATCTGCGCGTAAACGTATGGCTCACAGCGGTGCACGTCGCTGATTGCTTCGCGCGCCGAAGGATTGATGCGCCGGTAATAATCGTAGGCCTGGTCGCCGTCGCCCAACATCGCCTCAGCAATCATGATCCAGGGGTTATTATGGCAAAAAATACCCGCATTCTCTTTGTAGCCCGGCGGATAGGATGAAATCTCGCCCAGGTTGAGGTAGTAGCGGGAATATGCTGGCTGCTGGAGCACAATGCCATGAGGCGTGGCGAGGTGAGTCTTGACCGCGTCGAGTGCCTGGCGTGCGCGCCCATTGTCCAGTCCGATACCCGCCATCACGCAGATTCCCTGCGGCTCGATAAAAATCTTCCCCTCGTCACACTCGCGCGACCCGACCCTGGCGCTGTAGTGATCATATGCCCGCAGGAACCATTCGCCATCCCAGCCATGCTCGTGCACGACCGCACTCATCTGCTCCGCCAGGTGGAGATAACCATCGCTTTCATCGGTCAGCCCCAGGTGACGCGCCATCCCGGCCATCTCTGTCGCCGAGATCACGAACAGACCGGCGATAAAGACTGATTCGGCAACTTTCCCATCCATTGAATCGGCGGTTTGGAACGATTCCCCTGGCTCGCTGGAGAAGGTGTTGAGGTTCAGGCAGTCGTTCCAGTCGGCGCGGCCAATGAGCGGCAGCCCGTGCGGACCGAGCCGATCGAGCGTATATTGGATGCTGCGCCGCAGATGTTCCCACAGCGGCTGCTCCGATCCGGGCAAGTTATCGAACTGCACCGGCTCGTTCAGAATCGCCCAATCGCCGGTTTCCTTGATATAGGCTGCCGTGCCCAGCACCAGCCAGTGAGGGTCATCGTTGAATTTGCTGCCCACTGCGGCGTTGCCTCGCTTGGTCAGCGGCTGATACTGGTGATATGCGCCGCCATCGGGGAACTGGGTGGCGGCAATATCGAGAATGCGCTCACGCGCGCGTTCGGGCACCATGTGCACAAAGCCCAGCAGGTCCTGGCTTGAATCGCGAAAGCCCATGCCGCGCCCCACACCGGATTCGTAGAAGGATGCCGAGCGCGACATATTGAACGTGACCATACATTGGTACGCATTCCAGATATTGACCATCCGGTTAGTATGCTCATCCGGCGTGTCTACCTGGAGAATGCCCAGCAGATTCGACCAATACGCCTGCAGCGATTCAAAGGCCGCATCCACCACCTGCGCATCGCGGTACCGCGCGATCACCGGCTTGACGGTGCGCTTGTTCACAGTTTGCGAGTCGGGCGGGTCGAATTTCTGGTCACGCGGATTTTCATGATAGCCCAATACAAAGATCACCCGGCGCGTCTCACCTGGCTCCACCCGCAGCACTACGTGATGCGAACCGATCGGCGACCACCCGTAGGCGATGGAATTGGCAGATTCGCCGCGTTCGACCACGACGGGCGCATCGAATCCCCGGTAAGCGCCGAGGAAGGCCTCGCGCTGCGTATCGTACCCGGCAAGCGGAGCTGAGCACGCGAAATACGCCACATGATCGCGGCGCTCGCGGTATTCCGTCTTGTGATAGATGACCTCATCATCCAGCTCGACCTGCCCGATGCTGAAATTGCGCTGGAAGTTGGTCATATCGTCGTAGGCATCCCACAGGTTGAATTCAACCAGCGAGAACACCGAGAGATCGGCGGCGCTGTCGCGTTCGTTGGTGACGCTGAAATCCCATACTTCGAGCGTCTCCCCTAGCGGAACAAAATAGCGGGTCTGTGCAGCAATGCCAGCCCGCCGTCCTGCTATCACTGTATAGCCCATCCCGTGACGGCAGGTATAGTCGTCCAGCGCTCCGCGCACCGGCTGCCACGAGGGAGACCAATAGTCGCCGCTTGCATTATCGCGCAGGTAAATGTAACGCCCGCCCGTGTCGAGCGGCACATTGTTGTACCGGTAGCGAGTCAGGCGGCGCAGCCGCGCGTCGCGGTAAAATGAATAGCCCCCGGCAGTATTCGAGATCAGGCCAAAATAGGATTCGCAGCCCAGGTAATTGATCCAGGGCAGCGGTGTATCGGGGCGGGTGATCACATATTCGCGCTGTGCGTCATCGAAATAGCCATAGTTCACGGGAACCATTCCTTTGCTCAATGAAGCCGTTCAGTACAAGAATCAGAAGCCCGCAGTCCATCAGCGCACCTGAAAGCGCTCACAAGTAAGCGCTCCACCGGCATCCTGTGCTCGTGCGGGCACGATAACCGTATCTGCCCTTTACAGGCGAAAACGAGGGATGATTTTCGAGCGCAACGGGTGTCTACGACGAGCGTCCCGGAGTGATCTTGATGTTCCTTGAGAGCGCTCTCAACACCCAGTATACGGCAAGCTGTTGTTTCCTGTCAATGAATTGATCCCAACACCGTACCTGAAATTGCCATTTCCGCTGTCTCCGATCGCGAGTATGATTGATCCCAACTGCACTCGATCCGCGCATGGGCCGCGCGCCCTGGCCCACCGACAAAGGAATGATACCGCATGACCCGCTCTATTCGCTTATTGCCGCAGCCTCAGCACCTGACCCTGACCGGAGGCACCCTGACGCTGCCATCCGGCGGAGTGATTGGCCTCTGCGTGCCGCGCCCTGCCGATTTGTTGTTCACGGCGCAGCGCCTGCAAGGTGCCCTGCTCAAGAGCACCGGGAGGCGCTGGACGTTTTCGGGCGGGGATGCTGCCACCGCGGTCGCCCTCACGCTCGATCCCACCCTTCCCCACGATCAGGGCTATCGGCTGATCATCAACGGTGACGGCGTTCAGGTCATTGGGCACGACCTGGCCGGGGTGTTCTATGGCACACTCACCCTGATTCAGCTCGTTGAGACACACGGCCCCACCTTGCCCACCCTGGAGATCGATGACTGGCCGGATTTTGCCGCACGCGGAGTCATGCTCGACATCAGCCGCGACCGCGTGCCCACCATGGAGACGTTGTATCACCTCATCGACCGGCTCGCCGCGTGGAAAGTCAACCAGTTCCAGCTGTACATCGAGCATACCTTCGCCTACCGCAATCACCGCGAAGTCTGGGTGAAAGCCTCGCCCATGACGGCAGAAGAGATGCTGGCTCTCGATGCCTACTGCCGCGAGCGCTTCATCGACTTTGTGCCCAACCAGAACAGCTTCGGGCACATGCACCGTTGGTTTGAGATTCCGCGATATCTGCGCCTGGCCGAGACCGAAACGCCTACCGTGTCGCCCTGGGGAACCATGATGCCCCCCTTCAGCCTCTCGCCCGCCGTGCCGGAGACTCTCGATTTGCTCCGCGAGCTGTTTGACGAGCTGCTGCCCAATTTCACCAGCCCACACTTCAATGTCGGCTGCGACGAAACATTTGATCTGGGACAAGGCCGATCCAGGACCCTGGTAGAGCAGCACGGGAAAGGACGGGTCTACCTCGATTTCCTGCTCAAAATCTACGATCTGGTCACCGAGCGCGGGCGCACCATGCAGTTCTGGGGCGATATCATCAACCAGTACCCCGATCTCGTCCCCGAAGTACAGAAAGACACCATCGCACTGGAATGGGGTTACGAAGCCGATCACGAATTCCCCCGCATGACTCGCCTGTTCGCCGAATCTGGTATCCCGTTCTATGTTTGCCCCGGCACCTCAAGCTGGCGCACCATCGCCGGGCGGACCGACAACTGCACCGGCAATATCCGCAACGCTGCCGAGAATGGCCTGACCAACGGGGCAATTGGTCTGCTCAATACTGACTGGGGCGACGAAGGCCACTGGCAGACTTTGCCGATCAGCTACCTGGGATTTGTGTATGGTGCCGCGCTCAGTTGGGCTTTCGATCGCAACCGCGACCTGGACCTCCCCGGCACGCTGGACACCTTTGTATTTCATGACAGCGCGGGTCACATGGGCCGGTTAGCCTACGACCTGGGTAACATTTACCAGCAGCCGGGAGTGATCAGCCACAACAGCAGCCTGTTGTTCAACCTGTATCATGCCGATGCAGCGCAGATCGCCAGGCTGCACGCGCAGCACCCCGCGCTCGCCGAACGCCTGAATGAGACGCTCGACGCGATCGACGATGTAATGGCACCGCTTGATTCTGCCCAGATGGCAGTCCCGGACGCAGCCCTGGTCGCGCGCGAATTCACCCTCGCTGCGCGAATGCTTCGGCATGGGGCGAAGCGCGGGCTGTTGGCACAGCCCGGCAGTGTCGACAAAGCGGAGATGCTGCGCGACATGGCCGAGATCGAAGCCGAATACCGTGACCTATGGCTAGCGCGCTGCCGTCCTGGCGGACTCGCCGACAGCGTTGCCCGCCTGCACAATGCCGGGCAGATGTATCGCTAAGGAGGCAGCACTACAGCGCGCGCACAGCTTCCGGCGTCAGGTCGTGGAGCGAATCGAGCACCAGGTCGGCCTTTTGAAGCACGTCATCGGCGGGGCGCATCATGGCCGAAGGCACGGTGATCACCTTGCACCCCGCCGAGTGTCCTGCCAGGATGCCATTTGCCGAATCCTCAACCACGGCCATCGCTCGCGGGTCCAGGCCCATGCGGCGCGCAATCTCCAGGTAGGTATCTGGGGCCGGTTTGCCCGCTTTCACCTCATCGCTGGAAACCACGCGGGCGAAAACGGAAGTCCACCCCTCGCTTTCGAGCACGGCCTGGATCAGGCGGTGCGGTGAGCCAGAGGCCAACCCCAGTCGGAATTCACCGGCCATGCGTGCAACAGCCTCACGCGCACCGGGCATCAGCGGCACATGCTGCCGGTACCCTTCCACCATGCGATCGACCACGCGCTCAATGATCTGATCGGTTGTGAACTCATACCCCAGGCGCTCTTCAATGAAGCGCGCCCAACTTATGGTGGACGACCCCATCACGCGCATCTGGTCTTCGGGCGTCCAGCGCAAACGATCGGCCCCAAACGCCTCGATGCGCGCCCTGTCCCACATCGGTTCGGAATCGACCAGCAGGCCGTCCATATCAAAAATCACTGCCTGAATGGAAAGTGAAGTCATGCGTCTGTCTCTGCCTTGTTGAGTGATGCCTCGATGCGGTTATGTGCCTGTGAGTCAGCGAAAATCGTTGATGGCGTCGCGTAAGTCGCGCGCAGCCTGCGCCGGGTCATCGGCCAGGATGATCGCGCGCGACGAATTGATGATCATGCCGCGCCCGGCAGAATTCGCCCCGGCATGCACAGTCTGCGCCACATCGCCGCCCTGTGCACCTATACCTGGGATAAGCAGTGTCATTTCGCCCACCAGCGCGCGGATGCGTGCCAGCTCATCGGGATAGGTGGCCCCCGCAACCAACATGCAGTTGCCGCGCGCGTTCCACTCCCCGCTGACCTTTTCGGCCACGATCTGCCACAGCGGCTTTCCCTCGCACATCAGGTCCTGAAGTTCGCCCGCGCCAGGGTTCGAGGTGCGGCACAACACAATGCACCCCTTGTCCTGACGTTCAAGGAAGGGCTGCATCGCCTCACGCCCCAGGTAGGGGTTGAGCGTCACCGCGTCGAAGCCCAACCAGTCAAAAATGGCTGAGACATACCCCTGGTTGGTCGAGCCAATATCGGCACGCTTGGCGTCGCAGATGGTCAGAATATCGGGGTGATGCTCCCGCAGGTAATCGACGGTGCGCTTCAGTGAGCGCAAGCCCGCATCGCCGTGAGCCTCATAAAAGGCAATATTGGGCTTATAGGCGGCGGCGTAGGGATGAGTCTGGTCGATGATCCACTGGTTGAAGGCAAACAGCACGTCTTCGGCAGAATGAAACCGTTCGGGCACACGCTCAAGCGGCGTATCCAGTCCAACGCACACCAGCGAATTGATCGTTTGCGCGCGCTGATCATATTTGGCGATGGCGTTCACTGGTTTTTCCCTTCATCCCTGGTCAGGCCCGGTCGCCAGCCATGCGGATCGCGCATCCATGTTTCGAGCACTTCCAGCGCATCCCGACCGAACACACCGCTGTCGCTGGCCTCGGCGACCAGCACCGGAAAGGGCACAAGCGTATGAAGCTGCACCCCTGCTGCATTGAATGCCTGCCGCGCCTCGGCGAAATCGTAGCTGGCGATACACATGCAGTCCGTCACCTGGGCGCCTGCCTCGCGGAGTGCCTCTACCCCGGCCAGGCTGCTGCCGCCCGTGGTGACCAGGTCCTCGACGAGAAGCACCTGCTGCCCGCGCACATCGCCCCCTTCGATCCGGCTGCGTGTGCCGTGTTCTTTTGGCTGCTTGCGGACAAATACCGAAGGCATGTTCAGGCTGAACCCCAGCGCCGCGCTGTGAGGAATACCCGCCGCTTCGATGCCTGCCAGCACCTGGAACACGATGCCATCCAGTGCGATCATCTGGCGGAACCCGTCGATGATCACCCGCCACTGGGTCGGCACAAATGGCAGCCGCCGGTTATCGAGATACACAGGGGAAAGAATGCCCGAACGAAACGTGATCGGGTTCGCCGGGTCAAACCCGACCACACCCGCACTCAGCAGCGCGCGCGCCGCCTGAGCCTGTAACGCATTCAGGGTGCTGCTCATCGTCCTACCTGGCCCTCCATCATCACTCACAGCCGGCCTTTTTCCGGCACATGACCGGATTCGGCCCGTGAGTATAGTGAACTGGTTTCATCCTTGCCACTTTCCCCCGGATCGCCAGCAAAAAGGGCCGCTCCCTCTTGCGAGAGAGTGGCCCCTCTAGTGCTCACATGACAGGCACGTGAGCGTTAGCGGAGACTAGCGGCTAGGTGCGGCAACATCGTTCTGCAGGCTCGCGTTTTCTTCCGAAGGCGAGCTTTGCGGATCGTAATCCGACTCGGGGTCGGAAGTAAGCTGTGCCGCCTCGGCCAGCACATCGATGGGACCGGCATCCATCGGATCAGCCGGTGCTTCGAACACGTTGGAGTCCCTGCTTTCGGGGGTGTCTTTGGTGACATCCGAAGTAAAGATCACCGAGCGGCTGTTGCAGCGCCAGGTCGGTGCGAAATCATCCACCGTGTTATCGGTCAGCAGGCGAGTCCGCTGGGTAGAGAACTCGTAGACATAGATGTCCCGGTCCGTTGCTCCAGAAGCATCCGGCAGATTCGACGTGTAAGCGATCAACTGGTCGTCACCCGAAAATGCCATGCTCGACACATCGCCGTTCGGGTCAGAGATGGCCTGGACATCCGAGCCATCCGCGTTCATCACGTAGAGCACGCGATTGGTGCCTCCATCGCGGAAGGACTGGAACGCCAGGCGCGTGCCGTCGTTGGAATACTGCGGGTTGAAGTCGTCGCCAGAGCCATCGCTCAACCGGGTTTCAACACGCGTATTGAGATCGATCACGTAGAGCTGCCACAGGCCATCCCGCAGCGACTGGAACACGATCTTGTCGCCATCAGGATGCCAGAAGCCGTTACGATCGGGAGCCGGGTGGTTGGTCAGTTGAATCTCAACTCCGGTCCGAACGTTGAGCAGATACAGGTTCCAGTTGCCATCGCGCGCCGAGTCGTAGACGATATACGATCCATTCGGCGACCACGCCGGGTCCAGTTCCACCGAGTTGGGCTGGAAGGTCAGCTGCTCTTGCACTGAGCCATCGGTCCGACCGCGCCAGATTTCCCAATCGCCGGTCCGGTTACTCGCAAAAGCGATCCACGCGGAGTCTGGCGAGCGAGTCGGCTGCGAGTCGAAATTCAGGTTCGGATTCTCGTTGGTGCCCTTGGTCAGGTTCGCATCTGCGCCAGGATTGCCGGGCAGCTCACCCAGGCGGAAGACCTCAAGATCGCCGGTCTGGGTGGTGTGGTATACAAACCAGTCAGGGCACACCTGCGCCTCACCAATTTCGATGGGTGGCACGGGCACAGACTCAACAGGCGCGCAGAATGCAGGATTCGAAACCACCACCAGGTTACCATTGGCATCCACCATCGTAGTTTCGCAGGCGGGCGGCAGAGGTTCGTCACATTCCGCCAGGCTGAACTGCACCCCTTCGAGGTTCGGGCACACATCACATTCAGAAGCGCTGCTTTGCATTCCCTCAACGTTCGGGCAGACATCGCACTCGTCCATGCTTAGTTGCACGCCGTCCACGTTCGCGCAGACGTCGCACTCCTCAGGCGTCAGTTGCACACCGTCCACGTTCGCGCAGACATCGCATTCCGCCTCAGTCAGTTGCACCCCGTCCACATTCTCGCAGACGTCGCACTCCTCAGGCGTCAACTGCACGCCGGGTTTATTCGCACAGACATCGCACTCTGCCTCGGTCAACTGCACGCCGGGCACGTTTGGACACACATCTACCGGCGTGCAACCTTCGACATCAGCGCGCGGCTGGCTGCTACCAGGATGCCCAGGACGCTGATCAACCTCCAGGCGCATCTTGGTGCCCTGGAAGGCGAAGGTCAGCAGAGTCACTTCCCCGCCCTTCAACTGGAGTGTGCCGGACTGGCTGAGCTGTCCATCAACGTAGAGTCGCCACTCCACCGGTCCCTGCATATCACCACCACCGGCATCGCCGGTGTTGCGTACTGTGAACACCGCCTGACCGGCAGCGCACGTTCCGGTCACCGAAACGCTCGATTTGTCCCAGGTCTGCTGCTGTCCGGGTGGTAGGTTCTGCCCCCCAACCGAAGGAGTGTCCGTTGCCTGAGGAGGAGGAGGCGGCGGCGGAAGCGGACAGCCGCTCGCATCCAGACCGTTCCCCTGATCCCCCTGATTGGGGCAGCCGTCCGCGTCATCAGCGATCCCATCACCGTCACTGTCTGTTGGCGGTGGCAGAAGCGGGCAGCCGCTCGCATCCAACCCATTGCCCTGGTCCCCCTGATTGGGGCAGGCGTCCGCGTCATCAGCGATCCCATCACCGTCACTGTCTGTTGGCGGCGGCGGAAGCGGGCAGCCGCTCGCATCCAGGCCATACCCCTGGTCGCCTTGATCTGGGCAGGCATCTGCATCGTCGCCTACACCATCGCTGTCTCTGTCAGCGATGGCTACAGGCGTATCTGGAGCGGGGATACAGTTGTCCCCATCCTTGATCATGCCAGGCGGGACCTCTTTTTGCATTCCGTTGATATTGGCACACTGGTCCTCGTTGCCAGCCGTACCATAGAGACCAAGATCGTCCCCGAACAGCAGCACTCCCGCTACCAAAACGGCAAATGCGGCTCCGATAATCGTCCAGTTCTGTCGCGTTATACGTCGCATCGGCTGAAAAACCCTCCTCAAAACATCGGATGCATTCAAACCACGACCGTACTCAAACCGATCCCCTTCCCCCTACCCCGGCCACCTCCTTTTCAGACCAATCAAGCGACTCTGCCCAATCGCGGAATCCCATCAAAATCACTGCCCCCAATCAAGAAGGGGGCAGTGCACAACTCAACCATATCAGTCTAAGAAGCCGCATCCTGTGGCTGCGGATAACACGCCAGAAGCTGCCAGAACAGCGTATTGGACAGGGGTTCGGCCAGCTTTTCCCATTGAGTGGGTAACACCAGGGTGGTTGTTTTCTGCTTTGGCACAGTCAGGTAAAAAAGCAGCGTCGGGGCAGGATTATAAGGATTATCTTCCATGCCCAGGCACGCGATAAGTTTGCTGGGGTCCGATTGATCCGTCGGACTGAGTGGAGCGCTCAGTTGACGATAGAGACGGGGAAGCACCAGGTCGAGATCATCGCTGGCCGCCTGGAAGTCTTGCCGGAAAAACGGCGAGCTGGGCAACGCCATCAAGGTCTCGAGCGCGGCTTGAATCTGTTCACTCTCTGTGGGCAGTTGAGCAGCCAGCCAGGCTTGAGTAGACTCCAGGTCCGCCAGGTAAAATTCCACATCACCCGGCACGCCGGCCCCATCATTACCATCAACACTGGCCGAAGTTCCGAAGATTGCCTCACGAAGATCGGGGCTGGTGCCCATCATCGCCGCCCCCAGCACGATCCCGATCAACATCCCGGCGACCAGCGTCATCATCTCGCGGCGGTTACGACTCAGCTTCATCTGTCTTCCCCCTTCGATTCACTTCGAAAATCGGCTCGTGCTTTTACGAATTTTATGTCGGCACCGCCTGTTCAAAAGGGTTGACCGGCCTGGTTCACCGCCACAACCATCGCGGATCAACCGTGCTTCCGCCGAATCCACCACACCGCCGTGAGCATCCCAACAACTATCACCACTGCGAGCGGCAGCAACGTAGAACCTGAGTCGCTGGCCGTGCCCTGCAAGCCATTGCCATCCGAACCACCCACTATCAGCACCACGCCGACCAATACCACCAACAGCACAGCCGCCGCCGCCATCAGGCGCACGGCACGTGGCGCAAAAAAGCGCGAGAGCCGCCTTACCGGCGACTGATATGCTGCCCGGCGAGCTTGAGCCGAACCCGAATGCAGCGCGGCCCATTCCTGCACCAAACGCTGACGAATTCGCGCGCGTACTGAATCATCCTCTGAATGATCCAGTTGAAGTGTGCGGTGAAGCCGCAGAATGACTCCCCCCAGGTCGCCGGGGGCTTCTTCGTCCGCTGCCTCTTCCCCGGTCAGCACGCGGTCGGTGAAGCCCGCCAGCTCATCATCAAATCCGCCATCGTAATCATTCATTGGCCTATACCCATCTTGTCCCGCAAAGCCTGGATAGCCCGGCGGTACAGCGATTTTACAGCTTCTAACGACTGATCCCGCTCAGTCGCAATCTCAGCAAAGGTCAGCCCGTCGACAAAACGAGCAAAAATGACGTCCTGATAATGCTCCGGCAAAGCGGCCAACGCCTTTTGAACCAATGCACTCTCGTCTCCATAATCACCGCCCGCCACCTGAGCGGCCACCACATACTCCACCTGTTCAAGACTGACCGCCTGGGAATCATCACGTCGGCTGCGGTTCCGGTAGAAGTCGGCAATCTGCCGGTTGACAATGGTATACAGCCAGGTGCTGAACCGCGCGCGCTCCTCAAAGCCCGCCAGCGAGCGCATTACGGCGATAAAAATCTCTTGCGTCACATCTTCGGCATGGGCAGCAGGGACCTTACACCGAACACGGTTGTACACTCGCTGAAAGTAGCGCTCGTACAGGGCCAGAAATGCATCCTGGTCACCTTGCTGGGCCTGCCGTGCCAAAACAGTATCATGATCACCCGAAAGCATGTGTTATCCTTTGAGGTTTTTTGTCGTTGGCACCAGCCCAAAAGTGCCGACAGGCACAGATTTCGGATTAACAGCCTGAAGAACCCTAACTATACACTGATTATGAGACTTATACATAATCGCTCTATGCTGCCATTATATGCCCAAAACCGGGTGAGTAATAGCGCACGCATGCACCTGGCCCTGAAACACAAACCGCCGGACCAGAGCGTTTGCCCTCTCATGTCCGGCGGTGCCAGCGTGTGATTCGTGTTGTGTGGTCTGCGCCCGAAGGTTAGAACCCCTGCATCGCGGCTTCGACTGAGGCATACATATTGAAGAACTTATCGAAGCCGATGATCTTGAAGACGCGCTCAACTTTCGGATGCAGCGCCACCAGCCGTAGATCGCCTTCTTGGGCGCGGTTGCGCGTCAAGATATCGGCCAGCGAGCGCAACCCGGCGCTGTTGACATAGGTCACCTGCGACATATCCAGGATCATCTTGTATTGGCGATTGCTCGCTGCTTGCTGGAGCATCTGGTCCATCTTGGCAGCTCCGGCGCTGTCGATGCGCCCCTGCAGGGTGAAAATCTGAACGCCGTTGGCCGCTCGTTGGGTGATTTCCATGGTCGTAATCCTCTCCGCGTGAAGCCTGTCCTGTATCGTGCGTTGTCGGCCACCGGCACTCAGTGCGCAGCACCTGGCCGGAAGCACATTGCTCGCTGTTGAGTGTTATTCACCCGCACCGGCGACCAGCCGCTGGTCGATGTCTTCTTGGGCTACCAACTGACCGTCGCGCACTTCCTCTACGCGCGGGATTTGCCCCGCCAGGTCGCGGTCGTGGGTCACCATGACGATCGTCGTCCCCTGGGCCACCAGGTCCTCGAACATGGCAAACATCAGGCCCGCCGACACGATATCAAGGTTCCCGGTAGGCTCGTCGCCGACCAACACCTTCGGGTTATTGGCCAGTGCGCGAGCAATAGCGGCGCGCTGCTGCTGCCCGCCGGAAATCTGGCTGGGGTACTTGTTCGCCACATCTGGCAAATCCACCATTTCGAGCAGTTCCATCGCACGAGCTTTGCGCTTTCCGCGGAAGGTGCCCGTATAGTGCATCGGCATCATCACGTTCTCCAGCACGGTGAGGGTTGGCAGCAGCTGGAAGAACTGAAACACCACGCCCACATTTTTTCCGCGCCATTTGGCAACCTGGTTTTCGCTCAGGTTGGTCAGGCGCTGCCCGGCTACAAACACTTCGCCAGAAGTGGGGCGGTCGATGCCGGTGATCATATTGATCAGCGTGCTTTTGCCGCTCCCCGATGGCCCAACAATGGCAACAAATTCACCTTCGTTGATTTCGAGGTTCACGCCCTTCAGCACACGCAGGGGACCGGCTTTGGTTTTGTAGATCTTCTCGACGTTCTGCAGCGAGATGACCGGGTTGGAGTGTCCGTTTGTCATGATTGTGTCTCTCCCAAGCGCCTATTGATAGCGCAGAATATCAGAAACCGTGCGACGTGCCGCCGACAGCGACGGCCACAGGCTGGCAAGCACGGCAATCACCAACATGCCCACCAGGCCCAAACCCAATACCCACAACGGGTACTTGAAGGCGATAAAATCCGCGAACCCCATTCCATTCAACAGGCTGGTCGCCAGCATGTAACTCAACGGGATGGCCAGCAGCCACGCCAGCAGGCCGATCAGCAGGCCCTCGACCAGGAACTGCGTCACGATGGTCCCCGATCCCGCGCCGATGGAGCGCATGACGCCGATTTCCTTCTGGCGCTCGAACACGGCCATCGACAGTGTGGTGAGCAGTCCAATCGCGCCCACAGCGGCCATCACGCCGGAGGTCATCTGGAAGATCATGTTAAAAACCATCATCTGGTCGGCTATATCTTCCTGCTCTTGCACCAGGTTGGCAAACGATGCCGTGATCCCCGCCTCCAGCAGCGCTTCTGAGGATTTGCTGATCGCCGCGTCCACATCAGCCGCCGTGGCATCAGCTTCCCCGATCGAAGCGAACATCACGATGGGCAAAGGCGTGCCGTTTGCATCGACGAATCCGGCCAGTCTCGCCAGGTCTTGCCACTGCATGAAGGCAAACGGGAAGGGATATTGAGCAATACCGATCAATTCACGCTCTGCCGTGTGCCCACCCGCCGAGATGACCAGGGTATCGCCTACATGCTTGTCCAGCTCCTTAGCCGCCGCCGAAGTCAATACCACACCTTCGAGGGTGGGGTCTTCGCTCCATCCCGTACCTTCAGTATAGGTGAAATTCATCATCGGCGCGGCAGGATCGAACCCAAAGGCGCTGACGACTTCTTCCTTCTCCGGTCCGATTGCGATAGCAGTCCCGTTGATATCCAGGAAGCGTATTCCAAACGCCACGCCGGGATACACTTCGCGCGCCGCGCCCGACTGCACAATCAGTTCGCTGGTCGATTCAAAATCCTGGGCTTCGGTAGGCACAATGGTGATCTCATAGTTGAACGTATCAAACAGCTTGTTGATCTCGTCCGTGATCACCGTGAACATGGCAAACACGCCCATAAACGCCGCCGCTGCCAGGGTCAGCGTAATGACGGTCAGCAGCAAACGCCCCTTCTTCTGCATCACGTTGCTAAACGCCTGCCGCACCGTAGCCGGCAGCGGAAGCCAACCGATGAAGCGCGCAATCGGGCCGCTGCCCCATTTAGTCGAGATGCCCAGGTCGGTCATGGCATCCCGGATCGAGACGCGCGTCCCGTTGAACACGGGGATCAAGGCCGCAACGACCGGGACTACCAGGCCCATCACCGCGCCGACAATGATGCCCATCGAAGAGACCTTGAAACCTTCGATGAGAGTGTGCGCCAGGGGAGCCACCGATTGCGCCATCAAAGAGCCGACAAGCACGCCCAGAATCACGCCCGGAATGGTGCCCAGGATACCGTAAATCAGGGCTACACCCGCATAGATGGTGAAGTTCGTCCAGCGCGTCGCGCCCAGCGACTTCATTACCCCGATCTGGCGCTTCTGCTCAACCACGATGGTATTGATCACGTTGGTTACCAAAAAGCCCGACACCACCAGCGCAACTATCGCCAGCATGTTGAGGATATTCGTGACCTCTTGCACCTCGCCGATCAGAAAATAATCGTCGGGGTTGTCCAGCCAGTATCCCTGGGGAATATAGGCGGTACGCTCGGCGATGGTTTCCATCAGCCGGTCCGCCTGGCTATGAGCAGCGGGCACGTCGGCATAGCGCAGATAAAACGTGCTGAACCCGGAAAAGCTGGCGATCTGCTGGACATCTTCATACGCAGCAAAGATGCGAATCTCCGGCTGGTTTTCTTCGCCCGCATCAACCCAATAGGGATGATACAGAATACCGGTGATGGTCCAGTCTTGCGCCACCTGATCCTTGCCCAGGGGACGAAACCGGATGATATCGCCCACACCGAGATCATTCTCGTCTGCCATACGGCGCTCAATCGCGATCTGGTGTTGGCCGGGCTGTGGCCATTCGCCTTCGTACAGGCGAGGCGGCTCCAGCTGAATCTGGCCAAAGGGCTCGGAGAACGCCATGATCTGCGCCTCGTTATACTGGCCTGCCGCCGCAGACTCCTTCTGCCAGTACACCGGCACGACCACCTGGCCTTCGATGCGCGTCACGCCTGCCGTACCCATCGGGAACACCGGCTGTCGGCGTGCATTGCGCACCAGGTCAAGCACCTGGTCGAGTCCCTCGTCTGTCGTGACATTGGTTCCCGCAGAAGGAACAGTCACAAACAGCCGCACCATCGCCACTTCGTCCGGCACCACATCGGACCGGATCTGCTTGATCAGCAGGTCATTGGTAGAGATCAGCGTCACCGCGCCGAACACACCAATCAAGATGCTGAGCGACACCAGCAGCGTTCGCCCCTTGCGCGCCAGCACGTCCCTCAAAATCTTACGCCCACGTGTTCTGAACATCACCAACCCCTGCAGTATGATTTGCGAGCGGCGAACCTGAACATGTTACTGACCGCGAATCGCAGACCGGGTGCGTGTTGCGCGGAGTTCCTGGGTGCGGCGAGCCGCTGCCGCAGCCAGTGTCGTCTGGTTGATCGTCCCATCGACCAGTTCGTAAATTTTCGGCACACTCTTCACCAGCTCACGGTCGTGAGTCACGATGATGACGGTCGTCCCACGATCAGTGAGCTGCTGGAAAAGCTCGAAGACATTCTGCGCGCTCATACGGTCCAGGTTGCCAGTGGGTTCGTCACCTACAACCAGCGGCGGGTTGTTGGCCAGGGCACGCGCGATCGCCACACGCTGCTGCTGTCCACCGGAGAGCATATCCGGCGTTTTATAGGCCTGATCCAGGAATCCAAACCGGTCAAGCAGCTTGAGCGCAATATCGCGGCGCTCGCGCGGCTTCCACACGGCGGCAAAATCCATCGGGGCGATGACGTTCTCAACCACCGAAAGAGTCGGCAGCAGTTGGAAGAACTGAAACACGATACCGACGTTACGCGCGCGCCATTTGGTCAGCCGGCGCTGGGCCACCTGGGTGATCGGCACACCGCCGATCGTGATCTCGCCCGATGTCGGGGTATCGACGGCAGTCAGCATGTTGAGGAAAGTGGTCTTGCCGCTGCCCGAAGGCCCGACCAGCGCCACAAAATCGCCCTTGTTGATATCCAGATCAAAGCCGCGCAGCACGTTCAGCGGCCCGGCGGGCGTGTTGAAAGTCTTGACCAGATTGCGAATTTGGATGAACGATTCGGCCATTGAGCCTGTCTCCTTGATCACCTGTGGACAACCGCTTACAAAGATAGCCTGCCTGGCTTGTTGGCGCGACCACCAATTATTACGCCCCAGAGATGAAGAAGTTGCACATCATCCCCACAAGCCCTCACACGCTGGTTCGACTTCATCAACTTCCGAGAAAAGACCGGCGTATGTGGGCACTTGCTTCGGCGCTTCAGAAACCGATCGGTGGTAGCCAACGTTGCCGGGAGAAAAGAGGCCATGCAGATCGTTTGCCGGATTTCGACTTCGGCAAAGGTGGTGCCGCTCACGCCTGACCGGAACCTTACCCAGACCTGACTGCTGAGCTAACAGTATCAACTATATCGATGACTATTGGTAATGACAAACCTACCACATCCCATAAGGTCCCTCTCACGCCAGGTGATCTGCCTCTGCCGTCACCGCGCCCGTCAGTGCATGCACAAGGTGACGCTTGACCCACTCTGGCCCATGCGCTATACTTGCCGCCGGTCATTAGGCGGTTCAACCGGGGCCGATGAGCCTGGATCGCACCGGGACAATCGCCGTCGTATCGCTGTCGAAACCGCGCTGAGTGCGCGTTTTTTGAAAGAGGATATTCATCATGCCAAAGCGTACCTACCAACCCAAGAAGCGCCGCCGCCTGCGCGTGCATGGCTTCCGCCAACGAATGCAAACCGGTGATGGTCGTCGGGTGCTGAAGGCCCGCCGTGCCAAAGGCCGCAAGATGCTCACCGTCAAAATGAACAATCACGTCAAGCGTATCAACTGGAAGAGCTAGGCGAAACGATTTGTGCGTGCGCAATGCAGCGTCACTTGCGCCTTCGACGAAAGCACGACTTTGCACATCTCCGCAAGACCGGGCGTCTATGGCGTCATCCGTTTTTGCTGTTGAGTGTGGCACCCAACGCTTTGACCACCAATCGCTA
>DAOUFU010000306.1:0-5917 GCA_034429275.1 Anaerolineae bacterium | reverse complement strand
GAGCGGAAAGGGTTGGGCGAATGGCTGGCCTCACCCCCGCGCGGCCAAAACCGGGCCGCTCCGCCCCCTCGCCGAAAATTTTCGGAGAGGGGGCAACCGACAACGCGCCCGCAGGGCGCGGCGAAGGTGGGGGTGAGGCCGGACTCGCGCGGGTCACGAATGTTGATGCAATCACCCTGCATCTACCGGCGGGGTGGGTTGTAACATGGGCCAGGAAGAGTAGAATAGAAGGCATACAGATGCCTGATCCGAGGAGTTAGTGATCGTGTCTGACAATGCGAGATTTGAGTATCCCCTGACCTTCTTCTACACGCGCGACCTGGCGCAGTGCGACCAGTTTTACCTCAATGTGCTCGGCTTCGACCTGGCGCGCGACCAGGGCGACTGCCACATCTACCGCGTATCAGATGGGCATTACGTGGGGTTCTGCGAGCGCCCCCAGCAAACCCCGGAGCATCCCTTCGGAGTGATCCTGACGTTCGTTACGTCGGATGTGGACGGGTGGTATTACCGGCTGCGCGAGCGCGGCGTCAAGTTCGACCATCCGCCCGCGCTCAGCCCGGAGTACAACATCTATCACTGCTTCTTTCCCGATCCTAACGGGTATTTGATCGAGATTCAGCGGTTCAACGAGCCGCTCTAGTGGGCCGCTCCAGCGGGCAGCATCAGCGGGCGGCGGCATGCAGCAGGATACAACCGGCGCGGCGATACGCGCATCTAAAGATCATGTACGGCGAATGGGGGCGCGGCATGGCTGCGCCCGCTGCTTGTAGACCGGTAACGAGCGAGGATGAATCGCATGGGAACTGATGGACTGAGCTTCACACTGAACACTTCCACCGCTAAAGGCGGTTCGACCGGCGGCGCGCAGCACGAGCGCGTGATCATCATCGGGTCCGGCCCGGCAGGGCTGACGGCGGCGCTGTATACGGCGCGGGCGAACCTCAACCCACTGGTGATCGCCGGGCACGAGCTGGGTGGACAGGTCTCTCTGACCTATGAGATCGAGAACTATCCGGGCTTTCCGGAGGGCTTGAGCGGCCAGGAACTGGTCGAACTGATGAAGACGCAGGCCGAGCGGTTCGGCGCGCGGATCAAGTTGTTCACCGCGGTGACGGAGGTCGATTTCAGCCAGGGATCGCCGTTCACGCTCAAGACGGATGATGGCAGCGTTTACACTGCGGACGCGGTGATCGTCACCGTGGGCGCGACGCCGAGGCACCTGGGCGTGCCGGGCGAGAAGCAGTTCACCGGCAACGGGGTGAGCTACTGCGCCACGTGCGACGGCTTCTTCTTCCGGGATCGGCGCGTGGTGGTGGTGGGTGGCGGCGACAGCGCCCTGGAAGAGGCGCTGTTTCTGACCAAGTTCGCCACGCGGGTGGACATCGTTCACCGGCGGGATACGCTGCGCGCAGGTGCGACCTTGCAGGAACGCGCCCGCGCCAACGACAAGATTCACTTCATCTGGGATACGGTGGTCGAGGAGATTCACGGAGACCAGTCGGTGAAGTCGGTGCGGCTGCGCAACCTCAAAACCGGCGAGGTGACGGATTACCCGACCGATGGGGTGTTCATCTTCATCGGGCACGATCCTAACAGCGACATCTTCGCCGGGCAGCTTGAGCGCGACGAGTTTGGCTACGTGGTGACCGACCGGCTGATGCATACCAGTGTCGAAGGGGTGTTCGCGGCTGGCGAAGTGCAGGACCGGATCTACCGGCAGGTGGCGACCTCGGTGGGGCAGGGCACGGCGGCGGCGATGAGCTGCGAGCGCTGGCTGGCCGCGCACGAGGCCGAGCAAGCTGCCGTCAGTCGATAGCGGCAGGTACGGGACAAAACAAGAAGCGGGCGGGGAGAACCCTCGCCCGTTTTGTTTGTGGGCAGGGAGTGCGAGCAACGACTGACAGGCACTCGCCAGACCCGCCAAACCCCAATCGCCGGTAACCTGGCTTCATCGCCAAGCGCCTCCGATGATCTTTGAAACACAACCGACCGGAGCATGACTCGCGCTCGAAAACGCGCGGTCAGGTCTTGCTGGAAGGCAGAGGGTGTGAGCAAAAGTTGACAGGCAGCCACTTGACAAACCGGGCACCCTCTGGACGGGCGATCTGGCCTCACCCCCGCGCGGCCAAAACCGGGCCGCTCCGCCCCCTCTCCGAAAATTTTCGGAGAGGGGGCAGAGCAAGCGCCTCCCATGAGGCGCGCAGGTCGGGGGTGAGGCCGGACTTTCGCTCGAAAACGCGCGGTCAGGTCTTGCTGGAAGGCAGGCTGGGTCTTGAACACTGGCGCGGGATCGGCTATGCTGGAAGGCCGCACAGCCTCACGATCGTAGAAGGAATGGATTGCCGATGGCCTTCACCTGGCGCAGAAATCCCCGGTTGTACGAAATCAATGCCTGGACGTGGCTCGGCGCGCTCAGCCGACGCTATCAGCGCCCGATCACGCTGGTGTCGGTGCCGGACGAGGAACTTGACGCGCTGGCGGCGTGGGAGATCGACGCCGTGTGGCTGATGGGCGTGTGGGAGCGCAGCCCTGCCGGGCGGCAGGTGGCGTTGAATCATCCTGCCCTGCGCGAGGAATATTCCCGCGCGCTGCCCGATTGGACGCCGGATGACGTGATCGGGTCGCCCTACGCGGTGCGCTGCTACGAGGTCGATCCGCACCTGGGCGGACGGGATGGGCTGGCGGCACTCCGTGCCCGGCTGAATGCGCGCGGGCTGGGCGTGGTGCTGGATTTCGTGCCGAATCATGTGGCGATCGATCATCCCTGGGTGGATGAGGCCCCGGCGTGTTTCATCCAGGGAAGCGCAAACGACATTGCCGGGCGCCCAACCGCCTATTTCGAAGGGCCGGGCGGGGTGATCCTGGCACACGGGCGCGATCCGTATTTTCCTCCGTGGACAGATACGGCCCAACTGAACGCCTTTCACCCGACTCTGCGCACGCGCGCGGCCAGCATCCTGATGACTATCGCCGGGCAGTGCGATGGTGTGCGCTGTGACATGGCGATGCTGGTCACCAACCGGGTCTTCCGGCAGACGTGGGGCGACCGTGCCGGACAGATGCCGCCGACCGAGTTCTGGGACGTGGTGCTGCCGCCGGTCAAGGCGGCGTATCCTGGGCTGGCGGTGATGGCCGAGGTGTACTGGGGATTGGAAGGGCTGCTGCAGAAGCAGGGTTTCGATTACACCTACGACAAGCTGCTGTACGATCACCTGCTGGAAGGGCCGGTGGCCGAAGTGGTGGCTCACCTGGGAAGCTCGGTTGCGTACCAGGAGCGGACCATCCGCTTCATCGAAAATCACGACGAAATGCGGGCGACCATGGCGTTTGGGCCGGGGCGCGACCTGATGGCGGCGGTGCTGGTGACCACGCTGCCGGGTGCGACCTTGCTGCACGAGGGCCAGATGGAAGGTCACCTGGTACGGCTGCCGGTTCAGCTTGGCCGCCGCCCGGTCGAGGCGGAGAATTCCGCCGTGCAGTTGTTTTACCGGATGCTGATGCACGAGACCGCGCATCCGGTGTTCCGCGAGGGGCGGTGGCGGCTGCGGATGCTGCGCCCGGCCTGGGATGGAAACAACTCGCACCGCGATTTGATCGCCTACACGTGGCGGCACGGCGAAGAGCGGCGGCTGGTGGTGGTGAACTATTCGGCGCTGGCGGCGCAGGGCCTGGTGGACCTCTCCGGGTTTGAGCTGGAGGGGCGACGGTGGAAGCTGGTGGATGGGCTGCATCCCGGCGAGGCATACGAGCGCGACGGCGGCGAGATGGCGGGCATGGGCCTGTATGTGGACCTGCCGCCCTGGACGGCGCATTTGTTCCGGTTTGAGTCCCTGGGGTAGGAGAGCGAGTGGTGAGCGAGCAGGAATCCGGCGTGACGCGCGTGTGGTGTATCCGGCATGGCGAAACCGATTGGAACGCGGAAGGGCGGTGGCAGGGGCGCGCCCCGATCCCGCTGAATGCAACCGGGCGCGCCCAGGCCGAGGCGGTGGGGCGCTGGCTGGCGGCGCACGGCCCGCGCCTGGAGATTCTCTACAGCAGCCCGAATGTGCGCGCCTGGCAGACGGCGCAGGCGGTGGTGGCGGCCTATGCTGCCAGTGGCCACGCGCTGGAACTGGTGGGCGATGAGCGTCTGCAAGAGGTGGATGTGGGGGACTGGCAGGGCCTGACACGGGCCGAAGTGGAGGCCTGGGACGGAGAATATTTCGCGCGGCACCGGGCGGACTGGCACAACGTGCCGACGCGCGGCGGGGAATCGCGGGTGCAGCTCAAGGCGCGGGCGTGCGCGGCATTCGAGGAGATCACGGCGCGGCACGCCGGGCAGATCGTGGGGATCGTCTCGCACGGGGGTACGCTGGGAATGCTGATCGAGGGGCTGTTTGGCGTCATCGAGCGCCCGACGCTGGCGAATACATCGCTGACGGTGATCGAGCAGACAACGCCGGGCGGCGGCTGGCAATTGACGCGGGTCGGCTGGCTGCCGCACCTGAACGGGTCATCGATCGGCGAGACGTGGTAAGGGGGTCGAGCGATGCCGGTGGGCACCTGTTTGATCAAGGGACTAACGCGAATCGCCGGTGCCCGCTTGAGGAATCCCTACCCGGCTTTGCACGTACCCTGTGGCAGCGCCGGGCGGAATTTTTACGAAAATCATCAACTTTTTAATTGACTCCTCCGGTTTATGGGGCTATAATTCACACTATGACAGGCCACCTCTGTCTTGGGGACAGGGGCGGCCCTTTCGTTAATGCACCCCGGTGCCGGTTTTTTCAAGGAGTGGGACGTTGATCAAAAACGGACGTTGGATGGCGTTGGTTGTGGTGATGGTGATGCTGGTCACGCCGATGGCGGTTTTCGCCCAGGGCGGTGATGATGTCGAACTGGTCGAGTTTGTGTCGTCGGATGAGATGTTCAAGGTGATGGTGCCTGCCGATTGGATTTCGGGCGAAATCCCGGATTACCCGTTCCCTCATGTGGCCATCGCCAACAGCCAGGATACATTTGACCGGCTGATGAGTGAAGAA
The DNA here is from genome assembly GCA_034429275.1 of Anaerolineae bacterium. Taxonomy (GTDB): domain Bacteria; phylum Chloroflexota; class Anaerolineae; order Aggregatilineales; family Aggregatilineaceae; genus DAOUFU01. The sequence goes on along the minus strand of DAOUFU010000306.1, from coordinate 893 downwards.
GACGTCGATGAGGAACCCGGCGATAAGGTGATGCTGGTGACCGTGGTGCCGCTGGAACTGTTGGGCCTGACGGGGACCATGCTGCCGGAAGAGCCGACCCTGCTCGAACTGACCGAGGCGCTGGCCGCGTCGTTCCTGGGTTATGAAGTGGGCGACGAGGAAGCCGGGATCGGCGAGCCGGAAGAGGTCGAACTGGATGATGATATCACGGTGGGGCTGGTGACCGCCGTGAATGAGGAAGGCGAAGGCGTCTTCCTGGTGCGCGAACTGAGTGAAGGCGTGGCGGTTATGATGTTTGTGATGGCCATGCCCGGCGAGTATTCGGACGATCTGACCGATCTGGGTCTGCCGGTGGTGGCGAGCGTTGAGTACTCTGGCACGGCGGAAGAACTGATTGCGGCGATGTTCGGTGAGACGAGCAGCGAGACCGAATCGACCGGCAGCGCGCTGGACGGCGCGGCGCTGGTGGCCGAGCGCTGCTCGGTGTGCCACACGACCGACCGCATCGACGCGGCGGACAAGGACGAAGCCGGGGGGACCACCACCGTTGATCGTATGCTCGGCAAAGGTGCACAGTTGAGCGCCGAAGAGCGCGATGCCGTGATTCAGTACCTGGTGGAGACGCACTAGCGGGAAAAGGTGGGCAATGCCGGTCCGATGACCGGCAACCTGAAAGCGCCCCTGGCAGCCGCCGGGGGCGCTTTTTTGGTGATAGTGACCAATGACCGGGGGCCGATTCGGGCGACTTTGGGGCGGATTCGCCTAGAGGCTGTTATGCACTTTAGAGCACATGAGCCATCAACCGAACGAACTGATTTGCCATCAAAATAGCAAAGGCCAAGAAATGCAAGCCTTTCAAGGTGTCAGGCAAACGCTCGTAGTCGCGAGCAAGG
>DAOUFU010000305.1:0-5577 GCA_034429275.1 Anaerolineae bacterium | reverse complement strand
AAAATGGAATGCGCCCGGTGAGGCCGGACTCTCGCGGGGCACCACAGCCGGTTATTTTCTCAACGTGCATGAGTGTGCGGCGAAACGGTGGCGTGAACTTTCGTGAAATACACCCTACCCGTGCATTTGCTACCACTTTTCTTGATTCCCTTGTTACAATGGGGACATCGTTGGGTAAATCAGAGGAGGGATCGTCATGTCGCTTACCAGGAACCAGGCGTACGGCGTGCTTGTGTTGGGGGTTGTACTGGCGGTGCTCGCCATCGTGATTGACCCGCTCCGGGGCTACGATATTTACCTGCATTGGTCGCAGATCGTTGCCCTGATTGTCGGGGTCGTGCTGGCCCTCTTCGGGGCGTATATCGTGTTCGTCAAAAAACCGCTCTAGCTGTCGTTTCCGCTGCCGTTTACATCGTCCCCTGTGCGCGCCTCTGCCTGGCCGATTCACCGGACGGAGGCGCGCGCTATCAGGCCCTCCCCCAAGCTGACAAACGACTGAAATCCGGCTGACATCCATCCAGATCGGGTATAATGGCGCATCGCAGCAGAGAGCTGCTGCGTATAACGTCATGAGGGGGATATGCGATCACTCCGCGAGCGCTCGCGGGCGGGCACGCCTCGCCCGGCGATCACTCGCTCTCTTTGCGGCTCGATCCCCAACCGGCCACCGAAGCGCCCCGCGCAGCGTACCAGGGGCGCGGCAGAATCACTTGAGGAGCAACCAGTATGTGCGCATTACCTATGGATACGGCAATCCACGTTGAAGGTGTGACCAAGCGCTACGGCGATTTCACAGCGGTGCGCGAGTTGAGCTTCGACGTGAAGCGCGGCGAGATCTTCGCCATGTTGGGACCCAACGGCGCGGGCAAAACGACCACGATCCGCATGATCCTCGACATTCTCAAGCCGGACACCGGGCGAATCTCGGTGCTGGGCGGGCCGATCTCCGACAAGACCAAAGAGAAGATCGGGTATTTGCCGGAGGAACGCGGCCTTTACCGCGACGTGCAGGTGATCGAAGTGCTGACCTATCTCGGCCAGCTCAAGGGCATGACGCGCGCGGATGCTCATCAGCGCGCCCTGCAGATGCTGCGGCAGGTGGGCCTGGAAGAAAACGTCAAGAGCAAGGTCAAAGAGCTGAGCAAGGGTATGCAGCAGAAAGTGCAGATCATCGCCACTGTGCTGCACCGGCCCGACCTGGTCATCATCGATGAGCCGTTTTCCGGGCTGGACCCGGTCAACACGCAGATGGTGCGCGACTTGCTGTATGAGATGAACCGCGAGGGCGTTTCGATCGTCATGTCCACACACCAGATGCATCAGATCGAGGAAATGGCCGACCGCCTGCTGATGATCAACCGGGGCGAGCGGGTGCTCTATGGCAGCGTGGATGACGTGCGGGCGCGCTTCGCCGACAACTCGGTGATCGTCGAGGGCGAGGGTGACTGGGCGTCGCTGCCGGGCGTGGTCCGAGTCGAGGCGGGGCAGAACGGCAAATCGGTGGTGCTCAAGCTGGCCGAGGGCGTCTCGCCGGACGACGTGATGCAGGCAATGGCCGTCGGGCAGCAGTACCGGGTGCGCCGGTTCGAGCTGGGGCTGCCGAGCCTGAACGAAATCTTCATCCAGGTGGCGGGCGTGAACGGCGCGCCGCGCAGCGAGGCGGCGAGCAAGGGGTTGAGCCGATGATGTCCTATGCCTGGCACAAAATCTGGCTGGTGATGCGCCGCGAGTATACCTTTAACTTTCGGCGGCCCAGCTTTCTGTTCACGGCGTTTGGCGTGCCGCTGCTGTCGATAGGGACGATGTTCCTGGTGTTCCAGTTCGCCATCAGTTCCACGAACCCGGACAATTGGACACGCATCGCGACCATCGACCGCGCCGACGTGATCATCCGCAGCGGCATCACGCGCGATGGCGAGCCGATTGAGACCGCCTATGTGCCCTATACCGATTCGGACATCGAACGCCCGGCGGATGAGGCCGCGCTGCCCGCCTATTTCGACGCGCTCGAAGAGTCGGCGCTGGCCGCACTGAAGGCGGGCGAGCTTGACGCCTACCTGGTGATCCCCGATCACTATATCTACACCGGGCAGGTGGACCTGTTCGCCAAAAAGAATGTCCCTGAAGGGCTGCGCAGCGAAGTACAGGACTTCATGCGGGCGCAGATCGCCGGGCGCGTGCCCGATGATCTGCTGGTATCTCCCCAGTGGCTGGCCGACCCGGACATCACGCTGCGCGATACGGAAGGCGGCGAGGAACTCAGCGAGACCCAGATTGTGGGGCGCTTTTTGCTGCCGTTCCTCTTCGTGATGGTCTACTTCATGGCGACCAGCACCACCGCGCAGTTTTTGATGAGCGGGGTGGTGGAGGAAAAAGAAAACCGGCTGATGGAGATTCTGGCGACGACGCTGCAGCCGAGCGAACTGCTGTGGGGCAAGATGCTGGGTTTGGGCGCGCTGGCGCTGACTCAAGTGGTGCTGTGGATGGGGGGCGGCCTGCTGATCAGCCAGATACACGACGGCGCGCGTGAATTCATGACGAGTGTCTCGTTTGCGCCGGGCGACCTGGCGCTGCTGGCGGTGCTGTTTGTGATCAACTTCCTGCTGTTCTCGGCGTCGATGCTGGCGCTGGGGGCAGCCGTCACCGCCGAGGCCGAAAGCCGCCAGATCGCGGGCGTCTTCACCCTGATCGCGGTGCTGCCGCTGGCGCTGATCTCGCTGTATTTCCTCAACCCGAACGGCATCGTGCCGATGATCTTCACCTTCTTCCCGTTCACCGGGGCGGTGAGCCTGATCTTGCGCATGGCGTTTACCACTTTGCCCACCTGGCAGATCGCGGTGAGCCTGGCCATTCAGGTTGTGTCTGTCTTTGTGGTGATGTGGCTGGCAGCGAAGGTCTTCCGGCTGGGCATGTTGATGTATGGCAAGCGGCTGACGCCGCGCGCGCTGTGGCAGGCGCTCCGCGAGGGGCGGCAGGTGCTCACGACCGCGTCTGTTTATGACGAGGCGGGGCAGCCCGCGCGCAAGCAGCAGAAGAAGGGGTGGTTGCGGCGATGAGCAACTGGATCACGGTGTTTGGCTTCGAGGTGCGGCAGCAGATTCGCCGCAAGTCGTACCTGTTCGTCACGTTTGGCGTGCCGCTGCTGGCGCTGCTGGCCTTCTTCGGCTACCGCCTCTACGACAACTTGAACAAGGCGGAGAGCGACGAGATCAAGGACCCGGTGACGAGCGTCGTCGAGCAGGAAGATTCCGACAAGGTTCTGTTGGGCGTGCTCGATCTCACGCCTGAGGGCCTGTTCCCCGCGCCGGAGACCTACCCGGCGGTGGAGTGCCAGGTCAGCGCGGAGGAGTCTCAGGCGTTGATGTCGTCCGGCGCTTCCGACGACATGCGCGCCAGCCTGATCAAACGAATCAGTTCGCCCGCGTGTCTGCGCGATACCATCCGCCCGGTGACGGACCTGGACGAAGGCAAAGCGCTGCTGGAGGACGGCACGATCGACGCGCTGTATGTGATCGAGCCGGACTTCACCAAAACAGGCGACATCTCGGCCTATGTAAAGGGGTTTGACCCCAATGCCCTGGATTCGCAGTCGCTCATGGTAGATTACGTGCTGCGCAGCGCGCTGTATTCGGTCGCGGCGGAGGATTACGAGTCGCTCTATCTGCGGCTGCGCGATCCGGCATTTGTGGGCGTGCACCAGATCACCGCGGACGGCACGACTCAGGCCGACAGCAGCGACAAGAACTTCGCGCTGATCTATGCCTTTGGGCTGACGATCATCATGAGCATCTTCTGGGGCGGCGGCTATTTGATGCAGAGTGTGGTGCAGGAAAAGGAATCGCGCATCGTGGAGATCGTGCTCTCGTCGGCGCGTCCGACGGCGCTGCTGCTCGGCAAGACGCTGGCGATGGCCGTTGTGGCGCTGATCCAGGTGGTGGTGTGGGTGACTGTGCTGATCTTCCTGATGACCCAGGCGGGCGATGTCGTCTCGGCGCTGGAAGGGATTGAAGTGCCCGCCGGGACTGTCGCCGTGATGGCGATCTACTTTGCGCTGGGCTACCTGCTGTTCGGCAGTATGATGGCCGCGATCGGCGCGTTCTCAACCAGTATGCGCGAGGCGCAGAACTTCGTGGTGTTCGTCACACTGCCGGCGATGATCCCGTTCTTCTTCCTGACCATTTTCGCCGACGAACCGAATGGAACCTTCGCCACCGTGTTGAGCCTGATCCCGCTGACCGCGCCGCTGGCGATGGTGATGCGCGTGGTGGTGACGGATGTGCCGTTGGGCCAGCTTGCGCTGAGCGCGGCGCTGCTGGTGGCGTCGGTCGCCGGGGCGATCTGGTTCGCGGGGCGGCTGTTCCGCGTGCACACTTTGCTCAGCGGCACCATGCCCAAGTGGCGCGACATCCCGAAGTTGATCCGGGGATAGTTCCACGACCAGGGCGCGCCCGTGAGCGCGCGCATTAAGCTAAGCGAGAATCCGGCCTCATCCCCGACCTGTGCGCCTCTTGGGAAGCGCCTGGGGTGAGGCCGGGCTTTTTGTTTCCCCTTATATCCAGTTGGTATCGGCCTGGGCGATGGCAGCCAGCATCGCGCGGAAATCGTCCGGGCCGACCTCTGCACCGTCGTTCCAGCGCCGGTCTTCCAGTTCGAGCAGGCGGCGCTGCTGGGCCATGCTCGCCAGGTCGGTGCTGTTTTGGGTCTCTCTGCGCGGGCGCAGCCGGATGAAATGGGCATAGGCGGGCATGGTCTCGGCCTCTTTGCCGTCCATGAACGTGTAGAAGATGGCGTCTTGCTCGTCCTGGAGCACGTAGAGCGCCAGGCAGTACCAGCCCTTAGGCACGCGCGTCCGCCGCTTGACCTCGAAGCGCCAGGCGTGCGCGTTGAGGGTCTGCCGGAGCGCGAAGCGGACGGTTTGCGGAGTCTTGCCTCGCCCATCGTGGAAGGTGAGCGAGTCGTGGCTGAGCGTGGCGGAGCGGCGCGCCGGCATCCACCGCTTGAGCGCGCGCTCGGTGAGGCTGGCCGCGCCCACAAAGACCAGCACATCGGCGGGCACGATCACGCAGCCGGGCGTGGTGCCGTTGTCTTCCAGCCAGTCGCCGAGCAGAGCCGAGACCAGGATGTGGAAAATCACGGCGATCACCAGCCCCAGCACCGGCACGAGAAACCGCACGGCGAAGTGATCGGCATCCACCACGATATGGCGCTCGCCAGGGGCGGCGGAAGGGTGAGGTTGAGCGGTCATAACGCCCCCATCAGGGAGAATGGGCAGGCCCGCGCGTTTGCCGGGCCGCCTGCCTTCGGACAATGGCACGATGATACCACGCCGCGCGGCTGGTGCCACGATGCGTCGTGAGGTATGGTAGGGGCGAATCTGGCCGGATTCGTCAGGACCGCCTGCTGCGAAGGGGTGTTCTATGCATTTCACCGAAGAACAACGGCTTGCCATCACCACGCACGACCGCCCGCTGATCGTGACGGCGGGCGCGGGCAGCGGGAAAACGCGCGTGCTGGTCGAGCGCTTCATCGCGCTGCTGGATGCGCACCCCGGCTGGTCGCTGCCCTCGGTGGTGGCGA
>DAOUFU010000304.1:0-8365 GCA_034429275.1 Anaerolineae bacterium | reverse complement strand
CTCACCCCCGCGCGGCCAAAACCGGGCCGCTCTGCCCCCTCTCCCAAAATTTTCGGAGAGGGGGCAGACCAAGCGCCTCCCATGAGGCGCGCAGGTCGGGGGTGAGGCCATCTGTTCGCCCACCCCTATCCGCCCACCTTATCAAAATGCATGACGGGGGCGAAGTCCTCGCAATTTCGCCCCCAATCTGGAATACACCCGCCCGTCAGGCGCGGCGGGCGCGGTTGCGCGCCACCACGTCGATGATCTTGGCGTGGCGGGCGAACAGGATCAACGTCTCGCCCGCGCGCACGACCGCCTCGACTGGCGGGTGAACATCGACACCGGTGAGGGTGGCATGCAGCACGATGTCCATATCGTGCTCGTCTTGCAGCGTCCCCACCGTCGCCCCATCCATGAAGCTGCCGGGGGCGACCTTGAGGCGAATCATGCTGTAATCTTCCCCGTTGACGGTGAGAGTCTGGGTGATCTCGATATCCAGCGCGGAGGCGGCGAACGACGGCGCGGCCAGCCCGGTAGCGCTCAGCACGGCTTCCACGTTCATGAAGCGGCGAATCTGCCCGGCGAACTGGTCATCCCACACGCGCACAACGATCCGCACGGTTGGGTTGAGATCGCGGGCGCGCATGGTGACTTCGAGATTCATGTGATCGTTGGAGGTGCAGACGATCAACGCCTGGGCGTGGCGGATGGCGGCGGTTTCGAGCGTGGGGGCCAACCGCCCATCGCCGCGCACAAGCGGGATGCCCAGGGCGTCGAGTTCGGCGGTTTTTTCCGGCGTGGGGTTGAGGTCAATGGCCACCACGTCGAAGCCCATGGCGCGCAGGGCGCGCACAACGCGCAGCCCCAGGTGCCCCACGCCCAAGACGATGATGTGATCCCGGTAAGTAGAGGCCACGGCTTCCTCCCAGGCGGTATGCCGTTCGTCGCCGGCATAGAACAGGTTCACAAAGTTGAGCACGCCCCCCCCGGCGACATAGGCGGCGATGACCGGCATGATATACCAGAAGATGATGAGCTGGCCTTCGGGCGGCAGATCGTCCGGCGAGGCGAAGATCATCAGGGTGAGCATCTTGTAGGGGAATTCGTAGTAGGGCAGGGGCGGGTACCCGGCGCGCACCCACAGCTCGCGGTAGAGCCAGCCGCCCCCGAAGATCGCCAGCAGCAGGACAACGATCGGCGCTTTGAACTCGCGCCAGATCACACGCGCATTGCGCACCGCCGCACGCAGGATGCGCCATCCCTGGGCGGCGCGGCGCTGGTGGGTGATCGGCAGCAGCAGGCGGGTTTCGGGCACGGATCGATCCTCGCGGCAGGTCGGAGCCGGGTTTCAGTATAGCACAGGTGGCAGCGGGTTGGACTCAAATTCACCTATGATGCTATGATTGCCAGCATCCTGGCAGGTATATCCTGCTTTCTTATGCGCGAGCCATTCGCGAGGAGGTCGCAATGCCCGTCCGTGTTGAACAGCTTCCGGGGGAACCTATCATCGTCGCGACCATCATGAATCCATTTGTTCCAGAAGAAGATATGCCCGCCATGTATTCCCAGTTCATCTCGCTGCGCCGGAACATTCCCGGTTATGCCGCGCTGATCATTGATGTGCGCGAGACGATGAACGATCCGGCGGGGTTCAGCCAGATGATGCTGGCGATGGCGGAAGCATCGCGGGGCATCAAAGCCGGGCAGGCGGCAGGACTCAGCGGCCCGCCCCGGCTCATCATGGTGGGAGAGGGACCGATGGCAGGGATTGCCGCCGAAGGGATGGCCCAGGAGCAGTACGGCGGCGTCAAGGGGGAAGTGTGCCCCACCCTGGAAGAAGCGATCGAGCGGGCGCGCGTACACTCGTGATCGCGGTCTTTCCCTGGCCGGGCGCGGAAAGGTTGGCGGGCAGGGGGCCGACACAGACAGAGTGACCAATACGGATCGCTGATGATCTGGCCTCGCCCCCGCCTTTGCCGGCCTCATATCCGCTCACCTGGACAATGGGCATCAGAGACCATTCAAAAAGCCCTCACCCTTCCGGCTTACGCCGGTTCCCTCTCCCTCAGGCGAGGGAAAACCAGTCCATTACCCCGTCTCCCTGAGGGAGAAGAGGAACGAACCCGTTCGGGTTCAGCGAACTCGAAGAGTTCGCGGGATGAGGGCCAAAAAAGCCTTTGCAAACGGTCTCTCAGGGGCAGGCGATGCGCGTCAACTGAAACAGTCCTTTTGATGCGTGTGCCCGGCAGCTACCGTGGGATTCCCTTGCCGCGTGGGGGACGTGATGTTAAGCTAGGACGCAAGACTGTAGCGGGCGACGGAGAGGGAAACCCATGTCGGACGATGTGTACGGGGGCAGCCTGTCGTCGGAGCGCAAGCACGGCGAAGGCACCTACCATATGCTGTGGGACTGCCGGTTCTGCGGGACAGAGAAGCTGCTGGGGCTGACTCATCGGCACTGCCCCAACTGCGGCGCGGCGCAGGACCCCGCCTGGCGATACTTCCCCTCCGAAGAAGACATGGTCGAGGTCAAAGACCACAAGTACGTCGGGGCCGACATCATCTGCCCGGCGTGCAGCCAGCCCAACAGCGCCGCGCACACGTTCTGCGTGGAATGCGGCGCAGAACTCGCCAGCGGGAAAAAGGTCGAGCCGCAGCAGCAGGTCGAGCTGGGCACAGGCGGGCTGGCGTTTGCCACCCAGCGCGACGTAGTCGCCGAGAACTGGCAGGCCGAGATGCAGCGGGTCGGGGCGGTGGCTCGCAAGGGACTCTCGCGCCGCGCCAAACTGATGATCATCGCCGGGGTGGTGCTGTTGGCGTTGATCTGCGCGGGCATCTACTACGCGGTCACCTACCGCGAACAGGCCCAGGGCACCATTCGCGCGCTGGAATGGGAGCGAGTCGTCCAGGTTCAAAAGTTCGGGCCGGTGGCCGGGGCCAGTTGGGACGAACAGGTGCCCGGCGATGCCTATAACCAGCGCTGCGAGCGCCGCCAGCGCGATACGCGCCAGGTGCAGACCGGCTCGCGCGAGGAATGTACCAACATCGACCAGGGCGATGGCACCTTCCGCCGCGAGTGCCGCGACGTGCCGATCTACCGCGATGAGCCGGTCTATGACGACTGGTGCACCTATACGGTTAACCGCTGGTCGCCCAGCCGCCAGGTGAAAGCCGAGGGTGTGGGCAAGGTTCCGCCCCCGGCCTGGCCGGAGGTGCAACTGGCCCAGGGGGTAGGCGGCATCGGCCAGGAACAGATCGGGGATCGCAGCGAGCGGTACATCGTGCGTTTTGAGCAAACCAATGGCAAGCAGCACACGTGCAGTTTCGATCAGGCGACGTGGGAGCAGTTCGAGGTCGGCGGCGGACTCAAGTTTGAAGTGGGGCTGAGCGGGAATGTGGACTGTGACACCGTGCAATCGGCCCGGCTGAAGCCGTCGCGGTGAGCAGGGGAGACTCGCACAGAGGAAAACGACCGCGCCAGAGTGGGAACCCTGGCGCGGTGATTATGGATCGAACGGTGGGAGATGCCCGGATATGCCTGTGACGGATTGTGCGCCTCGTTGAATGAGGTCGCCAGACTGCAAGGTGTACGTTTGCGAACGATTGTGCGCGCCCAAGACTATCAGTGAGTCTTTCATTCGGCGTCTATCTGCACCAGTATCGCGACGGCGATACTCTTCTATTCGGTTAGGACCACTGCATAGGTTGTAGTAGTACGACTAACGGTACGATCTTGCAGATTGCTCCTTTCCTTCCTAGTCACGCATGATGCGCCAGGAGTAGTCACCTGACTGACGGCCAGCCTGGTCTGGTTGGGTCGGTCAGGGCGAAACGGTCACGGCACATCCAGGCCATCTCCGTTACATTCATAATACGACGGATTCGCCTCAAAAATCAACACTGGTGAGGCCGGATTTCACGAAAGTTCACATGGTCTTAAGGGTAATCACGGGGGAATCTTCAGAGGAGTCTCATGGCCCGGTTCTGGTTCACTTCTGCGCCGCTGCCCGGTCACCTGGACTGGGGCGGCCTGCTCAAAACGGCCCAGGCGCTGATCGCGCAGGGGCACGAGGTGGTGTGGGTTTCCGAGCCGCGCATCGGCGGCATGGTGAGCGCGGCGGGCGTGCCGTTTGCCGCGATTGCTCAATCCGGCTGGCGCTGGCCACCGCCGCCGCTGCCGGATATGGCTCACTTCGTCAATGAGGATATGACGACTCTCCGCTACCGGCGCGCGCTGGATACGTGGCTGGACGAATCGCTGATCGCCCCGGCGGTGGAGCACCTGGTCGCGCTGGCCGGCGAGCGCGGCGCACCCGATGCCATCGTGAGCGACCCATTCCTGGCGTCGGCGGCGCTGGCTGCCGAGCGGCTGGAAGTGCCGTTCGTGGTGGGCGGGTGGGCCTCTGGCCCGCCGCTGGACGAAGACCAGATGCTTTTCGTGCAGCGCAAGCTGGGCCACGAGGCGAGCGAGCGCATCGCGCGGCTGGCCGGGCGGTTCGGGCTGAGCGGGGCGAACTTCAGCACCGGCCCCGCGCCGGGCATCCAGAGTCCGCACCTGCACATCAGCTATTTCAACCGCTACTGGCACCAGGGCGAAGAGGTGCTGCCGCAGACGGTGTTCGTTGGCGGGCAGGCCGAGCCGCCGCGCGATGACCCGCCGGAATGGTTCGCACGCCTGCCGCAGGATCAGCCGTGGGGACTGGTCACGCTGGGCAGCACCTTCACCAGCGACCTGGCGTTTTTCTGGCGAGGGGCGCAGGCCATCGCGGCGGCGGGGATGGTGCCGCTGGTGGTCATCGGCCACAACCCGATCACGCCCGCGCAGAAGCAGGCGCTCAAAGACCGGTTGCCCGGCGGATCGGTGCTGCTGAACTGGGTGCCGTTTGATCACGTGCTACCGCGCGTGAGGGTGATCCTGCATCATGGCGGCATGGGCACCACGCACGCGGCGATTGTGCACGCCATCCCCCAGGTGATCGCGCCGCACGCGGCGGATCAACGCGGGCAGGCGCGGCGCGCGAGCCGGGCGAAAGTCGGGCTGGAATTGACGGCGCAGCAGGTGCGCATGGGGCAGCTCGTCGAGGCGGTGGCGGCGATCACCAGCACGCCGTTTGTGCGCGAGGCGGTTGATCACCTGGCGCGGGAATTCGCGGCGTTGGGTGGGCCGACGCGCGCCGCCGGGTGTATCGTCGAGGTAGCAGAATCGGGGCGCGCCGGTTAGCCCGACGCGCCCAGGGCGATCGACAAAACGGGGTTGCCCGGCCCGCGCAGGCTAGGGTGCCGGTTCCGGCGGCAGCAGGCTGAAGCTGATAAACCACCCCAACCCGGTCTTGGAGCAGGCCAGGTGCAGGTCATAGAGCACGGCTTCCGGCTCGCACGGGGTCCAGATCTGGATGGCGGGTTCGAGAATAATCGAGGCCAGATTCCAGCGCCCGCCATACTGCGGCCAGTAGCGCGACTGGTGACCGAGATTGCCGGTGACCGGCTCGACCAGCGGATAATAGAAGGGCAGGTCGGGCAGCAGGTCCACATAGGGCGGCACGACCAGGGTCGCGGGCTGGGCGACGGTGGACGTTGTGCCGGTTACGAAGCCTCCCGAATAGGCCGGGATGCAGATGCGCTGCCCGGCGTTGATGCGGTTCGGGTTGCTGATGCCGTTGGCGGCGGCGATGACGGGGTAGGGCACGCCATAGCGCAGCCCGATGCGGTAGAGGTTCTCGCCTACCCCGACGATATGCCAGGCGCTGCACGTGCTTTGCGCGCGGGCGGTGGCGGGGGCCATGCCGGGCACCAACCCAGCGGCCAACACCACGATCAATCCGATGATGCACAGGCGGCTGGCCCAACGGGCCAAAACTGAACGCTTCACCCTTCTACACTCCTTTTCGGTTTAGACGCCGTCAGCGAGCGATGATGGATGAGCCAATGGGCCGGCGGCACAGCTTCCCCCAGAGGACATATTCCCCTTACTGTCATTATATGCGAACTCAATCATTCACTAACGGTGCGCGCCCGGATTCAAACCAAATCCTATTAAAACCCTAACGCGGCGCGTGTTAATGGCCTGGCGGTTCAGGCGCGCGCCAGCAGGATGAACTGGCGGATGGCGAAGCGTGCATCTCCAACGGGCGGGCACTGCGGCTGCATCCAGGCGGCGACGGGGCCGGGCGCGTGGACCAGCATGGCGCGCAGCCGGTGAACGGTATCGGCATCGTTGCCCATGCGCGCGGCCCAGGGTGTGAGATCGTGCCAGGTGTCGAATTCTTCAAAGTGGATCACATCGAGGCCAAGGCCGGTGAAGAAGCCGCGCCATTCCACCGCGTTATAGGCCCAGACATGGCTGGGATCGCGCAGGCGCTCGAAGGCGTTGACATATTCGGCGGCGCGCGGGTCGGCGGGGGAAAGCTGGTCGATGATGGCGATGGTGCCGCCCGGCGCGCAGACACGCGCACACTCGCGCACGAAGGCGGGCACGTCGGGGAAGTGGTGCGGCGCGATGCGGCAGGTCAGCAGGTCGAACGAGGCGCGCGCGAAGGGCAGGCACTCGGCATCGAGCTGTACATAATTCACCAGCCCGGCCTGGTCGCCCAGTTTGTCGGCAATGTGGGCGCGGGCGGCTTGCAGCATGGCGAAGGTCAGGTCCCCGGCGAGCGTGCGTGCCCCGCGACGTGCCAGCGCCAGGGCGGTATGCCCGCCGCCGGTCGCCAGGTCGAGCGCGCGCTGGCCCGGCTGGGGATCGAGCAGGGCGATCACGCGGTCGAGCGAGTAGGACTGGGCATGGACGGGCGAGGTCACGTAGTTCTGCGCGTGTGTGCCGAACTGCTGCCGGGCGAGCGATTTGGTGTGGTCAGAATCTGCGGGCATGGGCGAGAATCTCTTCTGTGGCAGGGGCAGTTGAGGTCAAGCAACAGCCCGATTATACTCATTTTATGGCATGACGCAGCAGTGGATGAGGAGGCCAATCACGATGGAGTATCGCACATTTGGACGCACAGGCTGGCAGGTGAGCGCGATGGGGTATGGCATGTGGGGCATGGGCGGCTGGACCGGCTCCGATGACGCCCAGTCGATGGAATCACTTCACCTGGCGGTCGAACTGGGGTGCAACTTCTTCGATACCGCCTATGCCTACGGCGCGGGGCACAGCGAGCGCCTGCTCGGTGACCTGGTCCGCCAGCACCCGGAAAAGAAGCTCTACACCGCCAGCAAGATTCCGCCCAAAAGCCGGAAGTGGCCGTCGCGCCGGGGTTATCTGCTGGCCGACAACTACCCGGCGGACTACATCCGCGAGATGACCTATACCACGCTGGATAACCTGACGGTGGACGCGGTGGACCTGATGCAGTTCCACACCTGGGAAGATGACTGGGCCGAGGATGAATCGTGGCAGCGGGCGGTGAGTGACCTCAAGGCCGATGGCGTGATCCGCGCAATGGGCATCAGCGTCAACCGTTGGGAACCCTGGAACGGCATCCGCGCCATTAACACCGGGCTGATCGACGCGATCCAGGTGATCTACAACATCTTCGACCAGAACCCCGAAGATGAGCTGTTCCCGGTGGCACGCGAGAAGAATATCGCGATCATCGCGCGGGTGCCGTTCGACGAAGGCACGCTGACCGGCACGCTGACCAAAGATATGCGCTGGCCGGAGGGCGACTGGCGCAATACCTATTTTGTGCCGGAGAACCTCAACGCTTCGGTGGACCGGGCCGAGGCGCTGCGCCCGCTCATCCCGCCGGGCATGACCATGCCGGAGATGGCGCTGCGCTTCATCCTGAGCAACCCCACGGTGAGCACGATCATTCCGGGGATGCGCAAACCCTCACACGTGCGCGCCAATATCGCGGCAGCAGACGGCAAAGGACTCGATCCGGCGCTGCTGGAGGCGCTGCGCGCGCACCGCTGGGATCGCCAGCCGTCGGAGTGGTCGCAGTAGGGGAATTGTATAGGTAACCGAAAAACATTCCTAATCGTATCATTATCACACCCGCCACGGAGAAAATTTCAATGACGGGTGTGATATGCTAACCATTTGAAAAATAAACGAGTCAGCTTATTGTTATATTTGACAAATAATATCAACACTGATATATAAAATAAGATGATTGCTTTCATTTGAAAAGAGCTAGTAAGAGAGATGATCCAATCAAATCCATCCACAGTTGTCAGTTTGGCAATCCTGAAAGTTTTCTGGGATAGGAATCAGGATTTTTTTGACATTTTTGTTCCAATAGTGACGGAATGTATTAGGCGTGCAGATAACGATGTTATTACGACGCCTCAAGTTCAAGATGATCTGAAACAAAAGTTTGGGCTTGAACTTCCGCATAATTCAATCAAGACAATTCTGCGTCGGGTAAAACAGAAAGGGTATCTAAGG
>DAOUFU010000303.1:0-4849 GCA_034429275.1 Anaerolineae bacterium | reverse complement strand
CCACACAAGCCCGCCTTTGTTATAGTGGTGCGCGTTGCCCGCCCATTGTGGAGATTGCCGTGACGCTCCCCATCCGAACCTCACCCACCCCGCGGCCCGCCGATTCGCCCGACCGCTGGACCGATGTGCCGCAGCCGCGCATCCGCCAGAAGCCGTCCTTCGTGCGCGAGATCATCGAGACGGTGCTGCTCATCGCGGCCATCTACGCCTTCGTCAACCTGGCGACTGCGCGCTTTGTGGTGGATGGCAACAGTATGCTGCCCAACTTCGAGACCGACCAGTTCATCATCGTCAGCCGCCTGTCTTACATCCTGGGCGATCCCCAGCGCGGCGATGTGGTTGTCTTCCACTACCCCGAACAGCCCGACCGTGACTTCATCAAGCGGCTGATCGGGCTGCCCGGCGAGACCGTCACCATTCAGGATGGCCTGGTCTACATCAACGGCCACCGGCTGGACGAGCCGTATATCGAGAACTTCTGCCGGGGCAAATCGTGCGACGGCGAATGGACCGTCGGCGAGCACGAGTATTTTGTGCTGGGCGACAACCGCGGCGCGAGCAAAGATTCGCAGGACTTCGGGCCGGTAGACCGGAAGTACCTGGTCGGGCGGGCGTTCGTGCGCTACTGGCCGCCCCAGGACTGGGGCCTGATCAAGCATTGGGACTTCCCCGAAAACGGCGCGCCGCTGCCCACCCTGACTCCCACCTTCACGCCGTCGCCGGTGCCCACCGGCACGCCAACACCGCCCGGCTGGACGCCGGAGCCGCCCACTCCCACCCTGCCCTATACCGGCTATTACGGCGGCAGTTGATCGGCGGACACCGATGGACCAGACCTGCCCTCACTGCCAGGTGGGCCTGCTGCGCCCCTGGCGAACCACCTATATCCGGGTGATCGGCGGCACGCTGCTGCACATCCCGCAGGCCAATGCCTGGCGCTGCGATATCTGCGGCGCGGTGCACTTCGACCCGGCCCAGGTGCGGCTGCTCGACATGCTGGCCGGTGAAGCCGGTCCGCCGCCCAATCGCCACGTCCCCCAGCCGCCCACGCCGCGCGCCGATGTCACCGACGATGCGCATACCCCCAAGCCGCGCAGCAGGTGAGGCCAGCCGTTCGCCCTCTCATACCCGATCAACTGCCAAAGTGCATCAGGGCCAGGCGATGCTCGCAATCCCCCCACTTTCTAGGCTAATCGCCTCACTTGCACTACAATGGGGCCTGCATCACCAGACCACCGCAGGGGGGATTACCGGATGAGCGAAACGCCTGAGCGCACCGTCCGTCATTACGAACTGCACGAGATCATCGGCACAGGTGGCATGGGCGATGTCTTCCGTGCCACCGATGCGCGCACCGGCCAACCCGTCGCCATCAAGCGCCTGAAGATCACGCACAGCGCCAATGTCGCCGCCCAGCTCCAGCGTTTCCAGCGCGAAGCCGATGTGCTGCGCCGCCTCAATCACCCCAACATCGTGCACATGGTGGAAACCTTCGAGCATGACGGGCAGTACTTCATCGTGATGGAATACATCCCCGGCGGATCGCTGCGCGAAGTGCTGGAAAGCGGCCAGGTGCTCACCATCGAACGGGTGCTCTCGCTGGGGCTGGACATCGCCGACGCCCTCACCCGCGTCCACCGCCTGAACATCATTCACCGCGATCTCAAGCCGGGCAATATCCTGCTGGCCGAGGACGGCAGCGCCCGCCTCACCGATTTTGGGGTCGCTTACCTGGCCTCGCTGCCGCCGGTCACCCAGACCGGCGCGCTGGTGGGCACGACGCCTTACCTCAGCCCGGAAGCCCTCAACGGCGAGGCCATCGACGAGCGGGTAGATATCTGGGCGTTTGGGGTGCTGTTGTTCGAGATGCTGGCCGGGCTGCACCCCTTCGAGGGGGACGGCGCCACCACCCCCATGCTGCGCGCGATCCTGTTCTCCCCGCCCGCCGATCTCGAAGCCCTACGGCCCGGTGCTCCGCTCGCCCTGGTGGACCTGGTCTACCGGATGCTGGACAAAGACCGCCAGGCACGCATCTCCAGCGTGCGGCTGGTCGGGGCGGAACTCGAAGCCATCGCGCGGCACTTTGAGCGCCCGGCACACGCCGCCATCACCCGGCGGCCCGGCCCCGAAATTGAGCATACCACGCCCGGCGACCGCCGCGACTGGTCGCTTTTCGCCACGCCCGTTCCCGCACCGGATGTCCCCCACCACAATCTGCCCGCGCAGACCACGCCCTTCATCGGGCGCGAGACCGAGCTGGACGAACTGGCCCACCTGCTGCACGACCCGCAAGTCCGGTTGATCACCATCCTGGGGCCGGGCGGCATGGGCAAGACTCGCCTCTCGCTCGAGGCCGCCGCGCGCCACGCCGCCCAGTGGCCGCACGGGGTGGTCTTTGCGCCCCTCGCCGCCGCCATCGATCCCGCCGCCATCATCCCCGCGCTGGCCGAGGCGCTGCGCTTCGAGTTCTACCAGGGCGGATCGCCCAAACAGCAGTTGTTCGACTTCCTGCGCGAGAAAGCCCTGCTGATCGTGCTGGACAACTTCGAGCAGTTGGTCGAGGGCGCGGACCTGCTGGCCGACCTGTTGGAAGCGGCCCCGCGCCTGAAGCTGCTCGTCACCTCGCGCGAGCGGCTGGCGCTCAGCGCGGAGACGATCTTCCCCCTGGGCGGCATCGACATCCCGCACAACGGGCCAGAGGCAATCCCCCGCGATCACACGGCGGTGCGCCTGTTTGAATCCAGTGCGCGGCGCGTGTGGCCGGGCTATGAGATCGGCCCGGACGATCTGCCGCATATCGCGCGCATCTGCCGCGACGTGGCCGGGATGCCGCTGGGCATCGTGCTGGCAGCGGCCTGGGTCGATGTGCTCTCGCCGCGCGAAATCGCCGACGAGATCGAAGCCAGCCTCGATTTCCTGGCAACCGAGATGCGCGACATCCCGGACCGCCAGCGCAGCATCCGCGCCATCGTCGAAGCCACCTGGGCGCGGCTGGATGAGGCCGGGCAGCAGGCGTTCTTCAAGCTGTCGGTGTTTCGCGGCGGATTCACGCGGCAGGCGGCCCAGTCCATCACGGCTGCCGCCTCCGGCGCGCCCCCCGGAGAGACGGGAGTCACGCTGCGCCAGTTGATGACCCTCGCCAACAAGGCCCTGCTGCGCCGCGATCCCGATACCGGGCGCTACGAGGTTCACGAACTGCTGCGCCAGTATGCCGCTCACCAGCTTGAGGCCGCCGGAGAGGCGGCTGCCGTCCGCGATGCGCACAGCGCCTATTACCTGGAAGCAGTCGCCGCCCGCGAAGAGGCACTGAAAGGCCCGCGCGAAGTCGAAGCGCGCGACGACATCGAGGCGGATGTCGAAAATGTGCGTGCCGCCTGGCTGTGGGCGGTGCAGCGCGGTCACTGGCAGGCCGCCGGGCGCGCGATGGAGGCGCTCACCCGCTTCTTCACCGCCCAGCACCGCCGCGCCGATGGCCGTGCGCTCTTCCAGGCCGCCGTCGATGCGCTGGAATCCGGCGAGCACCCCGCGCTGCTGGGCGGGGCATTAGTCCGGCTGGCCTCGTTCACCGACGACCTCGGCCAATCGCAGGCATTGATCGAGCGCGGCCTGGGCCTGCTGCGCGACGTAGTCGCGCGGGGAGAAGCCGGGCCGGAGCTGCTGGCCGGTCCACTGATGGCGCTGGCGGTGATCCTGGTCCAGCGCGGCGAGCCGGACCGCGCCCAGGCGCTCTACGAGGAAAGCCGCGCCCTCGCCGAAACGCACGGCGACCGCTGGACGCTGGCCTGGGTCAACCGCAACCTGGGGCTGCTGGCGGGCTGGGTGCGCGGCGACATCGCCGCCGGGGAACATTACATGCAGCAGGCGCTGAGCCTGTTCCGCGACATCGGGCTGCAAACCGGCATCGCCAACACGCTCTACGCGCTGGCGGCGCTGGTCCACATGCGCGGCGACCGGGCCGAGACGCTGCGGCTCAACCAGGAAGCGCTGGAGATCTTCCGCACCACGCGCAGCCGTATGGGCGAGGCCGTCGTGCTGTGCGCGATGGGCTGGCAGTCATACATGATCGGCGATTACGAACAATCGCGCCGCTCGCTGGAAGACAGCCTGCGCATCCGGCGCATCCTGGGCGACCAGGGACGAGTCCCCCACGAGAACCTGAGCTTCACCCTGCAGGCCCTCGGCGATGACGCCGCCGCCCGCGATCACCTGCGGGCCGCGCTGAACATCCTGGCGCAGGCGCGCAACCCCGGCTCGGCGGTCTACATGGTGATCAGCAGCGCGATGCTGCTGGCCCGGCGTGGGAACGCCCGGCGGGCGGCGCAGCTCATCGGGCTGGCGCTGGCTCACCCGGCGCTGGAACCGGATGGGCGGCAGTTGGCCGAATCGCTGCGCGGGGAACTGGAACAACAACTGGGGCCGGAGGCGCTGGCGGCGGAATCGGCGCAGGGCGCGGCCCTGGACCTGGACGCGACCATCACCGCGCTGGTCGGCGAGGTGTAACAAAAGCGCGGGAGAGTTCCCCCGCGCCCACGGGAGAATCCCCGCGCCGAACGGTTAACGATCATTGGGTGCATTCCAAATTGGGGGCGAAATTGCGAGGACTTCGCCCCCGTCATGCATTTTGATAAGGTGAGCGGATAGGGGTGGGCGAACGACTGGCCTCACCCCCGACCTGCGCGCCTCATGGGAGGCGCTTGGTCTGCCCCCTCTCCGAAAATTTTCGGCTATGCGTTACCCACATCTTTTTGGAAAGGGGAGTGAAAGATCAGCCAGGTGTCAAAGATGTCCTGAAAGCGCATCCAGCCGCGCCAGAGAACCTTGACACCTGGCTCTCCGTCGCCGGTGCGGC
>DAOUFU010000302.1:0-2022 GCA_034429275.1 Anaerolineae bacterium | reverse complement strand
TCCCACATCGGCTCCCGTTTGTCTCGCCTGTGGCAGGACAGCCACGTTACCCCGCTGATCGCGCTCGAATTTCAGGGGCAGACGTTTTGGATCTGCCCTCAACATCTGCCGGTGCTGATCCACGACCCGGTGCGGCTGGTGGGCAAGCTGCCCGGCGCAGAGCGGCTGCACCCGGCAGATCATCACGATTAGCAGAAGCGGATTTCCATCGGCCCGGTTAGAAAGTCATGAGAACCGGGCCGATGGCAACCACCTGGGGCGCTGTTGTGCTACATTCTGCATGAAAGATTGTGCAAAATTACACAATCGCATCGCACTCTTTGCACAACGTGAAAGGCCAAACCATGACCGCAGAACAGCGTCCAACAGTCGTTATTCTTGGTGCAGGCTTCGGCGGACTGTATGCCGCCAAGACCCTGGCCAACAGCAAGGTCGATGTGCTGATCATCGACCGCAGCAACTATCACCTGTTCTCGCCCCTGATCTACCAGGTGGCAACCTCTGGCCTGGACCCCAGTTCAGTGGCGTACCCGGTGCGCGGCATCTTCCGGGGCAAGAAAAACGTACGCTTCCTGCTCGGCACGGTTGAGGGCATCGACTACACGAATCAGCACCTGACCGTCCGCACCAATGGGAATACTCAACAGGTCCCGTATGACTATCTGATCATGGCCGCGGGCAGCCAGACTCACTACTACGGCAACACCGAGATCGAGCAGCACAGCTTTGGCCTGAAAACGCTCTCGGATGCGGTCGTGCTGCGCAACCACATTCTGAAGCTGTTTGAAAAAGCCGCCTGGACGGAGGATATACAGCAGGTCGAGGCGATGACCACGATGGTTGTGGTGGGTGGTGGCCCGACCGGGTTGGAGACTGCCGGGGCACTCAAAGAACTCTACGAACATGTGCTCAGCAAGGAATACGCCAACCAGTTCCGAGGTGTGAATGGGCGTGTAATCCTGATCGAAGCGCAGGACCACCTGCTGGACCCCTACCCGCAGAAGTTGCAAAACGCCGCGCGCAAACAGCTCGAAGACATGGGGATCGAGGTCCTTCTAGGCGCTTCGCTTACCAGTGTTGCCGCCGATCACGTCCGCCTCAGCGACGGGCGCGTGATCCCCACCTATACGGTGGTCTGGGCCGCTGGCGTGAAGGCTTCATCCACTGCGGAGATGCTCGATGTGCCGTTGAAGCGCAATGGGCGCGTGCCGGTGCTTCCCACGCTCGAAGTCGAGGGGCGGCAGAATATCTACGCGGTGGGCGATATGGCCTACCTGGAGGACCCCCACGGCCAACCTTACCCGATGCTGATCCCGCCTGCCAAGCAGCAGGGTATCCTTGCCGCTCAAAACATCCTGCGCCGGTTGGAAGGCCAGCCGCAGAAGGATTTTTACTACGGCGGTCTGCGTGACCGGGGTGTGATGGCGACCATTGGCCGAAGCCGTGCCGTAGCCTGGATTTTCTACAAAATTCAGCTCACCGGTTTTCTGGCCTGGTTTGCCTGGTTGGGACTGCACTTGATCACGCTGCTCGGCTTCCGCAACCGGCTCACGGTGCTGGTGAACTGGGTGTGGAGCTACTTCACCTATGACCGGTCGGTGCGAATCATCCTGGAACACCGGCCCCACGCCAACGACCTGGCGTTGGAAGGCGTGTTCGCGCCGGAAATAAGCCGGGAATACCGCAACGGCAGGGTCAAAAGCGAGCAGCCCACGATCGAAGTATGACGCCGCGCGTAAGTGCCGCTCAGATGAAAGAACCGGGCCAGGTTTGTTTCCTGGCCCGGTGCATTGCTGCGAAATTCCGAGGTGATGCGGGCTTACATCATGCCCATGCCGCCACCCATGCCGCCGCCCGCCGGCATCGGCGGTTCCGGGGCCGGGATGTCGGTGATCAGGGCTTCGGTGGTGAGGATCATGGCGGCGATGCTGGCGGCATTCTGGAGGGCGCCGCGGGTGACCTTCGCCGGGTCGATGATGCCTTCCTTGATCATGTCCACGTACTCGTTGGTCATGACGTTGA
>DAOUFU010000301.1:0-16699 GCA_034429275.1 Anaerolineae bacterium | reverse complement strand
TCAACGTCATGACCAACGAGTACGTGGACATGATCAAGGAAGGCATCATCGACCCGGCGAAGGTCACCCGCGGCGCCCTCCAGAATGCCGCCAGCATCGCCGCCATGATCCTCACCACCGAAGCCCTGATCGCCGACCTGCCGGAGAAGAACACTCCCACTCCGCCTCCAATGCCGGAGTACTAGGCCGAAACCCTTTGGCACGGCTCAACCCAAACGGCTTCTCTCGCAAGAGAGAGGCCGTTTTTTGTGGTGAACCCAATCGTCCATTATGATTGTGGAAGATCAGGGCACTTGCGCGATCGGCTTTGGGTGTGTGTTTCTCGGTCAGGACAGGCAATAGATGAACGATCCCCTCATCGGCAAAACGATTGGCGGCTGCGAGATACGAGAAGTCATCGGCCAGGGGGGTATGGCTACCGTCTACCGCGCTCATCAGGTGTCGATAGGGCGCGACGTTGCAGTCAAAGTCCTTCCACCGGAATTTATGCGACAATCCGTCTCATTGGATCGCTTCAAGCGCGAGGCAACCATTGTTGCCCGCCTTGCCCACCGCGCCATTGTCCCCATCCACGACCATGGCGAGCATGAGGGGATGCCCTATATGGTGATGCGCCTCATGGATGGCGGCGCCGTTGAAGAGCTACTGGCGCATGGACCAGTCCCTCCCGACCAGACCCTATCCATATTGAGCCAGATTGCCCCTGCGCTGGATTTCGCACACCGCGAAGGTGTATTGCACCGCGACCTCAAACCCAGCAACATCTTGCTGGATGCCAATGGAGATGCCTACATCACGGATTTTGGAATCGCGCGGATTCTGGGACCTGATACGCGCGCGCTGACCACAACTGGTGTCGTCGGCACGCCCTCATATAT
The DNA here is from genome assembly GCA_034429275.1 of Anaerolineae bacterium. GTDB lineage: Bacteria > Chloroflexota > Anaerolineae > Aggregatilineales > Aggregatilineaceae > DAOUFU01. Next base: position 15,821 of record DAOUFU010000301.1, on the reverse strand, counting down.
GTCACCTGAACAGGCCCAGGGACACGAACTCGACGGGCGCAGCGATGTTTACGCCCTGGGCGTCGTGTTGTTCGAAATGCTGACCGGCGTTCGTCCTTTTGAGGGAGACACCCCCTATTCCGTTGCAGTCAAACATGTCACCGAACCGGTGCCTTCCGCCTGCGCGATCAACCCGCAGCTTCCCCCATCGGTCGACCAGGTGCTCTATAAAGCCCTCGCCAAAAACCGCGCCCAACGTTTTCAAACAGCTGCCGAATTGGTCGCTGCGCTGCGCGATGCGTTGATGACACCGCCTATGATGGATACCGGTCGCTCAGCCGAAACCGAGCCATCTTTGAATCAGTCGCTAGAAATGGCTTCCCGCGTCGCTCCAGAAATGCCCGCGATGGGCTATCCCTACGTAAATCCTGCGATGCGCCCCACCCCGCCCGAAATTCAGGGGATGCCACCCTACGTTACCCGTTCCTCGCCGGGTTACTCAGGAGTCCTCCGCCGACCAATCTCGAATGGTCAGATGCGCCATCGTTCGAGCCTGCCTTCGTGGCTCACGTGGATGGTCGTCACCGGAGTCATAGGTGCAGCGTTGGTCGCGATCGCCATTGGGGTCTTCTATTTCTACTACCTCGATGCGGGAGATGGCGGCAAACCCAGCCAGCAGGTGACACTCGACTATGCGGCAACAGCGATTTTTAAGCTGACTGCGACCCGGCAGGCTATCGACACCGTCCTCGCACCAACGCTCAGCGAGGAATCATCTGGGCCGCAGCCCACCATTTCCCTAACCGCGCCGCCCACCAATACGTTCGCGCCCACACCCGGCTGAGCTGCCGCTTGAATTGCGAATCGATGGTCTGGACAAAGCGCCGCTCGTCTGGTACAATTCCGCCGTCTAAGATGAGGTTTGAGCAACCCGGAGATTTACCGTTGGCTAATCACAAGTCTGCACTCAAGCGTGTTCGCAGTTCAGAGCGCAAGCGGCAGCGCAACCGGATTTTCCGGGCTAAGGCGCGCACCGAAATCAAGAAGACGCGGGTTTTGATCGAGAATGGCGATGTCGCCCAGGCGCGTGAAGCCCTGCGCGAGGCCATTCGCACGCTCGACAAGGCCGCGAATAAGGGGATCATTCATCCCAATAATGCCGCACGGCGCAAGAGCCGCCTGATGAAGCGTCTGGCTGCTTTGGAAGCTGAAGTGAAGTCCTGATGGGCGCGACATAGCCGCAACGCGCCATCGCTGCTGTCGCGCGACAATCAATCATCTTGAGGCATCCCAGAAATTCGGATGCCTTTTTGTGTTTTCCGGAATTCGATTGAGGCAGATCGCGCCCTGGGAGTAGTACAGCCTGCTCAGTCCGTCGAGCCTGGGACTTTCGTTTTGGTGGACCTTGCGCGGTTAACTTTCAAACCTGGCTTGTCGCCAGCAGCTGACTCGTCAAGCGTCTCAACCGCCGGGCTGCCGTCTCCACCAGAGAGCGCACCCGGCGCAGCATTTGCAGCCACGGTCACCGAATCTGGGGTTGCCGGTTCTGGCAGCGATTCTGCAGCGGTCTCGTCACGGATCACCAGGCAATATCCCTGTCCTCGCACAGTCGTGATATATTCCGGTTTGCGCGGGTCTGCTTCCACGATCTTCCGCAGCCACCGGATATGGACATCGAGTGTGCGGGTATCCCCCATATAGTCGGTATCCCACACGGTTTGCATGATATCCTTGCGTCCCAGTGTCTGGTTGGGATGGCTCATGAACATCGCCATCAGGTCAACCAGTTTGGGAGTAAGTTTCTTCTCGAATTTCGGCGTGATCAACAGGTGTTGTTCCAGATTCAGCGAAAAAATGCCGACATCGAGCACCTCGCCCTGTTCCGATGCCGCAACGAACCGTTCGATTCGGTTGATCAGCTTGCGAGAAGTGAATGGAGGTTGAAGTACCACATCTGCCCGGCTTTCGCCTTTTGGGCTGTCTTTGGGGCGAATATGAATGATCGGTAGGGTTCCCAGCGTATCACGTAACCGCGCGCAAACCCGGTCGCCAGAGGTACGCATTGATACAGCATCCAGCACGACGACATCCGGACGTGTGGCTGCCGCGAGTGCCACGCCTTCCTTCCCCGAATGGGCGACCTGCAAATCGTACTTGCGCTTGAGCGGTATAACAAACGAGACGCCCGTATTGCGTGCGCTTTCGATCAGAAGCACTTTTGTCGCCCTCATGCGCCCCTCTCATCACGCGCGCCCCCGCTCCGGGGTGCGAATAGCTCGAAAACTCAATACCAAAGCGTTTTAACGTTTGCTGGCTATGATTATAGTGGCCGTTGGCGGTCTGACAACCTAAGCTAGACAAAGGAATGAATGAAGACACCCTTCAGATCACGGACTCCTCGCCCTACATCCGGTGCCTTACTTCGTCTGATCAACCCTAACTTCGGCACAATCGCCCGCTTTGCGGCATAATGAGAACCTGTCCCGATTATGCTTCGCCGGTTGCGCAGCTGTCCCTGGCCCACAGAGCGAGTCTTCCATGAGTCACTCAATCGAAACTGTCCGCCATCTCGCCGCATCGCCTGCAATGGCCCACATCCGCCAGACTCTCGAGGCGCGGCACATTCTCCAAACCGCCCTGGCCGTTCAGCAGATTCCGGCCCCCACATTTGCCGAAGACCAACGTGCAGACTATGTCCGCCGTCTCTTTGAGCGATCCCCTCTGCGCGATGTCATGGTCGATGAGGTATTCAACGTTTACGGGTGCTGGCCAGGGCAGCACCCAGACCGCCCGGCGCTGCTAGTATCCGCTCATCTGGATACTGTTTTCCCCGCCGACACCGACTTATCCATCCGTTACGAACACGAGCGTGTGTATGGGCCTGGCCTGGGCGACAATAGCATGGGTGTAGCCTGCCTGCTCACTCTACTCGACATTTTCCAACAGCACAATTTGCACCCTGCCGCCGATATCTGGTTTGTCGCCAACAGCCGCGAAGAAGGACTGGGCGATCTGGGCGGAATGCGCGCCGTGTGGCAGCGTCTGGGTGAGCGTTTGGGCGCAGCGGTCATTTTGGAAGGGTTAGGGCTGGGCCGCATCTACCACGCCGGGATTGCGGTACGCCGCCTGCACATCATCTGCCAGGCCGAAGGGGGACACAGCTGGCAGCATTTTGGCCGCCCCACCGCCACTCACGGCTTGATCGCGCTGGGTGCCCAGATCACGGCGATCCAACCGCCCACCATACCGCGCACAACCTATAACATCGGCATGATCGGCGGCGGCCATTCGGTGAACAGCCTGGCCACCCACGCCGACATGTATCTGGATATGCGCTCAGAACACCCGGACGCTCTGGCGGATTTGGAAACCAGCGTGCGCGCCGCCATGCAAGACCTGCAGAAGCCCGGACTCAGCTTCTCAGCCACCGTGGTCGGTGACCGGCCCGCCGGGTATCTACCACTCGACCACCCCTTGCTCCAGATCGCGACCGCGGCCCTGGAATTGATCAACCAGCAAGCGGTCTACGAAGCCGGCAGCACGGATGCCAACATTCCGCTCGCCAACCGTCTTCCTGCTGTCACCATTGGCATCACCTACGGGGGTAATTCCCACCGGCTGGATGAGTACGTGGACATCGGCCCGCTGGCGGATGGGGTCTGGCATGCACTGATCCTTGTGCTGGCCGCTGCAGAACATTGTGCCGAATGGCCCAGACTTTCCTGATTCGTGAGCGTGGGGGAATTGGTAATAGCACCCGATGGTGCGTAAAATAGGGAGCGTCATGTTCCGACCATCGACCGTCACATTCCGGGAGCACGGATTGGTATGACTGCTGCCCACCCACCAGGACGCCGTACGGAGAGCCTGTTCGATAACCGCTACCGCTACGACTATATCTACCCGCGTGGTCGATCGGGCGAGACGTTGCGCGCCTACGACACCCAGCAGCACGACCGCCCGGTGGTCATCAAGCGCCCTGCGCCCCAGGACGCGCCGCCCATGCGGGCTGGGCAGGAAGTCAACATCCGCACCGAACGACAGGCGCTCGAACGGCTTTCCGGTCACCCCGTGCTCACCGAACTTCGCGGCAGCGGGACGTTTCGTGTTGGCGGTCAAACTCACGCCTACATCGTGATGGACCTCGCCCACGGCGAGATCGTCGAACAGATGGTGCTGGCCCAGGCCCGGCAGGGACAAACACTGACCGAGTTAGAGACCCTTGTCATCATGGATCGTTTGCTCGATCTGCTGGCCTATGCCCACGAGAAGCAGGTCGTTTACAACGATGTAGACGCCAAGCACTTGTTTTGGGACCGTGATACCTACAGCCTGAAGGTTATCGACTGGGGCAATGCCGTCTTTCTGGACGAGCCGGGCGCGCTGCATTCCGTCACACGGGCTACTGACATCTACCAGTGTGGTGAAGTCCTATACTTCATCCTGACCGGTGGCAACCGGCTCACCACCGAGGTAGACGGCGAAAGCGGCTCGTTTTACGTAAACTTCGGCCCGGATGCCGAACGAATCTCCCCCCGCCTCCAGTCCATCATCACCCTGGCCGTCCATCCCGACCTCAAGCGCCGCTACAGCTCCATTGCCGAGCTGCGTAATGCCCTGGCCGAAGTCCGGGTACCGCTTGAAAAAGAACGGGACGAGATCATCGCCCGCGTCCAGAAGCGTGTGCGCGCGACTGCCAGCCAGGAAGAACTCGATGAGCTGTCCGACATCTTGCATACAGCCATCGAGCGCGATCCTGGCTTTCCCCCTGCCCGTGCCCTGGCCGAACAAATTCGCGTGCTGGTCCAGCAGATTCAGGTCCAGGCCGATCTGGATGCGATTCGCATCTACCTCGACAGCGGCAACTGGACTCGTGCCCTGGCGCTGCTCAATGACCTGCTGCCCGCCGCTGATCCGGTGAATGCATCGCTGATCCGGTTTCTGATGGCGGCTGCCTCCGAACTGGACGAGATGCAGATCACGCCGCCGCCCGCCGGTTTTCTGGCCGCGCTTGATGCGTTATTCGGCGGGGATGCGGCAGCTGCCGGGCATACGTTGTTGACCTCGCCCGAACCCCGTGCCAACGCCCGGCATGCCCAATGGCTGCTGGCCGAACAACTGGCCGCGCATGTCCCCAGTGTGATTCTGCTCCGGCCCCATCTGGTACGGCTGCGACACGCGCTGGCTCGTTCGACCAACGCTCAGCGCGCCCAGGCTGCGCTCAGCACGATTGAGGCCTCTCTGGATCGCCCGCCCGTCCCCGGTCTGACCGGTTTGCGCGTGCACTATCACCAGGCTGCTGATAGTCTGGAAGCGCTCGAATCGGCGCTGGAATCGGTCGCGTCATCGACCGGTGACGAAGACGGCCTCCATTCCAGCGTCATCCGGGCACAGCGTGCCGCCCACGAAGTGATTCGTCGACTGGATGCCGTCGGGCAGTTGGCATTCTCCGATCCGGACGGCGCGCGCGAAGCGCTTCGTTACGCCGCCTTGATCGATCCTACCTCGCCCCACATTGAGGCGTTGGATGACTATTTTGAAGACATCCGGCAGGCTGTGGCAGCCTTACGCCAGTTCCGCCCGCGCGACGATGGTGCAACCCTTGCCGCCTGGTTTGAAGATGTGCGAGCGTTCCTTGAACCCTACATCACCGATCTGGCCGATCCACAGCTTCACGCCATCTCGGAAGCAATGCAAAAAGCTGCGGAAGGTTGGCTTACCACCATCAATTATCTTGCACTGGGCCGCCGTCAACCAACGATCGATTTGCTTCGCAACACGGCGGAAATCATCCGGCCCTTCAACGAGAATATCGCCGCCTGGCTGGGCGATCTCGCCAACCGCCTGCCTGATACGCCGCAGGTCGAAAACCTCAGTCCAAATCGTGGGTTAGCTCAGCATCTCGTCGAAGGCTGGGCCACCTGGGATCGCGGCGATGGTGAACGTGCTGCACAGCTTGGCCGCCAGGCCCTGGAATACGCCCGCACCGATGGCGAACGCCTGGCCGCCGGACGCCTGGAGCGACTGGGAACCATCCTGCACGACTGGGTTTCCCACAATGGCTTGCGCGATACTCAGGCCACCGATCGCGCCGAAACTGAGGCGCTGAGTGTGCTACTCTCCGATGAGGAAACCGAGCGCAAGCTGTTCGCCGAACAAATGCCCAACACTACCGTCTACCTGCGCACCATGAGCCGGGGCATTGTGGCCTGGATGCATGGCAGCAGCAGCGCAGGCTGGCGCGCACTTTATCTGCATTACGCGATGCGAGGTGTGCTCGCGCTGCGCACCGGGGACCTGGAAGAAGCCGAATTCTGGCGCGGCGCGGCCAGCAAGACCTTTGATCATGCCCGCACTCACCCGGTGTTTCAGGCCTTCGACCGCGCGCTCACCGGTCGGCGGCTGGTGGAGGCCGCTGAGCGCGCAATGAACAAGGTCGCTCACCCGCGCGATCTGGACGACGTGAGGCAAACCCTCAACGCGCCTCTGGCTGCCGATGTGTTGGCAGGAGCGGAGCAGTCCGTGCGCGCCGTCAACGATGCGTTGCGCGCGTGGTCCGATGGCGAGTTTCATACCGCCCGGCAATCACTCGACCTGGCGTTGAATGAAATCGGGCGAGCCGTTGAGAACGCCGATCTTCAGGTCGCCCCCTATGTCTCTTGGGTAACTCAACTGCGCGATGCGGCGGCGGATCTGCACCACACGCGCCTTATCATCGAGCAAGGCGCGCTCTCTACCCAGGTCGAGCCAGACCCTGCCCTCTTAGAAGCACACGAGCACATCGTAACCCGCACCCTGGGCACGGTCGGGCCGGATTACGCACACCAGGTACGCCAGTGGCACGATATGTACCAGACGGTGCTCGACACCTACACCACTCGCCGCATGGGTCGCCGCGAAAAATTGGCCGCCTTCAACCGTCACTTTGCGTCCCTGTTCATCACGCGCCACCCGGCCTACCCGCTGTTCCGTCACTGGCAAGCGCTCACCGAACAGCTGCAATACGATGAACCGGAGGATGAAGTCCTCACCCTCGAAACGCCGGAACCCAGCCCCCCTTCTGGGCAGGTTACCTACCTGGAAGAAGACGCCGAAACGCTCGACTATGCAGGTGAAGAGTCGCTCCCGGCCCGGCGCAGTGACCTCCCCTGGAACCTGATCATCATCGTGGGGGGCCTGCTGCTGATCGCCGCCATTGCCTTTGGTGTAATTCGTGCCGTGCGTCACAACAGCGAACCGGAACCAACGTTCGCACCGGCAGCCACCAGCCGGGTGGTTGCGCCGCCCTCAGCGCTCAACCCAACCGCTGCGTCCGGCCAGGCGGCCCCGGTGATCCAACCCGCGACGGCAACCCCCACTGATCCACCCTCTGCGACTCCTGTGCCATCGCCGGAGCCGCCTACAGCAACCGCGACTCTTCAGCCGCCCACGCCTACACCTGTGCCGCCCGCCACAGAGACACCCCTGCCCCCTTCGGCAACTCCGGCTGCTGTAGCTGTTGCCGGTCAGGAGCCAGCGCAATCGCCCAACAATATCCTCAATGCGCTGGCGGCATTGCCACCGGGTGAGCGTTCGTGGCCGCAAGACGCATTCGCGCCGGCTGGCGATGGCACATGGTGGATGACTACCGGCGGTCAACCAGACAACACCATTACCGTTGAGATTGCGCCGGACCTGCTCAGTGCGTTGTTTCAGCCCGGCGCAGCCAATTCGCTGCTGCGCGCCGACGCAGTCATGGAGCTAATTGCCAGCGATCCTTCCTCACTTGCCGGCGGAAATGTAGCCTTTGGCCTGGGTGCAGTCAATGCCATTGGGCAGTCAACGATCGGGCAGGTGCAGTTTATTGACTCCACCCTGGTTGGCGTGGGGATGAACCAGAATGGGCGATTCGCATCGCCAGCCCAGTTCCCACTCCAAGACCGACAGATCAGGCTGTCCATTCGCCGGACCAACATCAATTCGTTGAGCTTCTTCATCGACGATAAACAGCTGGGCGAGTCGGTTTTCCTGTTCACGCAGGGCGAGCCGATCACGCTCGTTTTATACGCTGCCGGGCGCGATGTCACGGTGTCGGTCAGCGATTTCACCCTGGACTTCAGCCCGCGTTCCGATCTGCCCTGAGCATTCAGAGCATCGGACAAATCGACCGTAGCAAGGAAGATCATCATTTATGCGCTCTCTGGAAACTGCGCTTCAAGCTCGCTATCAGATCGGCAACTATATCGACACCTTCGCCCCAGGCCATTATGCGCGGGTGCTGGATGCTGTCGATGCAAAAAGCCAGCAGGCGGTCGCCTTCAAAGTTATGCGCCCGGAACACCTCTCGCCGGATGGCTCCCCGCGTTGGGAGGCGCGGGCCTTCATCAACGAAGCCGACTTGCTGATCCGCCTGGCATCGAGTCCGGTCCCCAACCGCCTGCTAGACTGTGGGTTTGTCTCCGCCCGCGATGAACGCCCTAGAAGCGGCGAAATCCTTTCGCTAGGCACCAATATCGCCGCCTTCAAAGAAAGTCTCTATCCCTACATCGCTCAACATTGGCGGCCTTATCTTGCCTTGGAGCTTTTGCCCCGCCATCATAACCTGTTCTATCTGATGAAGCCTAATACTCCGAACGGTCGGCGGCGGCTCCCTACTGAGGAAGGCATCGATCTGGCGATGCAGTTCGCCGAGTTTCTGCGCATCGCCCACGATCAGCGGATCATCTACCTGGACCACAAGCTCGAACATGTATATTGGGATGGCCGGACGCTGCGCGTGATCGATTTCAACAGCTCCCGGCTGGCCGAGACAGGCACCCATACCGTTGACCAATACCTGGTGCAGGATATTCATCACCTCTGCGTCGGCATACTCTATCCGGTCTTCACCGGTCTGTCGCCACAGAAGGGCGCGCTGATGCCTCAGCCCGCGTCGCAGAGCGATGTCGAACAGCGCTACGCCAACGTGAACGATCTCGATTTTGGGGTCGAGCCTACCCTTAGCGCCAGCTTGAAAGACGTGCTCCAGAAAGGGGCCAGGCAAGAACTCCCGAATGTTCGGGGATTCCTGGCGGGCCTGGAACGTGCCGCCGTCCGGCATGGCTGGGAACCTCGCGGACTGGTCACCACGCCGACACTGCGTCAGGCCCGCGAACACATGCGCGCCGGGCTGACACGGCTGCGCGAGAGTCAGGAAGCCCTGCGTCTGGCGCGTGAGGAACTGCTCGAAGCCACCATCCTGGATGACATTAACGAAGACATGGAAGCCGAACTGCGCCGGTTACTTACTCAGATCAACGAAGCACTCAATCACCGGGTGATACCGTAAGCAGTAAGTTCTGCTCTGGAGATGCTCTGCATAAAGGAGTCCCCTGATGGCCGATCTCAAGCAGCAATTGGACGCCCTGCGGCATGCCGTTGACAACCTGCCCGGCAGCGCCACCGCGAGCCAGTTGGCCCAACTCGAAAGCGAAGCCCGCTCGCTGCTTGCGCAGAGCAAGAACACGCCACACGAAGCAGCAGCGCGCGAGCTTTTTGCGCTTCTCGCGCGCCACAGCGCCCCACCTTCTCCCGAAGCAGCCACCGTGCGCAGCCTGCTGCGCCGCGCGCGCATTCGTATCGAGATCGCCGGGGACGAAGACGACATCGACGAGGCCATCGATATCCTGGCGGATGCGCTCGAACACGATCCGCACAATCAGGAAACGCGCGACCTGTTGCAAGAAGCCTCTGTGCGCAGCCCACACCTGGCCCTCAAAGTGCGCGGTCTGCTCGAACGCTATGGACTGGAAGCCCTGCCCGATACGCCTCCCCCACCGCCTACGCCCGCACCGTCAACGATGGCACCATCGGCCCCTATGCCGCCAGGTGCCGAGCCGCCTATGCCGCGCGCCTCGGCTGAACTGCCCGCCGCCCCTGCTGCCTCCGGCGACTTGATGCCCGAACTCACGCAGGCGTACTATTCCGGCGACTACCAGCGCACGGTCGATCTGGCGAATCGCCTGCTGGCGTCCGATCCCCGCAATGCCCAGGCTGCTGACTACAAGCAAAAAGCCGAGGACAATCTGCTGCGCGGCGTAGTGCCCGATCACCGTATCCCCTTCGATGCGCGCATCGCCTACAACCGCGCCAATTCGCTGGTGAGGGCCGGCAATTACGACGAGGCGGAGCGGCTCTATCGTGAAGCACGCGACCTGGCCGCGCGCGCAGGGATCACCAGTTGGAAGGATGTCGAACAGGCACTGCTCGACATTCAAGACCTGGCGCTCGCCCGCGAATTGCTCACCGAAGGGGACCGCCTGCTGGCCGCTGATGATTGGGATGGCGCGCTGCAAAAATATGAAGGCGCCCAGCGTGTTGTTCATAATGACCCAATGGCGCAGGAGCGAATCGACCTGGTGCGCAGCGTCCGCCAACAGTACGACCAATCCACCGTGCAGCTCAACATCACCAGCGGTACCCTGACCGAGCGCGCGCGCCAGCTTCAAAACCTGCTCAACACGCTGGCTGGGTTGCGTCAAATGCTGCCCGGCAGCGAGCGGTTGAACCGCCTGGTGCACGAGATCGAGGAACGCATCCGCACTTTGTTGAGCCAGCTATACAACCAGGCCCAGGGTGCACTCACCCGCGCAGAGTCCGCGACCGTGCTTGAAGAACGGCTGCGGTTGACCAGCGAGGCCGTCCGCGCCCTCGAAACCGCCGCAGACCTGGCCCCATCGGATGGCGAGATCGCGGGCCTGCTGCAGCGCGCCCGCCAGAACGAAGCCGACATGGCAGAGGCCCGTCATATCATCGAGCGCGCCTCGGCTTTGATCGCTCAGAATTACGAAAACGAGCTTGGACAAGCTCGCGCCATGCTTTCCGGTCTACGAAGCTATGCCCAGGACCCGCGCTACCGGATGGTCGTCTCCGATCTGCTCTCGCGGCATCTGGAACGCGCCGAAGCAGCACTCGACCAGAACGATCCGGTCACCGCGCAGCGCTGGCTCGATGTCTCCAAAGAGGAACCGTTCCGCATCCTGGGGCGGCGCACCGATATCCTGCGTCTCGAAGAAGACGTGCGCCACATGCGGCGGCGGCGATATGGTATCTGGGCGATTCTGATCGTGGTAGGGCTGATTGCACTGGCGGCGCTGGGCCTGGCGACTCGTTCCACCTGGGAGCCAATCCTCAACCCGCCAACCGATACACCGACCCTGACTCCCAGCATTACGGCAACCTCCACCAGCACGGCCACGCCGAGTCTGACACCCACGATCACCTCGACGCCAACCTGGACGTTTACCCCAAGCTGGACGCCGACTCACACCTGGACACCCACGCCCAGCGATACTCCCACCCTTACCTGGACGCCGACCATCACGCCCACGCCCAGCGACACACCCACCATGACACCCACCTTCACAGAAACGCCCACGCCCACGGCTACGCTGACGCCAAGCATCACGCCCACACCCGAAATTTTGTGCGTCGTCTTTGCCGTTCAGGATGGCATCGCTGTGCGAGGCGAGCCTAATACCAATACCAACCCCATCGCCTATGTCAGCCAGGGCCAGCAGATGGAAGTGATGGGACAGCGCATCGGCACCGATAATCAACTGTGGTATCAGGTACGGCTCAATTTCCGCGGCGCGTTGATCACCAATGCCTGGGTACGATCCGACCTGGTGCGCGATGTCCAGCTTGCCCCCTGCCCTGCCTTCCAGTTCGGAAGTGGTTCCAATTGAGGGAGGGATGACCTGGGCTGAGACAGGAAGGAGTTTGACGGTGAACACGGCACAAAAAAGCGGACACCCGGTGGCGAGTGTCCGCTGTGTGGGTCGTAGAAGACTCGAACTTCTGACCTCGTCGATGTCAACGACGCGCTCTAGCCAACTGAGCTAACGACCCAACTGCGCTTCATTATAGTGAACCTGGGCCGTTTTGACAAGGGTTTCGATCGATCATTTGCTGCCTGCTTCTGAGGTGCACCCTCCGGCACTCATCTACCGACCCCTTGAGACCCTGTGCTATAATTCCGCCGGAATCCACCGGCAGCAAGGTGAACCGTCATGGCGAATTCGACAGCACAATTGCTTCTCCCCATCACGGGCGCGCTCTTTGGGCTGGCGCTGCTGCTGATGCTGATCGCCTTGCGCCTGTTCCGGCGCAGCCGGACCCATGCGTTCTGGCGGCAGCGACGGCAGGCCGGGCAGCGCGGTTGGCAGGTTTCTGTGCTGTCCTTTCTTTTGTTTGTTGCCAGTGCGGTCTCTTGCGGCATAACGGGCTTTTCTTTTCTGCTGGCGGATGATGAGACGCCCACCGTGCCAGGAACATTCCTGGCTGCCCAGCCATCACCCACTGCCTCCCTCACTGAAGAGGTGACTCCCTCATCCGATGCCGATAAAACCGCTACCGGCCTGGCTCTACAGGCCGTTCCGGCCACAGCCACTCAATCGGTTCCCACACTACCGCCCAACACCGTTGTGGTTGTGGTGACGACCACCCCCGTCTCCACGCCTACCGCGACCATTCTCCCCACCTTTACGCCGATCGTGACGCCAATTGTCTCGACAGTGACGGCACTGCCCGATGCGGCTTTGCGCATCACTGCCCTGGATGACAGCATCTCCAGCGACCTGAAACCACTCAACCCGCGCCAGGAATTTGCTGCTGGAACTACGCGGCTCTACCTGTTTGTCGAATATCGCAGCATGACGACCGGGGCTGTCTGGCGGCGCGAGCTTTGGCGCGAAAACACGTTGATCGAAGAAAATACATACCTGTGGGGATTGGAAAGCACCGGCAGCAGCTATTTCTTCTTTGGAGACGACAATGGGTTTTCGCCAGGCCGCTACGAAATCCGCCTCTATATCGGCTCGTCCACCGAGCCATCGAGCGCCATGACCTTCACCATCATCGACTAACCGCTCAGTCCTGGTGATGCCCACCTCACTTCTTCACCGGCATCGGATGCTAAGCCCTGCCATCTTGCTCGCGCTGATCGCGCTGGGTGGGCTGGCCTTGCGGCTGGCACTGCTCATTCACGCAGGCTGGCGCTACGATTACGACGAAGGGATGGTGGGCCTCCAGGTGCTTCGCATTCTGCGCGGTGCGCGCCCGATAATTCACCCCGGCCAACCCTATCTCGCCGCCCTGGAATCCTACCTGATCGCCCCCTGGTTTGCCCTGTTGGGGGCAAATGCCATCACCCTGAAGCTGGTGCCCTGGCTGCTTTCCGGCGGCTACATTCTGACCACTGCCCGCCTGGGCGAACTTGCCTTCGACCGCCGCGTGGGGATGCTCAGCGCATTGTTTGCCGCTGCCGCTCCATCCTATCTGTTAGTCACTGGCATGAAAACCTGGGGCGCAACCGCCGAAACCCTGCTGCTCGGCAATCTGTGCCTGATCGCCGCCAGTAACGCTCTCGGCCCACACCGATCGCACGCTGACAGTCAGCGTGCCGCCCGGCGTGCCATGCTCACGCTGGGATTTTTCGGCGGGATCGCCTTCTGGGTTTCCTGGCTGATCGCTTTTTATGCCATCCCAATAGGGATTATCCTGATCTGGCGCGGGCGTCCTCTGCTGCGTCGGCATGGACCATGGGCTGTCGCCGCGTTTTTCGCAGGCAGTGCGCCCTTTTGGGGATACAACCTGGCGCACGATTGGGCCACCTTCCGCTACCTGTTCAGCGACCAGGGAGAGACGTGGGACAATCTACTTCCCGTGCTCCGGCACCTCAACAACGACCTGGCTCCGCGCATGGTCAGCGGGGATCCAGACTGGCGGCTGCTAAGCTGGCCAGCCATCTGGTGGCTGCAGCTTGTATACGAGGGCGGGTTGTTACTGCTGGTGGTGGCAGGCTGGCGCAGCCGTCATGAAACCAAACAACCGGCACAGGCGATGCTGGCGCTGTTTGTCCTGGGGCTGCCTCTCATCTACCTGCTAAGCGGCTATGGCAATCATGCGCTCAACGAATTTGGCTTCGATGCCACCGGGCGATATGTGTTGATGATCCATTCAGCGCTGCCCATCGGTGCAGCAGTGCTGTGCATCGCGCTCACAGATGCACTCACGCGCTGCCGCGCACTCGCCCCTCGACCTCTCACCCGCCAGCTACCCGGTGCAGCCATCGCCGCCAGTGTCGCTGCCCTCAACCTGCTAGGCGCAGCACGCATCCAGCCGGAACAGGTGTTTGTATCGCCCTACTATACCCGCCAGCCGGCCACGCTCCAGCCGTTGATCGCCTACCTGGAGGATCAGGGTATTCGTCATGTATGGACTGATGTGGGAGTCGCACATGTGCTGATGTTTGAGACTCGCGAGCGCATCCTTGCCGCGGACTGGTACGATATTTATGGGGCAAAAGGGCTGGTCCGCTTCCCCGAAGTACCGCTGGCTATCAGCGCCGCCCCGCGCGTTGCCTTTGTGGAAGTCATCCGGCCCGGCCAGGTACATACCCGGTTCGAGCAGTCTTTCGCCGATCTTGGTGTGCCGTATATCAAGGCATACCCCTCGCCCGATCTGATCGTGATCATCCCTCAATGTCCGGTTGATCCGGCAGCGTTGGGCGATGGACTGGGATACCAGTTTTAACAGGTGCCAGGTAGTGATTACGGAACGGTGGCCAGCGGCACCTGTGATACATCGCCTTCAGGCTGCACCAGCGTCGCATATACCCACGCCGTGCCCGACCGGAACGTGATCGCCCACCAGGCATTATCGGCACTGCGCCCCACGATCTCAACCATGTCCCCTTGCCGAAGCGACCCAACCACGGGGTAATTGATTCCCGGCCCCTGGCGCACATTCAGATCGGATGAAGTGACTCGGGCGGCTACACCGGGCAGCAGGGCCAGCGTGGGTGCGGGAGTCAATGTAGGAATCGGGTTTGTACCCACTTCCTGCTCTGTGCCAGGCAGTTGGGCTACCGGCTTTTCGATCACTCGCACGGTGACATCGCTCACCCCCAATGAAGAACCGTCGGCGCGAAACGCTTCCACAGTGAGCAGGTGACCACTATGACCGGCTGCGCGCCAGGGCACCTGCCCGACCAGCGACGACTGCCCGTCAAGTTGCTCGGCGGAGACTTCGCCTACCACCAGATCGTCCACCCGGAATTCAAGCCGGGTCACGCCGGGACCAGAATCCTGAGCCACCGCATAAAGCATCACTTCAACTCCGTCGGCAATCACGCTGCCATTAACTGGCGCAAGCATTATCACCAGCGGACGATCCGCCGCATCCTGAATCTGCTCTTCTGAAGGATTGCCCAATGTGCAGGCCAGCCCAGCGCCAGCCATCAGCGCGATCACCATCATCACCTGCCACGCATGACGCCTATTCATTCGCCTGGCACTCCTTCATAAGCACGCGTTGCCTCACCAGACCTGTATCTCGAATTCAGCCCGCCAGATTAGCGAAAAATCCATCATCGCGCAACGCGCAGAGTCTCTCACCAAAGTCTGATCGAAATAAAACCTGGGACACGTTTTCGATCAAGACAGGCTTGAGTGATATCAACCTAACCCTAACCCACAACCGACCTGAAGTGCGCTACAATATATCTATTGACTGTCCTCCACCATTCGCCTTAGGAGTCTGTTCGTGCCCGACCTCCCGCGCCCCCCTGCCGAGAACGGCTCCGACGCGCAGCATGATCTGGCCGCTCGTTATTCCATCCGGCGCAAAGGCAGCGTCTACAACATCGTTGGTCCCGAAGGACGAGTCTTCGCCAAATATAGGAGTGCGAGTGTCGTCGGTCCACGTTGGGAAGAACTGACAGAGACCCCCTGGCCCTATCCCAGGTCAGCTTACGAACCGGGAACGCGGCTGTGGCAGCTAGGGTTGATCGACCGCAGCGCTGTCGGGAAAACCGAGCTTTC
>DAOUFU010000300.1:0-3458 GCA_034429275.1 Anaerolineae bacterium | reverse complement strand
ACGGGGGGGGGACAACGTAGTTTCTCTTTGTCCCTGTCACAATATTTGCCTCTCTCGTGGCGTACTCGTATGTAAAAGACCCCAATAAAAAGCCAGACTCACAACAAACGGGAACATGTAATACACAACACGAAACAAAACGGACGCCAACACGGCCTGCTCTAGCGGCACACCCAGCCATACGTAAATGCCAGTCATCGAACCATCCTGTACACCCAGCCCACCCGGCACCATCGAAACCAAACCTGCCGCCACGCCAACAGCAAAACCGGTGACTAGAACCCCGATTGACAGTCGTGATCCCAATGCACTAAAGCAGAATCCGAGCGCGAGCACACTGGATGCCCAATCGATGATCACCAGTCCTATCAACTGTGCCAGTCGGGAAGGATGCTGGCACATCGCCCCAACACCACGCGTCAGGGCCAAATCCAGGCCGCTGAATGATGAACTCAGGTCATGTCCAGTGATACGCCGTCCCAAACCGATGACAATGCCAAGTATCGTCTTTCTGGCTGGCGGATAAAACACGAACGCAGAAACTACCGACAGGGCAAGGCAGGTCAAACCGAGTGCGATTCCCAGCCCCACTTTCTCGTGCTCCGAAAGTGGATGACTTGCCAGGAGATGGATCAAACCAAACGGCAGTAGAACGAGAACGGCTAATGTGTTCAGGTAAGAATGCAAAATCGAGGCAGCTAAAATATCTGAAGTGGTCTGCCCGCGCCTGCGCATGAGGATTAACCGGACCGAATTCGCGGCAGCACCGCCTGTTGAGACCAGGTTGTTCAGCGCATTGGTGATGAACCCGATCGCCAGCAGATCACGACCTTTGAGTGTGATCTCGAAAATACGGCTGGCAGCAGCAAATCCGGCGCTCAAACAGAGGTAGGACAGCGCTGTAAAAACCAGTGCTACGGCAACCCACTCCCACTCAGCATTTTTGAGGACATGCGCCGCCTGATGCCAGTCCAAGGCGACCATAACAACACCCAGCAGAACAACACCGGCCACGATACCCAACAACAAACGCTGAGTATGCATAGGTTGAGAATCCGGTTGTGCGCTCATTCCTCGCTCACTCGTTGCAGCGCCAGCCCGGCTCGGATCAGGCCTGGCACGCCGCCGTGATATACGATGCAACTGTCGATCCATTGGGGTTCAAACTTCTCTTTGTAACTCCGCAGTCCTTTGTACGAGAAAAAGCGGTTGAGATGTTCGAACAACTGGTGAAGGGCACGTTCTTCGAGTGTCGCGCCTGGTTGGTCGCCCACACCCGAAAACGGGGCCAATCCCAGGCTAAAAGTGCGAAAGCCTTCTTCGTTCAGGCGCTGCATCAACCGTAAGAACAGAAAGTCCATCGCCCCATTGGGAACTTCAGCCCGGTGGCGCATCATATCAATCGTGGCAACGCCAGCCGGGTACGCCGGTATCTCGTTCACAAATGCGATCAAACGTCCGCCGGGTTCTGTAAGGGTGAACAAGGGAGTCTCGTTCACATAGGCACGGTCGAATTGTCCGAGCGTAAACGTCCGCTCACGACGCCCCGGCAATGACAGCCATTCGTTAGACACCGCTTCCACATCATCCAGTAATGTTGCGGAATGCGGCGGCAGATGCCGGGTGCAGATATATCCTTCACGCTCAAGTTTGTTGCCAATGTGACGAAAATGCTTGTTATTCGCCGTGCTTGAGACAAAATGTTCGAGATCCACAATGCCTTCCTCGCCAATCTTCAGCGAGTGCAGCCCAAGCCGGTGGTACATGGGGATTAAGTCCGGCAGCGTCTGGTGAAAGGCGACATTCCACCCATTGTCATGGCACCAGTTCAAGAACGCACGCGTAACGGCTTCCAACTCATCTTCTGGACCGACCGGATCGCCCAGGCATATCGCCACATTCACGGCCACACAATAAGCGATCACACAGCGTTCATCGTCCGAAAAGAAATAGGATTTATCCGGCCACAGCTTGAAATAATCCAATGGGGAGCGACCGTGCCGATCCAAAATCTGTCGTGCCAGACTTCGCTCTTGCGGCAAGGTGTGGTAGCGGTACACCAGGGGACGGAACAGGCTGTAGGCACCGGTTATCCCAGCGACCAACCCTAAAACACGCAGCGAATCCAGAAACCAACGAGCCTGGTGCGTGCGAGGTGTCAGATCTGAATTCCCAACCAGTAGGAACTCACGAAGTGTGCGTTCAAACGCATCAAGTGCACGAAAGTTCAGTCCGAAATCGCGTGTTTCAAGCAGCCAGAACCCTGCCGTGCCATAGAGCACGGCAACGACCACACTGGCGATAAGCAATCCGACACCCCGCTCAACACTTCGGAGTTCGCTGCGAACCGTAAACTTATGGCGCGTGAACAGAAGTACCGCCAGGGTGATGGTCGGAACCAGTGCCGCGTACCAGACGTGGCCCCGCCCCAGGTGAACCATCACGCTGAGCACGGTGATACCCACTGTCGCAATCCAGGCAACGCGCCGCCGCTGAACTAGATGGAGGGACAGGTAGATCAATACAAAACCGAACACTAATGTGAGAGTCCGGCTCCACCGGTGCACGCCAAAGGGAAGAGCTATGTTCAAAAGCTCTGGTGAGGGTGAGATACGCAGCGCCAGCATCTGTATGATATTAAACAGGCCATTCGCAAATGTCACCCCTGCGACAAGCCAGATCAACCCATGTTGTCGAAGCCGAGGACTGATGCCGCGAAGCCCGGCTCCGTTTGGAGGATTAGATGGGTGGAGTTCCTCCATGAGCGGCTGCTCCGAAGAGTCATGTGTAGGTGGTCGTTGGTCGCTCATGTTATTCCCTTACTCGGCTGCTCTAGCCACGTATTGCCCTTCCATCTCTCGCGTTATCTATCTTCTCCGTTCAACAGGGAAGCATGCGCTCAGATTAACCGGGCAATCCCAAAGGCTGTTCCAGCCGCCACCCCGCCGATAAGCATCGTTTGCCAGCCTGACTGCCAGGCGTTAAGTCCGGTTACACGTCCTTTGATGTATCCGAACACGAACAAGGCCACCAGGGTGAAGATCACCGAGATATACAGTGCTGTAGTCACCGAATGCGCCAGCATATACGGAGCCAGCGGGATAAAGCCGGAAATGGCGTAAGATAGGGCGATGGTCATGGCACTTTGCATTGCCCTACGCGGGTCGGGACGTTCCAGACCCAACTCAAAGCGCATCATGAAATCAACCCATTTGGCGCGATCTTTCCGCAGCGCGCCCACCACCGCCACGCTCTGGTTCTCTTCCAGCCCAAAATCCCGCAAAATAGCGACGACCTCGGCAGCTTCTTGTTCTGGTACTTCTTCTGTTTCCTGGATTTCGCGGCGCTGTTCTGCATCGTAGTGTTCGATATCGGTTTTTCCAGCTAAATAGCCACCCAATCCCATCGAGATCGACCCGGCAGCAATCTCCGCCAACCCGGCTGTAATCACAATTTTG
>DAOUFU010000299.1:0-3770 GCA_034429275.1 Anaerolineae bacterium | reverse complement strand
TCGCCCAGCGGCAGGTAGCGCGCCGCCCAGGCCTCGCGCTGGTGGTTGCGGTAGACATCGACCGCGCCCACGCTGTAGCCATCGTCTACCCCCATCGGCGTGGCCAGGACCAGCGCGGTGTCGTAGTGGTACCAGCCGCTCTCCGGCAGAGGCTCTTGCCCTAACGGGGACAGTGTATCCGGGAAGGGCAGGTTGTGCAGGTGGGCCAGGTCGCATGCTAGCGACTGCACGTCCTCCAACCGGTTGTCTTCCAGCAGGCTGCTGAAGATCGGGATCGGCCAGGGAGAGCCGGGCGCAGCCACTGGCATCACCGGCAGCGCGTCGTGGAGCACCTGGCCTTCGGCAGTCTTCTGTGCTCGGAAGTAGCGCAGCTCGCGCGGGGCATCTCCCGGCATGAGATTCTCCGATGGGCACTCTACCACGGCGAAGAAATGGACCGTGCCCGTCTCGTCGCGGTGGTGTGCCACATACCGTCCCTGGGCATCATAAGGGGTCATGTCTTCTCCCAGGGTCACCGGCAGCCCCGGCACTGCGAGCCCTGGCCCTGCGGGCCAGTCTTCTACCGTCAGCGGCCTGTTCGCTTCCCAGTCTCCCCCGGCAGGGGCAAACAACGGTGCGCCGGGCGGCAGGAGGCCTGCCTGTACCGCTGCGGCGGTTGCCACCTCAAGCAGCCGGGCGGGACCGCCTTCTGCCAGGGCCTGCTCCAGACGCCGGTCTACGGCTGCCAGTCTGTCCGCCGGGCCGCATGCTACCGGCGCGACCTCCACCCGCTCCCCGTCCAGGCGGATGACGCTGAGGGTGACCTGGCCAGAACTCCATTCCGGGGGGTAGATGCCGGTCAGGTAAGTGGCCGTGTCCGGCTCGAAGGGCATAGCCTCGACCAGGGCCATTTCGGTCGGCAGCCCCTGGCGGCCCCGCTCCAGCAGGGTTCCCTCGACTTCGCGGACGTGCTCTTCGGCGGACATGAAGGAACGGTACTCGGCCAGGGTGAGGCGCTGCTCACGTTCCAGGCCGTGCTGGTTGCGGGTGGTGCGCACCAGGTCCACGCCATACGGGGCCTCACTGAGCGGCAGCGGGGGGACCATCTCTACCGTGTAACGGGCGTCCGGGGTGTGGTAGACCAGGCCGCTCCCCTCGTCTACGGCCACGTCGCCGTTGGGAAATTCCTTGCGGACGATAATCGGTTCTTCCGTCATTCTCTGCGTTCTCCCATACCCAACTTGAGCGGAAACACATGCCCGTTGACCGTGAACTGACCGGCCTGGCGGGGCGCAGGCCGCCGCGACGCCTGCCGGATGAAGCGCCGCAGCGCCGCGCCCCGGTCACAGCCCAGGCGTTCAGCCAGCTCCGACAGGGCGCTCTTGTCTTCGTCGGTCAGGCGGAAAGTGAATGAGGTCGTCAGGTCGCTCATAGGTCCAGCTCCCACTGCCGCACGGCATAATCGCCGATGCTTTGCGCGGACTCCGGCTCCAGCGAGACGCCGCGCTCGTGCTGCCAGCCTTCGCGCTGGTGGGCGGCGATGGCCATGCCCTCGGCGGCCTCGAAAACGCGCTCGATGTCCCCGCTGCGCTCCGCGATGCCGATGAGGTGCTCGCCGGCGGCATAGGCCTGGTCCCAGTCCCCGACCATGCATGGCGCAAGCTGCGCTTCGTATGCGCCGGAGTCGGGATCACGGGTAAGCGAGAGAATGCTGGCGAAACAGACCTCGCGGTCATCCGCCTGCGGCTGGTAGATGCCGACCCAGTAGGCGGTGTGGGTGGTCTCGTCGTAGAAGGGCGGCCTGTCGCGGTCGGGGTCGAACCCTTCGGCGGACAGGCCAATCCGTTGCAGCGCCTGGGCGGCAGGGTCGGGCTGCTCGACCTCCACGCCGCCCAACTCATAGGCGGTGCGCAGCAGTTCATCCCGCGCATATTCAGGCGGGACATCCGGCCCGGCTTCCTGACCCAGGCCAAACTCACGCGCGAACAGGTCGTATTCGCCGGTCGTGAGTTCGCGCCACTGTGGCGGCTCGTACCCTTCGCGCCCGGCAATTTTGCGCGCGACCTTCTCGGCCAGGTTGGGCAGTTCGTGCGCGGCCAGCCCTCGGTCGTAGGCGTAGTTGTTGAGGCGATTGAACAGGTCTTCGGCTTCATCCAGCTCGTCCGGCCCGAAGTCCTGTACGCGCAGAAAGGTGCCACCCAGGTCGCCCGACACGGTGTCGGCGTAGAGGTCCACGCAACCGACCTCGTAGCCGGTCAGGTTGCCGCGGTCATCGACCTGTTCCAGGCCGACGAAGCGCGCATCCAGCCAGGCCCAGTGCTCTGGAGATTCGGCGGGAACCGGCTCCATGCCGGGCAGCGCCTGCTGACCTGGCGCGACCATGAACGGCTCTGGCTCATAGTCATATTCCTCCGGCGGCGGCTCTTCCAGGAAGCGCAGCTCGTCCGGCGGCGGTTCCGGCGGGAAATAATCGGGTGCGTAGGTCATGGCTTACCCCCTGACTCCCGCGCCGTGCAGCGTGACGGGCTTGTGTTCCAGGCCGCGCGTATAGCCGCAGTCGGGGTAGTTGGCGCAGCCGATGAATTTGCCGTGTTTGCCGCTGCGTTCGACCAGGTCACCACCGCAGGCGGGACAGGTCTCGCCGGTGAGCGTAAGCTGAGGCCTGGTGACCTGAGCAGCCTGATCCGCCGCGTGCAACTGCGGCGTGAAGTCAGACCAGAAGGCACGCAGCACCTCTAATCGCGCCATTTGGCCACCCGCGACCGCATCCCGCGTGTTTTCGAGATGGGCGGTGTAGCCCGCCGCGAACAGGTCCGGGAAGTGATCGCTCAGAAAGCCGCACAGACTTATCCCGCTCTCGCTGGGCACCAGCCGCTTGCTCTTGAGCGCCACGTAGCCGCGCTGCTTGAGGGTCTGCACCATGCTGGCGTAAGTCGAAGGGCGACCAATCCCCAGTTTTTCCAACTCGCGCACCAACGATGCCTCGGTGAAACGCGGCGGAGCCTGGGTCTGGCGCTCGCCCGGCAGCCACCCGACCAGCCGAAGTGCTACTCCTTCCGACAGCGGCGGCAGGAGCGGGTTTTCTTCGGGTTCGGTATCCGGGTCGGGCGGGTCCTGGTAGACCTTGAGGAAGCCATCGAAGACGAGTGCCCGGCTCTTGACCCGGAATGACAGCGGGTAGGGCAGGCCGTGTGTTTTCCCGGCGAGAATCTCAGCGACCTGCACTGCATAGCGCGCCGGAGCCATCTGCGAGGCGACAAAGCGCCGCCAGATGAGCGCGTACAGCCCGGCACCATCTCCCTCGATGTCCTGCGGCAGGTGCATCACGTCCGTGGGGCGGATAGCCTCATGCGCTTCCTGGGCATGTTTGGCTTTGGCCTGGTAGACCGGCGGCTGGTTAGGCACATAGTCCCCGCCGTAGGTCTGCGCGATGAAGCGGCGAGCAGCGTCCTGCGCTTCCGGCGCGCCAGCGGCCCCATCCGTGCGCTGAGAGGTGATGTGCCCCGCCTCGTAGAGCTGCTGGGCAATCTGCATGGTGCGCTCCGGCGCCAGGCCCAGCCCCTGGCTGGCCGCCTGTTGCATGGCACTGGTCGTGACCGGCGGGGCGGGAGTGCGGCGCTGCTCACTCTGTTTGACGCTGCCGGGCCAGAAGGTGGCGTGTTGCAGGCCACTGGTGAGGGCATCCACCTGTTCGCGGCTGAGGCGCTCGATGTGCTGCCCCTTGACCGAATGCAGCCGCGCGGTGAACTCACCGGACTCCGCAGCCAGCCTTGCATCCAACGTCCAGTAAG
>DAOUFU010000298.1:0-31667 GCA_034429275.1 Anaerolineae bacterium | reverse complement strand
TCTCCACGCTCGGCCCCGCGTTATAGCCCCGGCGGAACACGATCATGTAGACAGACACGATCAGCGCCAGGGCGGCAATACTCATCGGGAAATGGGGGTTGGTATAGGAAGACAAAAATGGGAATGCTTCGGGGATGGTCAGGTCTGCCGCGAGTTCGCCGGATCCCATCAACAGCCACAACCAGCCCAGGCCCGATCCTACGGCCAGCAGGATAAAGAACAAGCGCCTGGGCCGCTGTCGAAGCCAGATCGTCGCGCCCAACTGGTACAGCGAAATATACATGAACAGGCTGGTGGCCACACGCGCCAGATGATACATCACCACGGTGGACAGCCCGGTCATACGAGACGCGTGACCTAACAAGAGATAAAACGCATGAAAGCCCGCGCCGTCATGGGCTTCGGGGGTATGCCGCAGTTCAAATAACCACGCCCCATTACGCCCCTGCTCCATCTTGGCCAGATAGGTTGCCCCATCTAGCGGATTGGAGAGCATCCCCATGAATCGCCAGCCATCATCCGTCTGGTTGCGCGCCATCACCCATGCATAGGGCAGCAGGGTCATGGCAACCAACAACCCGCTGACGGCAATGACCCAACGCCATTCAGCAGTAGAGATGTACACAGAGCGGAGTGGTTGCATACTCAACCTCGCAGAGTGATCCGATCTCAGATCATGAGCTTAGCACGTTTGCCGGGCCGCACGCTTGCCGGGCCACTCAGAACCGGCTCGATGCGCCGCCCACGTGCCCACGGGTTTGCTGTGGGCTTTTAGCCCGTATATAATGCGACTTGCGGCTTCATGGTCGCTTTGTCAATGCCCATGCAGCGGTGATGATGCGAACCAGACAGGGAATTCACCGACAGCCGACCGACAGCCGGTTGCCCTGCGGGAAGCCCTATACGCATTGTACACTGACATGCTAATTCCGCCAGCATCCGGGAGTCCTCATGAGTCAGACGAAAGCCCTCTTCCGGCTCCAAACACTTGACCTGGAGCTTGAGGCCCAGCGAAAACGTCTGCGCGCCATCAAGGAGCGTCTCGAACATGATGAGGCACTCCGTCAGGCTCAGGCCGATGTCGCCGCACTGGAAGAGACACTGCACCCACAGGAAGCAAAGATCACCGATCTCAACCTGGAAATCCAGTCGATTAGCGCGCAAGATTCCCAACTGAGCAGTCGGCTGTATGGCAGTTCAGGAAGTAACCCCAAGGAAATCAAAGATCTCGAAGGCAAGATCGCCGAGTTGAAACGCCGCCGCGCCCTGCTCGATAACGCCCTGCTCGAAACCATGATCTCAGTGGAAGATCTTCAAACCTCGCTGGCCGAAGCTCGTCAGCGTTTGCAGCAGGTTGAGCAAGACCTTTCTGCCGAACATGCAGCGCTGCGAGCCGAAGGACGCGATCTTCAGCAGTCCATCAAGCAGCTCAAAGAAGCCCGCGAAGCTGCGCTTCAGCCGCTGGAGCCGGAGACTCTGGCGCTGTACGAACAGATGCGCGGCCCCAAACAGGGACGAGTCATTGCGCCGCTCGATGGCGATTCGTGTTCCGTCTGTGGTGTGGGGCAAACCACCACATTGGCTCAAAAGGTGCGCCAGGGCCACGAGATGATCGTGTGCTCCAACTGCGGGCGTATTCTCATAGCGTTATAACGGAGTGGCACATCATGGATTTTGACCCGCTCTCATACGGTTTGGGCTTTGCCTCATCGACGGCGCTGTCGCTGGCTGTCTGGCGCTACCGGGTGCGGCTGGCGCGGCTGCAGGAATCGGCTGAGTCGGGCATTGAGGGCACGCGCAAATTCATCGGCCAAGCCGCCGATGCGCGGTATGTGCGCGACGTAGCCCGTTATGCCCAGCATTACCACATCGCGGGCAGCCTGTTCGACTTGCAAGCGGTGCTGGTCGAACCTCGCCTGCTAGCCCCACCGCCGCCTGTCATTGGAAATTCGATGGACGAGGCCGAGCCTCTGACCCAGGATATTTTCCGCGCCGTGCCGGTCTTTCACGATCTGCCCCAGGCTTACGCGCCGTACAACCTGCAGACGATCCCGCTCAGCGATTTGGGGTCCGGCGATCGTCATATCGCCATTCTTGGCATCCCCGGCATCGGCAAAAGCACGACGCTGGCCGTCCTGGCGTTGATGGCCCTGGGCGAGATCAGCTTCGAATCGCGTGAGGACCTGTCGCAGCAAGCTGCCACTGAGGAAGAACAGGGCCTCTCGGAATTGGAACGAACCCAGCGCGCCCGTGAACGGCAACAGATTCAGGAACGCGCCCGACAGAAAATTGAACAGGCGCGCCGCCTCAAAGAAGAGCAGATCCTCAAGGTGCAAGAACAACTGCCCACGCTCGAAATTGCGGGGTTGCTGCCCATCCTCGTTCACCTCAACGATCTGGAATTTGACCCCGCAATCTTTGGGCGGAAGAAATCCGCCGAGCTTGACCCGGCTGAGCCGCTGGTCCGGGCGGTGGAGCGCTATGTCAGCACGGTGACCGCTCAGGTGACCGGCAGCGTCATTTATCCTGCCCTGGAACGGGGCCGCGCGCTGATCTTGATCGACGGCTATGATGAACTATCGCCCGCCGCGCGCCAGCCCTATTTTCACTGGTTGGGTCGCCTGCTCGAAACCTACAGCCAGAATATGATCGTGATCACCGGCCCGGCTACGGGTTACGACAGCTTGATGGCCCTGGGATTCACACCTGCCTTCTTGCGGGCCTGGACTCCGGGCAATTTCACTGAGCTGGCCGAACAATGGGCATTGGCCTGGACCAGGCAGCGCGATAAGCGTGCTTCCCGGCCCGATGATCAGGTAATGCGCCGCCTGGCTGCCGATAACAGGGGCCGCTGTATGCTGAATGTTACGCTCAAGCTCTGGGCTGGGTTGGCCGATGACACACGTCAAACTGGTCGCATCGGGTGGTACGATGCCTTGATCAACCGCCGGTTATCCGCTCCACAAACGCGCGATCTGCTGCCTGCGCTGGCCGAGCGCATCCTCGAAAACGGGGCGCCAGTTGCGCGTGGAGAGCTGCAAACGCTGCTGGCTGAGGCTTTGCCTGGCCCGCAATCCCCAAAAGAAAAGGATAACCGCCCTGCGCAGGCAGCGGAGATCATCAACGGGTGGGTCAAAGATGGCCTGCTGCGCGAGGTGGCTGGCGGTCGCCTGACCTTCCCCCACCCACAGATCACCAGCTTCCTGGCTAGCGAGCAACTGGTGAGAGGTGATCCGGAGCGGGCAGTCGAGCTAGCCTTGAACCCGGCCTGGAAAGAAGCGCTGGGGTTTGCTGCCGCAAAGATCAACATGCTGCCGATCATTTACCGCAAACTCAGTGTGACCCCTGACCTGATGTTTAGCGACCTGTTCGATCTGGTGGCCTGGATGCCCGATGCGCCACCGGATGCGCCCTGGCGCGGTGACCTGTTCAAGCGATTCGCTGCTGCCCTGATGGCCCCGGAACAATTCCTGACTGTGCGCGAGCGCGCGATGGCAGCGCTAATCGCCACCCGTGACCGCAATGTGTTGTTTATTTTCCGACAGGCTATTCGTTCTGCAGATGCCAACATCCGCAGCCTGGGCTGCATTGGCCTGGGTGCACTGGGCGATCCGGAAGCCGTGCGCGACCTGACGACCCTGCTTGGCGACTCCGATCAAAACGTACAGCTTGCAGCAGCGCTTGCGCTGGGTGCAATCGGCACTGAGCAGTCGCTCAATGCGGTCGTCAAGGCGCTGGTTCAGGGCAGTGAGCAGTTGCGGCGCGCCGCCGCCGAAGCGCTGGCGGCCCTGCCCGGCGAAGGCCACGAGGTGCTGCGCGATGGTATCGTGTCGGATAATATCGACATCCGGCGAGCCTCGGTCTTTGGGCTGGCGCGCATCAACGCGCCCTGGGCGCTGATGGCGCTGCATCGCGCCATGTTTGAGGATGAGCAGTTCTGGGTGCGCACTGCTGCCGAAAGCGCCTTTATGGCCGCGCAAGCACCTCACAGTGAAGGACCGCGCGCACACCCCGAAGCTGATGCATTGGGCTGGCTGGTGGCCTGGGCAGCTGAACACGGAGAGGGCGTCCCTGCCGGCGTCAATGCGCGCCAGGTTTTGATCCGGGTGCTGCAAGAAGGTGAACCAGAGTTCAAGATTCTCTCGGCGCAGACCATGGGGCAGCTAGGGCACGTCGCGGGTCTGAAGCCGCTCTATGCCGCGCTGCGCGATCGCCAGCCGGGAGTGCGCGACGCGGTGTACACGGCGCTGTCCAACATCCAGACCCGGCTGGGCAGTCCGCTGCCGGGCGTTGTGTGATCCCAGGATCATATTCCAAGACACAAAAACCGGGAGCCGCATGACCCCCGGTTTTTTGTTGTTTCATTCCGCCGCGAATGGTCTACGTCCCCGGCGGAGGCGTGACCGTCGGAGCGGGCAGGGCCTGTCGCAGCGCGCCGGGCAAAATTTCATCGGCAGGCGCACAGGGCACGCTGTCTTGAATGCTGGTATGGTAGATCAGCCGTGCCGATCCAGCCTCAAAGACCAAGCGGTACCCTCGCGTAGGCTGCGCCGAATACTCCACCCCCACGCGTGGACATCCCAGGCTGCTGTCTGGCCAGGTCACGGCGATCACACTGACGGTGCGCACCTGTCCCGGCTGGACACCGAGACGCCGGGCTGCATCTTGGCGAGCGCTCTGCACGATAGAAGCCGTAATAGGGTCCCCCACGATGGGACGCCCCTCTAGCGCCAGCCAACCAGGATAGTCACACCGGGCCACACCGGTCCCTTCATCCGTATGGTAGACCACGATCTGATCGCCATACTGCAAGATGATTCGATAACCGCGCGTGACAGCGACCGGAGGTGTTTCGTCTCCGCGTAGAGTGGCACAACCCCAGCTCGCATCGCGCCAGGTGAACGCCTCCAGGCCGATCAGGTGAATGTCCGAGGGCGCAGTGCCGACCTGTTGCGCCAGGTCAGCCGTCGCCCGGTCGATTTGCGCCAGAGCACTCGCCGGGAGATCCGACACGACCACATGAACTTGAGAAGTCTGCGTCATCAGCGCCGCCGGGTTGGGGAGATCGGTGGGAACGGGCGAAGCCGTTACCGCCGGTAGAGACGGCGTTGAGGTCACAGGAATCAACGTGCGCGTGGGCACCGGGGATGCCATCCGCTCATCCGGGGAACCGCTCCCACACGCAGAAAGCAGCAGCATCAAACCAGCGGCCAACAGCCCCAGGACTAAGCCGTGCGCGGTGCTCGTGTCTTCAGGACGTCGCACTTTGCTTTTCCATCCTTGCCACCAGGGCGCGTGTTCAGGGGATCAACCGCTGCTCAATCCAGTCCGGTTTGACTCCATCTACGCTCAGGATTTTGTTCGGCTTGTCTTCTCCGGCCACAATCGCAATGTGATCCGGCTCCACTTCCAGCACCTGGGCCAGGAATTCGATGAGCTGCGCATTCGCCCGACCCTCGGCAGGGGACTCGGTCAGGCGGATTTTGAGGGAGCCATCGTCCTGCACGCCCACAATTTCCACCTGATCCGCGCGCGTGACTACGCGCACCGCGAACGCTGCTCCATGTTGTGCATCGGTGATCTTAAACTCGCGCGGCATCGCACAAATCCTTTCTACCACCCACAATCAACCGCTTCCAATTTTGGAAACCGGCGTCTCATCCGGCCATCCCGCCAATAATTGACGCCAATACCTGTAGCAGGATGATAACGACGATGGGACTAAAGTCAAGTCCGCCTGCAGGTGGAATCAAGTTTCGCGCCGGAGCCAACACCGGCTCGGTGAGCTTAAAGATCGCCTGGGCTAGCGGGCTGTAAGGATCAACCTGGAACCAACTCATCAGCACGCGCGCCAGAATCACCAGCATGTACAATTCGATCAGAATGTAAAGCCATCCCGCCAAAGCCAACGCTCCTTTTTGATTTGGTCTTCATCAGGCAGACCGCACCTAACCTTGCCGCGACCCGAAGATTGCACGTCCAATCCGGACCATCGTCGCCCCTTCTTCGATGGCCACCGGGTAGTCATCACTCATCCCCATGCTGAGTTCATGCCACGACACGCCGGGGAAATCGTTCGACAGCGCCGCGCGCAGCGTTCGCAGCGCGGCAAATACCGGGCGAGCCTGTTCGGCCTCATCGACGATCGGGGCCATCGTCATCAGCCCGCACACCACCAGGCCCGGCAGCGCGATGACCTGCGCGATCTCCGCCCACAAAGCCGCGCGCACCGCCGTATCCTCTGCCCACCTATACGCGTTCCAGCCGCCTTTGGTCGCCTCGCCAGAGACGTTGACTTCCAGCAGTACATCCAGCGAACGGCCTTGCCCGGCCATGAGGCGGCTCACGCGACCGGCTAGTTCCAGGCTGTCCAGTGAGTGCATCAGCGCAAACCCGGCAGTCAGGTAGCGCACCTTCCGGCTCTGAACATGCCCCACGATATGCCACTGCACCGGCTGATCTGTCAGCGCCGCGACTTCGGCCATCTTCGGCAGCGCTTCTTCCAGCCGGTTTTCACCAAAGTGCCGCAGCCCTGCCGCCGCAGCTTCGACCACGACGGATGCAGGGTGCGTTTTGCTAATAGCGACCAGGGTCACTTCCTCTGGTACGCGTCCAGAACGACGGCACGCGGCAGCAATCTCTTGTTTAACACAGGCTACCCGCTCCGCTAATGTCTCACACTGCCCCATCTGAACGCCCGTCTTTCGATGCCGCCCTCGCCCGGACTCTACTCCGCCAGCGCAATGACCGCTCCAAAACGCCCGGTACGGCCCGCTTCGGCCCGATGCGAGAAAAACTCGCTGATATGGGTAGCCGTACACAACCCGGCAATTTCGATTTGTTCAACACCGGCCCGCTCAAGCGCCAGGCGATTCGCAGCCCATAGATCGAGATAGGCGCTGCCATCATCGGCGCGCCGAATCAATCCATCTACACCGCCAAACGCCTGGCCGATTGCCATGACCACTTCTTCGCCCACCTGGTAATGATCCGGTCCGATGCTTGGACCGCTCCCAGCCTGCACATCCTGCGGACGTGAGCCATAGGCCGCCTGCATTGCGTGCAAAGCGCTGACCCCGGCCCCCAAGACGGTGCCGCGCCAACCCGCGTGAGCGATCCCGGCCACATGGCGCACCGGGTCATAGAGCAGGATGGGAGTGCAGTCCGCAAAGCGCATCGCCAGCGGAAGCCCTGGCTGATCAGTAACCAGGCCATCTGCCCGCGCCAGCCAGCGGCGCCCAGGCACGCGCGCCTGAGCGATGACCGTATCGGCGCTGTGCACCTGCCACACCGTGCACACCTGCCGGTCCTCCATCCCCAGCGCGGCCATCATCCGGCGATGGTTTTCGCGCACCGCATCGGGTGAGTCACCCACCGTGCCCCCCAGGTTCAGTGACGACCAGGGCGCGGTGCTGACTCCGCCCAGCCGGGTGAATATGCCATGCTTCAGCGGCATACTGGCTGCCCACTGCTCAAACTGGTAAAAAACCGGACCATTGGCTTCTACACGGCGCAAATGAATTACTTCTTTCCCCTTTAAAACCTGATAGAATGAGATTATACTCAGTCGCCGGGGCAGCGTCGATAGAATCCGTCGGGCATCGATAAGCCCGCCGCACTGTGCCGCCCATCCATCGTACCAGTAGAAAACAGGGGCATTATGTCCGACCTGATCGGCAAGCTCAATGTGTTAGTCAAATCCAATCTGCGCCACGTGCTCCCCCTGGAGCGCCGTAAGGATTCTGGCTCAGCCAGCGGCGGGCGCGACCTTCAACGTGATATTGCCGCGCTGCGCCAGCGCATCAACCAGGCACTAGATGACGAGGATAAACTCAAGCGCGATATTCTGGCCTTGCGCCACGAAGCGGTCGAGTGGGATCGCAAGGCTGACGCGGCGCTCTCCAATGGAGATGAAGCCAATGCGCGCTATGCCGTCCAGCAGATGCAAACCAAGCAGCAGCAGGCTACTTTGCTCGAAGCGGATCTTGAACAGCATCGTTATTCCGCCGCCGAGTTGATCCGTCAGGTCAATGAGCTGGAAGCCATTGCCGCCGAAGCTGCCGCAGCCCAAGCAGACTCCGGCAGCACGTCTTCCTCATCTCTTGAGCCGCCTTCTCAGAGTCTCCATGCCACACCCCCAGGCAGTTCATCAACCGCCGACGACGATCTGGAATCGCGCCGCGCGCGGCTCAGCCAATGAGCAATACCTGAAGACGCGTTGAGTGCCTCATGCGAGGCCATTTGCCAGCCTGTCGGTCCGCCAGTAAAGTAGATCGGTAAATCAGCATTTCCGGGTCATTCCCTCGCCATTCTTTGCATCTGTCGAGTCAATAGTGTCGGGCGAATGACCCCGGTCTGGCCGCGCACGAGACGATGATGAATCTGCTCAACAATTTTCACGCCGCCCGCATTCTGGTTGCCGAGCGTGATCACACGACAATGGATACCATTTGCAGCATCCTGGAAGATGCCAGTTACCGGGTGAGTAAGGCATATTTCCCGGATGATGCACTGTTTTCATTGAACAACGACGCGATCAACGTGGCGTTGATCGATGTGGACATGTCTGTTCGGCTCGGTCCCTCTCTCAACATCCCATGGATCGCCCTGGTCGACGAGAACGATCCTTCCGGCTATAACCTGCTCGATCAAGGGGCATCAGCTCTGATTCACCGCCCCATTCAACCCGAAACTCTGCTGGCGACCGTTCGGGCAGTGGAGATGCACCCGCCGCCTATCGTCACCTCCCTGGTGGCAAATACTGGCCTGCTGACGCGCAAGGGGATGCTGCCCAGCACGCGCAGCGCTGAAGAACTGAATACGCTGCTCAAACAGCGCCTGATCGAGTTGCAGACTCTCTCCAGCCTGGCTCGCTCGCTGAGCGCCGAGCTGGATATTAATGTGCTGCTCACCCTGATCGTCGATGCGGCAGCGCGCCTGTGTCACGCCGAAGAAGGGCTGCTGCTGCTGCCCGACGAGGACGGCCAGACTCTGTGGATCCGCGCCATGAGCGGGATGGACAGTGAGACGGCGCGTAATTTTCGTATCAAAACCTCGGATACATTAGCCGGGCAGGTATTTCACAGCGGTCGCCCCATCGCCATCAGCGACCAGGGGCCACAGAAGGTCAAAACCGAATACCTGGTGAAATCACTGCTCTATGTGCCGCTGTCGCTCAAGGGAAATACGCTCGGTGTGCTGGGAGTGAGCAACAAAAATGTCGAGCGCGCATTCACCCAATACGATCTCGACCTGCTGCAAGACCTGGCCGCCCATGCCGCCGTTGCCCTCGAAAATGCCCGGCTCTACGAAGAAAGCGTCCTGCGCGCCCGCGAACTCAGTACGCTGGTTAAGGTCAGCGAAGCGGCCAATTCCACCCTGGACATCAATCAGGTCCTGGCGAGCATTGCTGAGCACGCGCTCAACGCGCTTGATGCCAGCCAATGCCACATCTGCGAATGGAATGCCGGCGAAAACCGGCTAGAAGTACTCGCAGTGCGGCAGCAGTCGTGCTGGGTTCCTGGCGATCGTCCATCTTGGGCCATCAGCCAATCTGTACCTGCGCGGCAGGCCCTCACTCAGCGTCGTGCCGTCATCCAGCACTGCACGACATCCGACCTCCCCCGCGATACACCCCTCAGTGTGCCACCCGGCGTGTTAGATGCCTGGCTGCCCATCAACCAGACCAAAAGCTGCGCGCTCATTCCCTTATTTGTTCACGATTACCTGTTGGGAATGCTCGCGCTGTACCGCATCTACGAACCCTTTTCTGATCAAAACCTGCCCAACCTGCTGCCGCTTCAACAGCAGGGACGTGAGATAGCGCTTGGTCTGACCGATGAGGATATGCGCCCTCATCTCCACCTGTACTACCGCAGCGCGCAGGCATTGCTCGATCAATCGGGTACAGATTGGTGCGAAGTGGCACTGTGGAACAGCGCGCGGGAGCGGTTTGAGCTTGCGCTGTCCTTCGGTTCCGCCCTCTGGCAGAACGCTCCCAGGCCGGGATTCGACCTCGCCCATTTCCCGCAACTGGTCCATGCCCTGACTTCCCAGCAGCCGATCACAGTTGCATCCACCCCCGATCTTCTCACCCTGCAAGACCTCGGCCACAGCAAAGATTTGCTGGTCATCCCGCTGGTCATCAAAGGGACCACTGCGGGCCTGGTCACGCTCTCCGACACGCTGCAAGGGCGAATCTTTGCGCGCCGCGAGGTGCAGTTGGCCCAGGCGGTGGTGCTGCAAGCAGCTAACGCGCTGGACAATGCGCGTCTGTACCGCGATCTGCAGACCAGTCTGGAGGAACTACACCGAACTCAGAGTATGTTGGTGCAAACAGCGCGTCTCTCGGCGATGGGAGAACTGGCTGCCGCTGTGGCGCACCAGATCAATAATCCGCTCACCACCATCCTGGGCGACGCGGAGCTGATCTTGCAGGACTTACCCGACGATGATATCAACCGGACGTCCGTGGAAGCTATCGCTCGCGCTGGCAAACGCGCTCACGAAGTAGTGCGCAGATTGCTGACTATGGCGCGCCAGCAGCACAGCGACGACCGGGCAGCCACTCTCGTCGAGGTCAACTCGACCATTCACAATACGCTGACCCTGGTCCGCAGCCATGTTCAGCAAGGTGGGGTCACACTGACCGTTTCGCTACAAAACGATCTCCCCCCCATCCTGGCCATGCCCGATGAACTGGAAGATGTGTGGCTCAACCTGCTGCTCAACGCGCGTGATGCCGTCACCAACCGGCCCAACCCGCAGATCGGAATCAGTACCGCGTTCGAGCCGGAAACTAACCGGATTCGCGTTACAATATGGGATAACGGCATAGGCATTTCCGAAGAAATTCGCGCGCACATTTTTGAGCCGTTTTTTACGACTAAACCTGCAGGTGAAGGCACCGGATTGGGGTTACACATCTGCCAACAGATTATTACCAAATGCAAGGGTAGCATCTCTGTTCAGAGTGCATATAATGAAGGGGCGGAGTTTGTTGTGTACCTGCCGGTCTATTCTCAACGAGATGAGTCATGACCAGACCCTATGTTTTGGCCGTAGATGATGATCCGGATGTCCTTGGAACGCTGAGTCGGGCGCTGCAGCGTGATGGGTTTGAAGTGGGTCAGGCTGCCTCAGGGCTGGATGCGCTCAAAATGCTTGGTGCGCGCCGCCCCGACCTGATCATTCTTGACATCATCATGCCCGGCATGGATGGACTATCCGTCTGTCGCAAGATCCGCGCCGACAAACAGTATAACGACCTTGCGATCCTGTTTCTCACCGCACGGGGCCAGACCGATGATGTCGTGGCCGGCCTGGATGCGGGTGGCGATGATTATGTTGCCAAGCCGTTTGAACTGGCCGAACTCACCGCGCGAGTCCGGGCGCTCATCCGCCGCAATCAACGCAACACGATCGCCGAAAGCCCTGTACTGTCCATCGGCAATCTCAACCTGGACTCCAATACGCACCAGGTCTCTTTTTCGAATGGTGAAGTCATCCAGCTTACGGCAACCGAACACCGCCTCTTGCGCTACCTGATGGAGCACGCCAACCAGGCGCTCTCACCGCAGCACCTGCTCGAAGCGGTGTGGGACTATCCGCCCAACACCGGCGATCCTGACCTGGTGCGAGCGCATGTGCGCAATTTGCGCGCCAAGCTCCACTTCGATCAGCACAACAGCCAGGCTCATATCCGTACTATTCACGGCGTGGGGTACATGATTTCGATTTAAACTATCGGAGATCGGGCGGCTGTCATCTCAATTGGGGCATTTTCATACAAGTTTCACAGCAGAGGACTCATAAAAGGGAATTTGTCGCGTATACTAGGTTCACAGACGAGTATGCAGCGCCAGAAGGCCCATTATGATAACCCCTGATTCCACCAGCACCATCCTGGTTGTCGATGATGATGCGGATGTCCGCGCAACGGTCGGGCGGACCCTTGAACGAGATGGCTACCAGGTTCTCGAAGCGCCCAACGGCGAGACAGCGCTTCGGCTGGCACGCCAGGCACGCCCCGATGTGATCATTTTGGACATCATGCTGTCAGATATCAGCGGCTACGACTTGTGCATGAAGCTGCGTGCTCTGCCGATCGTCAACCATACGCCTATCTTGTTCCTGAGTGTACATCACAGCGCCCAGCATGTGGCGCAGGCACTCGACAGCGGCGGCGATGATTACCTGCGCAAGCCGTTTGCCCCGCGCGAATTGAGCGCCCGCATCCGCGCACTGCTGCGGCGGTCGGTCCTGCGCACCAGCACCTCAACCAACGTGCTCCAGCTCGATCCCAACATTGGGCAGGCCACACTGAACGGGAATCCGATCCCGCTGACTCCGACCGAGTTTGCGCTGCTCGAATACCTGTGCGCCAACCCGACCCTTCATCATACGGCCAACACCCTGCTGGAGAACCTGTGGCACTATCCCCCTGGCAAAGGCGATACCGCCCTGGTGCGCAATCACATTCGCAACCTGCGCCGCAAGCTGGAAGACGATCCCGATCATCCAACCATCGTGGTGTCGCTGCACGGACGCGGCTACAGCATCGATGCAGAGGTAATCTATACCTCTTTGGAGAATGTGCCCCACGTGGTACGCGATTAAGCCCCAGGGGCCGTGTATCCCCGCTCAGCCAGATGCTGCGCGGCGATACTAATCTTCTCACGCATTGCCTCTGCCGCTTCACGCATCGACGATTCCAGGTAGGGGAACGCCAGCCATACATTCATCGCGCCGAATAACGCGCCCGTCATAAATCGGAAGACCGGGATCGTCTCGCGCACCGGCCAGAACTCAAAGGGCGGGTAGCTGAACATCTGGCTGAACCCATCCAACCCCAGCGGCACAATGCCCACAAAGAAGTACAGCAGCAGCGGAGCCGGGCGCAGCCAGTGACGGACTCGCGAGAAAGCCAGCCCCATCAACACCATCGTGCCATAAATCGCCAGGTCACGCTCACAAAGCGCAGCCTTGTATCCCATCTCTTCATTCCCGTTGAAGGATCGCGCGCGCAACTGGAGTTCGGCGGACCACTGCGAGATGTTCAAATCGGCAAAATGCGGATCGCGGGAGGCATAGGTTTCAAACGAATGGGTATGCCCCACCCCGGCAGCCTCACGTGGATAAGTTAGCTGCTCGCCGAACAGGAACAACGATCGAAAGGCAAACTGGTGGCACATCGGCTTGTAGATCGTGTAGATGACATTGGCCGGGCCGGTCAATCCCGCTTTCATCAGAAAAGGCGGAGTCAGCGCCAGGCCGGTATACACCACCAGAAAACCTACCGCAATCCACAGCCAGTGGGTTGACAGCCACAACACCCTGCGGTTCGACCGCATCACTTTACGCAGTTGGGCATCAGTGAGTGAGTTCTGCATCCAGATATTATCCTTCTAGCAATTCCATAGCGGCAGATAGAGATCGGCACTTAGTCGGCCAGCAAGGGTGCGAGCGCCTCTACAAGCTCAGCCCCTTCCACCGAACGGGGGAAATAGGCAACGATCACGCCGTCCTTGTCGAGCAGAAAACTGGTCGGCCAGCCGGGGATCGCTGTGCGGTAAAGACCCAGGTTAATTTCGCCCGAAGGATCGAGCACCACCGGGAAGGTCAGTCCATATTCCTCCACAAAACCGGCCACCGTGCCCGCCTGCTCCATATTGTTGACCGCCACCACCTGGAAACCACTGTCACGGTATGTTTCGTAGATAATCTGAAAGTCGGGCATTTCCTTGCGGCAGGGAACACACCAGGTCGCCCAGAAATTTACCAGGACCGGAGCACCTCGAAAATCCGAGAGCGACACGGTTCGCCCGTCCAGTGTTTGAGCGGTGAAGTCGGGCGCGCGCTGGCCCACAGCGAACCCTTCGGCAGCAGTCACGGGAGGATCGTCTGCGCTGTCAGCGGATGCGCTCAGGTCCGGCACGGCCAGGGCAGGCACAGCGCCCAGTGCAGCGGTTTTTCCTGCCGCGAGGTAAAAGTCATCTTTTAGCCCTGCATCCAGACAGTCCGTCCACTGACTCCACCGCACGCGCCCATCAATTGCGGCCAGGCTGCAGTCTTCCAGGTTGAACGAAAGGTCAGCCAGCTTTCCCTGGCTGCCGCCGACCTGGGTCAGGCGTTCCAACTGCCCGCTGAACACCAACACGCCGATCAATACCAGGAAAAGCCCGCTCACCAGTTCAATGGTGCGCATATTGCGCTGAAGGCGGCGAAACACCCCCTGGGCCTGGTCCAATGCCAGCGCCGTCAACAAGAAGGGGATGCCGAGTCCCAGCGAATACGCAGTCAGCAGCACGCCCGCCTCAGAAGTCGAGCCGCCAGAGGACGCCATAGTCAGCACCGCGCCATAAATGGGGCCAATGCATGGGGTCCATCCTGCCGAAAAGACCACACCCATCAGCAGCGAGCCGAGATAACCATACTGATGCCTGGGCTGACTCTGGCGGCGCGTATCTACATACAGCGCCGTCTGCAGGGTCAGGATCACGCGCGCCCAGAACTCGCCGGGCGTATCGGCCTTGAGCGCATGGTTAAACACCTGGGTAAACAGCAGTACCGCCACCAGCGTAAAAAACCACGACCCCACGAACAGCCAGTACACCCCGCCCAGCAGAGCCAACGCTACCAGGGCTGAGATCAGGTTGCCATAGGGGTTGCGATCCAGGCGGCGAGCCTGGACGAGCAGCCAGCCAAACAGGCGGTTGAGCACACCCATGACATGCAGCCCAAAGAGGATCACCGCCGTGCCCCCCACACGGGCAATGCCATCGCGCACCTGGCTTTCCGATGCGCCCAGGGCAGTCAGCGACGATACCGCCGCAGTGGTCAGCAGGCCAAAGATCACAAAAAACAGCGTGAAGCCCAGCACAAAAAACACGCCGTGAGTTAGCGTGCCAAAACGTTGTGCAAATGTGCGGCGCTGGGCATCAACAGATGAGCCGCGCTGAATCTGCTGAGTGACTCGCCCGCCCATATAGCCGATGTAAGCGTGCACCAGGGGCAACACACACGGCGATATGAACGAAATGATCCCCGCCACAAAAGCCAGCCCTAACGTAACATCACTCCCCATACCGACTCCTCATCCTATCCGCCGCACCGTGACCGGTGCCGCACGAATAGAGTATTTCACGCTGGCCCACCAGATGCCAAGTGCGGGGGCCCGTCACGAAGCAGGCTGCTGGCGCAGCAAAAACCCTCGGAAGGCGATTCCCAACCCGACCGTGACCAGCACCACCCCCAACACGGTATCTTGCGCCGAGGCAATCGACTGGGTATCCAGCAGCGCGCTCAGACCTACCCCCGCCAGCGCCCAGGCCCCCAGGAACGAAGTCACCCGCCGCTGCACCAGGCTGAGCAGCATCCACAGCAGCGCGCCCACGATAATCGCCAGCGGCCACCACCCCTCGACGCTGTCGCGCAGCGTACCCTGAACCAGCAGCGTACCAAACACCCCGGCAGCGATCAACATCACTACCACCAACAGGATTCCACCCCGCATTTCCACGCCAATTCGCGGTGTACGAAGCCGTGGCAGCCGAAGGCGTGGCAAGCGCAGACGAGGCAGTGGCAACCCCCTTCGGCGGCGCTGGTGCTCGTATGTCACAGGTTCGGTTTCCTCATCGCCATACTGGCGAAACGCCCCGGCTTCGACCGGCACAAACGGCTCGAATTCTCGATCCGGCCCGGCATCTTCAGCCGTCAATCCAGTTCCCTCGGCCAGAGCGTTCTCTTCATCCCATGCGCCCACCGGCATCTCCTGCGGCATGGCGTCGCCTGAGTCCCTACTGTCGTGCACACGCCGCTCCCGGCGGCGACCCCTAAATGAGCGTCGCATGGCAGCTTCTCCTCACTCCCACGATCAAAAACCAGGGTGAGCCACAAAGGCATCACCCTGGCAACTGTACATCAAATTGAGCGGGATGAACACTGTTTAGTCCCGAATCAGACCCAGCTTCCTTCTGCGCACTGCGCCCCGTTGGGGCCAACAATCATGCTGTAATGGACGCCGCGTGGCAGGTCCACACGATCACCGGAATGCAGCACAACGCTTTGTTTCAATGCCGGGAAGGTCACTTCGATCGTGCCCTGTACACAGTACAGAATTTTGTCGTAACCATGGCTTCGAGCAGAGTAGCGAACATTCGCCGTGTTCGACCATACATAAGGGCGCAGCCCCTCGTCGCGCATCTGCCGCGTGATGTTATCCAGCGTAGGATGCTGACCACCCCGCCAGCGTACGATCCTGACCTGCGACGGCTTGACTGCTGCTACTGCCATAAAAACCCCTGCTCCACAAACACTCAGATGATGCCGCGTACGATAGTTTGCCACTATGGGGGAAGATAGTACTATACTCCCACATATTTTTACAAGTTTTTTTCATGCCATCTCAGTGCTTTTTCACAGTCTTCTCATCTATCATTAATCTTCTTCGGGCGGTTCGGCAGCAAGAATCTGATCCAACAGCGCCCGCTCATCGTCCAGCGTAGTGATTTCGCCATCCAGCCGGGCAGCGCGCAGCCGCCGCAGCACACGCCCGTAAATTGGGCCGGGCTTGAGGCCGGTGATCCTGCGCAGTGTATGCCCATCGATGAGCGGCCTGACATAGCGCCAGTTTCGCGCAAACTGGACGATATGCTCGCGGGCCTTCGGATCGGTCGCTGCCGCCCATGCCGCGAGCCAGCCCACTTCATCGAGTCCTTCGAGCAGCGTCACGACCTGGCTCGGCC
Organism: Anaerolineae bacterium; assembly: GCA_034429275.1. GTDB lineage: Bacteria > Chloroflexota > Anaerolineae > Aggregatilineales > Aggregatilineaceae > DAOUFU01. The sequence continues at coordinate 14,922 of DAOUFU010000298.1, read as the reverse complement.
TGTCTGCCGTGCCCAGTTCGGGCAGCAGCGCAATCGCCGCGCGCGCTGCGTGCAGGTGATCCAGGTACTCACGCGAGAACTGGAGCCGCCGCCCTAGCTTCTCCAGTTCGTCACGCGACAGTCGGCTGGTGAACAGCGAAAACGTCGTGAGCATCCAGTTGCCGAATTCCGCGAGTGTTGGCCAGGGGTGATTTTGACGCGCGTATCGCACTGCGTAAAACGCCGTGCGAACCCAGTCATCCACCCGCAGTTCCGGGTGAATGGCGGCCAGAATCCCCAGTTCTTCCAGCCGGGTGAGCGCGCGCAGAGGTTCTTGCTCGGCCAGAATCAGCGCCAGCTCGTGCCGGATCCGATCGCCACTCACCCGGTCCAGCAGGGGGAGCGCCCCTTGAATCAACTCTTTGGTACGCGGGTCGATCGTGAAGTTAAGCCGCTGTTCCAGCCGGACGGCGCGCAGCATCCGCGTGGGGTCATCAACAAACGAAAGGCTGTGCAGCACCTTGATCACGCCATCGCGCAAATCCTGCTCTCCGCCATAGAAATCCAGCAGCTCGCCGAACGGCTCCGGCGACAGCCGGATCGCCAGCGTGTTGATGGTGAAATCGCGCCGGTGCAGGTCCAGCTTGATCGAACCGCGCTCAACGGTGGGCAGCGCGGTCGGCTGCTCGTAAAATTCCGTCCGCGCAGAGACGAAATCTACCGACTCTGGCCACCCCGCATCTTGGGGATTAACCCCTAACGCCGCTGCTACATGCTCATCGAGCAACCACTTGGCCGTGCCAAACTGGGCATGGCTGCGAGTATCACCGCCATACCGGCTACGCAAAGCGCGCACCAGTTCGATCGCATCTCCTTCAACGACCAGGTCAATATCCTGGTTCGGCTGCCCCAGCAGCAGATCGCGCACAAAGCCGCCCACCACGTGCAGCCCCATCCCGCTGGACTGCGCCTGCGCCGCAATGGCGCGAATCAGCCCCCACATGCCGGGAGTAAGTGCCACTTGCATCCGGTGCGCGATCTCTTTGCGACGCTGCTCATCGGGGCGCTGCCCCCAGCGCTTGATCAGGTCCGTACGCGTGACAATGCCGAGCAGCTTACCGGCATCGTCCACCACCGGAATCTGCCCCCAACCGGAGCGCATCATGCGCTGTTGAAGCACCTCGATCGAATCGTCCGGGCGCACGGTGACCCGGCCCGCATCCATGATCTGCTGCACCGGCTGACCGCCCAACCCATGACTCATCGCCCGATCAACGGCCCGGCGTGTCAGCAGTCCCACCACCACGCCGCCCTCTACCACGGGGAATCCCTCATGCCCGGTGCGCTGCATCCGGTCCGCCGCCGTCTTGATGCGCTCGTTGGCCCGCACCGTTTGCACCCCCAGAGACATCAACGACTCCACCCGCACCGAGGCTGTGACGATTTCCGGCAGCCTGTCGAGAATGCTCTGGCGCACGACAGCCAGGTCGTGGTCGCGGATCAATGCTGCTGCAGCGCGCCCATGCCCTCCCCCGCCAAAAGCAGCCGCGATTTTTGACACGTCGATGTCATCGGTCGTGCCGCGCGCCACCAGTTGGATATCGCCATTGAGCTGCACCAGGACAAACACCGCGCTGGGGTCGAAAAGCTCGCGCAGTTTGTGCGCCAGCGTGGCGATCTCATCCACAGGCTGGGCGGCCACGGCGCTCGCCAGGACAATCGCGTGCCCGTTGATCGTGTGTGTCTCGGCGTGTTCAACCAGGCGATCGTACAACTCACGCTGTTCGGGGACTAACCGGTGCTGCAAAAAGTCGCGCACCACATCCAGATCGGCCCCCTGGTCCAGCAGCCATGCCGCGCAGCGAATATCGCGCGCGGTCGTCGTGCCATAGGACAGCGAACCGGTATCCTCATAGATGCCCAGCATCAACAGGGTGGCTTCAAGCGGCTCGACACGAATCTGCCGGGTGCACAACTGCTCAACCAGCAGCGTGGTTGCTGCGCCCACTGTGTCGCCGCTGAACTGCTGATTCACATCCAGTTCGCGCGTCAGCGGGTGATGATCGATGAAATGAATGGGGGTATCTGCCCGCATCCCTCGCGCGGTCGAAAAGCTCTGGGTATCGACTACCGTCGCGTGCTCAACCGCGCCCCCGCGCCGCAGATCATCGCGCGAGATGAACGGCAGTGCAGCCGCGTACAGGTTGAGGAACTGCGTCACGTTCCGGTTTACCCGTTGAGGAAGCACCGGCACAGCCTGCGGATCAAGCTTGTGCGCCGCCAGCATTGCAGCCACTGCGTCGAAATCCGCGTTGTCATGCGTCAAGATGAGTTTCACAGGAAGAATCTCTTACGCCCGGCAGGCGCAGCCCCTATAGCTATCCCCAAAAGCGCGCGGCACAGCCGATCGGCAGGTCCCTTTTGGCAGCCTGTCCACCTAACCGAGCGCGTCCCACACGGCGAGCTTGGCCGTTGCCCGGCGGATGACCTCGTCGGTGTATTCACTGGTCGTCGCCTGCCCGCCCAAATCTGCCGTGCGCACGCCATCATACACCGCTTCCAGGGCCGATTCGCGAATCGCGCGGCACGCACGCGCCGCCTGTTCGGTTCCACTGTAACTCAAGACCGTTGCCGCCGCCATAATCATTGCCATCGGGTTCGCCAGGTTTTTGCCCTCCAACGAAGGCGCGGTCCCGTGCGGTGCTTCTGCGATCACCGCGCATGGCTTCTCAGATTCCCCCACACACAAAATCACCGATTCCGACCCGGCGATGGTGCCAAACATCTTGAGCACCAGGTCCGACATGCTGTCACCGTCGCGGTTGAGAGTCGGAATAACCAGCGACTCGCCGGTGGTTTCGAGCAGCAGCGCGTACGTCGCATCGATCAACTGTGGATCGTAGCGCACCGTCGGGTAGCGGGCAGCAGCGGCATCCAGTTCTTCCTTAAACATCCCCTCATACACCGGGCTGACCGTGTATTTCGGTCCGCCAAACACCTTTGCCCCGTTACGAGAAGCATATTGAAATGCATATTCGGCCACCGCCCGGCAGGTTCGCCGCGTGATCTTTTCGGTGCGGTAGGCGATCTCGTCCAATCCTTCGCCCTCGCGCCATTCCTTCGCGCCATAAGCATCATCGACCGCCATACGCACAACTGCAATCGGCGCATGGACCCCGGCGATCGGACGCACCGGCGGAATACGCCGCCCGACGCGCAGAATCACCTGGGCGTTGATCTTTTCACGCAGAATCGCGTTTGGGCTGCCGACATCATCCGGGTCACCGGGCGTGATTGTCGCCGCTTTAAGCCCCAACCCGTGGGTGCGCACGGCTTCCGCTGCGTCGAGGACGACCTGGTTTTTGGTCTTGCGGCGATTCTCCAGCGAGAGATCAAAGGTTTTGAAATGGATTTTGGGCGGCAAGATGGGCGGTGTGAGTACGCGCAGCGCTTCCTCCAGCAGTTCCTGGCCGGTCTGATCCCCTTGCATGATGACGATCGTCTGGCTGTCCATTTCGAACCCCGTCCTTTCATTCGCACACAACACCCGTCAAACATGACCTCTCACAGGCCGCATGTCGATTTTAGCTAAACCGCCGACAAACGGCTTTTGCCGTGAACAAAAAAACCAGCATCCGCTGAATTGGGATGCTGGCCCGGTTAATGTTGGCTAATCCGGCCTGATGAAACTTTTTACGCCGACGCAACGCCGTTATGGACCACCCCGGAGATCGCCTTAATCAAATCGTCCATATTGATCGGCTTCTGGATCACGCTGTTCGCGCCCGCTTCTTTACGCCGATCTTCCAGGTCCAAAGCTTCATAAGCCGTCACAAAGATAACAGGCAGATCGCGGGTGGCGGGGTTGAGCCGCAGCATCTTGCACAAGGTGAAGCCATCCAACCGGGGCATCATGATGTCCAGCAGCGCCACATCTGGCTTCTCTGCCTCGGCCAATGCCAGTGCATCCACCGAATTCAGAGTCGTCACCGGCTTATAACCGCTGATCTCCAGGATGGTACGTAGTAGTTGCAGGGTATCGATCTCATCATCGACAACCAGGATCCGTATGCTCATACGTTTGGCCCTTCAGATCATTCCGGCAAGATGAAAATATGAAACATTTAACGGATTATAGATCGAACATCAATGTATACGCAATAATTGTCCACCATACGCTGAGCCTGCGTCACCCTATCACCAGCCAGGCGATCAGCACCGCGGTAGCCAGCAGCATGAATCGCAACTGGACCTGCCCGCTCAGGTCAAGCGCCGCGTCCCCGCGCATATCCGTAGACGAGCGCCTGATGAGCAAAAGCGGACTCACCGCCGCGCTTAGGCCGATAACCCAGGTGGGCCACAGCCCGGCAGCCATCGTCGCGCCGAATACTACCATCGCCGACCCCAGGCAGCCAAACATCACACCGCGCGTGGCGCGCCGACCCAAAACTGCCGCCGTGTTTCGCAGCCCGGCAGCGCGATCCGTGTCGTAGTCGCGCAGCTGGTTATACAACTGCCCATAAGCTGAGATCAGCCCGGCACCCAATGCCACCCAACCCGCGTTTCCCAATACACGCGCACAGGCATAATAGCCCACCAGCACCAGCAGCGCACTGAGCATCAAGGCGTGGGAAACGACATCTACAACCGGCCAGGCTTTGAGTCGCACGCGCCGCCACGAGTAGAACCATCCTAACGCCAGGGTTAGCGCACCTGCGCGAAATGCCTCTGGGGGAGTCAAGCCATACAACGCAAGCGCGCCGAGTCCTACCGCAACTGACGCTGCCCATCCGGTACCAGATTGCAGATGCCCGGACGCCACCGGATTCCGCGCGCCGCGTAACGGATCGCGCGCATCATCCGGCGCGTCGGCCAGGTCGTTCACCATAAAGGCGAAGGTGACCGCTAGAGTGTTCGCAGCCAGCGCGGCCAGCCAGCGCGTGTCCGTCATGATGGATATATCTTCATGACTCACAGCCAGCGCCACGCCGAGCAGGGTCGCGGGAAGGCTGAATGGCACATGCTCGCGCCAGCGTGTGAGCGCGATGATGCCCCTAAGATTTGCCGAGAGAAAAGTCATGCGGTGATATGCGCTATCAGGCGTGCGATGGCGTCAAAATAGGACGCCCCACCTATAAACAACAGGTCATTGTGCCCTGCCCCAGGGATGACGACAAGTTCCTTATACGCTGCATTTGACGCTGCAAAAAGCTGCTCGCCATGCTGAACGGGCAGCAGGGTGTCTTCTGCCCCATGAATGACCAGCAAAGGCAGGGTGACCTGTCCTAGCTTGCGCTCGTTGCCGATAGGATCGTCCAGCCGTTCGGTGATGGAGCGTGGCAGCCCCAGGCGAATGAGCAGATTCATCGCGCGGGCGAAGCCGCTCTCCAGGATGATGCCCTTGAAGCGTTCCGGGTAAAGGTATGCAGCATGGATGGCGGGGGCGCTGCCCAACGAGCGCCCCATAACCAGCAAGGGGGTGCTCGCCGACCCGGCCTCGGCCAGGATTCCGGGTAGCGCTCCGACTATCGGCTCCACATCACCGAGCAGCGCGGTCACAGTGGGCTGCCCGGTACTCCAACCGTATCCCCTGTAATCCACCACCAACAGCGATACCCCGATCCGGTGATAAAGCCGGGCCACAAAATCGTAACCACTCGCAATCTCGCCATTTCCATGAAAATACAGAATCACCGGCGCGTCGCTGGCATGGGGATAGAACCGGTAGCCCAGAACCACATCATCGCCTGCCGGGATCGCCCCATCCCGCGCGCCCGGAACCTCGCTCAAGCCTGGGCGGTCCGGGCGCGGGTAAAACAGGGTAGAAAGTACCAGCGGATGGTCGAGATCGGAAAGGTTCACGATTGCTGGTAGGTACCCATCAATTGTGCTTCGGCCAGAATATGCCCCTGCATCGCGGCCAGCACATCCGCCTTGGTCGCGCTCTCATCCAGCGACAGCACAGTGTCAAGCGCGTACAGGGTGAAGAAATAGCGATGCGTGCCGCTTGGCGGGCAGGGGCCTCCATAACCATTTGCGCGCCAACTGTTGCGCCCCTGTATCCCGCCACCCAGATCAGCATCGGGGACGACAGCAGCGGGCAGACCGGTCTGCTCCGCCGGAAGGTTGAATACCACCCAATGCACCCACGTTTCTCTCGGTGCATCGGGATCATCCATGATCAGCGCGAAACTCTGGGTACCCGAAGGCGCACCGGTCCACGCCAGTGCTGGAGAAATATCTTCTCCCTGGCAGGTATACTGCCGGGGAATCGCCACACCCTGCTCAAACGCAGGACTGGTTAAAACGAGCGCCATGGTCGCCGTTTCCTCCCCAACGCCCGACTCATCGGCAGGCTGCACCGTCGCCTGAGCCGGCGCTGACTCACCTTCGTTCGTCAAAAACTCTTCCAGGCACGAACATGCAGACAGAATCAACACCAAAGCGATGCTAAATGCCCAAAGCACATACCGGCTCCGAATTTGCATACTTTTTCCCCCTTATTCGTCTACTGAGCTTGTTCGCTCCGATCATATCGTAGGCCGCCGCGACATCCAGATCACCAGCAGCGCTACACCGGCCAATGCAGCAGCAAACGCCAGCCATATCCCGGTCATATCCGGCAGGTCCTTATCCGGCGGGTAACCGGTTGCGGGCAGGGTAGTCACCGGTGGAAATGAGGTATACCCGGCGGAACCGGGATCGCCTACAATCAGGCTTGCCGAAGCCGTATTATTCCCCGGCGCACGATCTGTCCCCACGCTGGCTTCTATGCTGGCCCGGTTGGTGATCGTCTGCCCGGTTGTGCCCGTGTCTACCTGGACGGTCAGGATCAGGGTTGCGCTGTCGCCAGGTGATCCGGCAGCCGCCAGAGGGCCGATTTCCCACACTCCACTGATGGGATCGTAAGTGCCCTGGCTGGCAAGACTGCTCACCAGGGTCAGCCCATCCGGCAGCAGATCGGAAACACGCGCAGAGGGCACATCCACCAAATCCTGGTTGGACGCAGTGATCGTAAAAACCACGATAGTCCCTTCGGGCGCGTAGGGTGTCTCGCCCGCAGGCACCAACAGATTGTCGATCCGCTTGGTCACGGCCAGGTCATACAGGATATTGGTGGCAAAGCATACCGGTTCTGGACGCAGCCCAGGCTGGTTGTGGTGATGCAGCAGCAGCAGGCACGGTGGATTGGGTCCGGTATAGTTTGCCCAGTTGTAATCCACATCCACCGTATAGCCCGGCCAGTCGTAGAACATCAGCGATCCGCCGGTATAGCGCGAGACATCCATCGCCTGTCGCTCGACATCGTAGCTCAGTGTAGGGGTGACGTCCACCATCTCGCCGTTGTGATACGTGGTAACAAAGTAATCAAACCGGGCCGAGCCGCTGGTCAGACCCAGCCAGGGTCCCCAGGCGGCCAGCAGCAGAACATCGCTGTTATAAGGATAGGTCGCCAACCGATCCGGTCTCCAGTAGTTGACCGGATAGAGCACGCTGCCGCTCCCCGTCGAAAGGTTCCACATCACCGAGTAGAAAGTATCTTCGGGCAGAGTGGTGCCAAGATCGGTATTCTCGATCCGGTAATCAAACACCCCATCTGGCGGCGTAGTGGGATCGTTGCCCGTCTGGCTGTCGATGTAGACATAAAACGTCGTGGTATCGGTAGCCAGCGTGTCCCATTCGCCATAGGTGGCCAGGCCGAACAGCACTGCCGTATTGGACAGATTGTTACCGCGAGCGACGTAATCGGTCCCGACACCCACATAGCGCAAATCTGCCGCATTACTGAACCCCAGGCTGCTGCCGTCATCCGGGCTGGTGTACTGCAATTCGACCGCAGAGACCAGACCCACAATATCGCGTGGATAGGCATTGCCGGTATATACACCCGTACCGCCCAGTGCCGTGCTGGCCGTGCCCGTCACGCCTGCCGTGACCACCGGGTTATCCACCACCTGCAGCGTACCCACCGGGCGCGGCGCAGCATAAACCGCCACCCGGAGATCAGTCCCTGGCGTGTTTCCGGTCAGCGTGAACTGGACATACCCCGATTCCTCGTCCATCCACTGGCGATAGTATCCGCTGGTTTGCGTCCCAGGAATATTTGCCGGGCGCGTATGGGGCTGAACCCAACTGTTGGGGTTGGCCGCGTTCAGGGTCACCGTGACCTGGGCACTGCCGCCCGCCGGGACCGTGACTCGGCTGGGGGTAACGCTGTAGCTCACCCCGTTGATATCGCGCAGCGTGACCAGGCTGACATCATAGGTAGCATCCACCGCGCCCAGGTTGCGCAGCGTGATCGAGCGAGACGTGCTCATCGCACCAGCCACGTTCACCACGCCAAATGAGACACTCACCTGTTCGGGTCGAGTGGTGCTGTACGCGATCACCTCAGATACCGTTGCCGCGTTGGCGTCCACGCGCCCGACTCCGGCTCGCCCTGGATCGGCAGGGATGCCCCCATCGGTCAGATCGTGCAAAGCGGTGTTCATCACCAGCGCTTTGAGGTCACTCACTGACCAGGCAGGGTGTTTCTGACGCAGCAGAGCCATCGTCCCGGCCACGTGAGGCGCGGCCATCGAGGTGCCACCCTGGACTTTGCCGCCGCTGCCCGACCCCAGCAGTGCAGACAGGATATTCTGGCCCGGCGCAGAAATATCGGGCTTCAGGCCAATCGAATCGGGCGCGCTGCCGCGCTGAGGGCCGCGCGACGTGAAACTGGTCAGCACATCGGCCTGGGTGCTGGATACAATGCTGCTGGAAAGCGTCACATTGACCGGCGGCGCGCTCCCCAATGCTGCAATGAAACTCGCCCCGGCCACATGGGTGACCGATACGACCGGGATGGTGATCGGGACCGTTGGCGTACCGGTCATTGCGGGAGGATCGCCCGCCGCATTGTTGTAAATCACCACGCCCGCCGCGCCGTTAGCCTGGGCATTGACCGCCTTGATAACAAAGGAACACCCACCGCGCTGAATGAGCGCAATCCGGCCCGCCACAGCGGCAGCATTGGCAAATGGCGTCTGACAGGCATCATCCAGCGTGCCAACCCCATCATCCACACGCACCAGGTCTGCCGTCACCGAGTAGACGGCGGGGGCAAAATCGGCCAACCCAATGGGATAAATCCCGGCGATAGTGGGCGGAGAGTTCACCCGCAGCCCGTAGCCGCCCGCATCGGTCGATGCCGCCACACTGATCGCCCAATCGGCGTTGCTGGGGCTGCCCTGGATGTAGAAGGTATTGCCCGCGTTGCCCGCGGACGATACCACGATCACGCCCGCTCGCGCCGCGTTGTTGGAGGCAATCGTCCAGGCATCATCGGGATGACCAAAATCCCGCCCAAAAGACAGATTCACCACGTCCAGGTCATTGGTCACCGCCCATTCCAGCGCCGCAACCGCCGCCGCTTCAGAAGCCTGGTCACCCGTGCTGCCCACTTTGAGGGCGTACAGCTCGGCGTCCGGCGCAACTCCCGGCCCGATCGCCAGGTCGGACATCACCGGGTTGGTCATATCATACGGGCCATCATAAGGTGCGCCTGTGCCCGTTACACCGCATCCGACCGCCGTCCCGGCGACATGCGTGCCGTGTCCATTCTGATCCATCGGATCGGGATCGGGCACGAAGATGCCACCAGGCACCCAGGAATCGCCTACAAAATCGTACCCACCGCGATATTTGGGGCCGCTGTCGGGCAGGGTGCAGCCAAAATCCGCGTGCAGATAGTCAACGCCCGAATCGATAATGCCCACCTTGATCCCTGCGCCGGTGTAACCCGCCTGCCACGCCTGGGGCGCGCCGATGAACGGAACACTGGTGGCGTTGTCGAACACGCCCATCTGGTCTTCATACGCGCGCGCCACGCCCGGTAAACTGTTGAGTATTTCGAGGTCGGAACGTGGGATTTGCACCACCAGCCCATTAAGGACATACGACGTGGAAAACAAAACGTCGTATTCGACATCTTCAGCATCCATGGCGTTCAGTACGCTGCCTTGGGCGGCCCGTACACGAGCGCTCTGCAAACGCTGCGCCAGCACATACCGCCCATTGAGCGCGGTTTCGAGCACTGCCGGTTCTTCAAGCACGACCACCACTGTGATCAGCTCTCCCGACCGCTGAGCATCAAACGTATCGAGCGCGTCTTGATAGGTGCCAAACAATGGCCCGGTCGGCCCGCCGGTCAGCACCGTCCCTATGGGTCCATTTTCCTCACCCCGGTCGCCCTGCGGACCCTGGGCCAACGCGGTGCCAGGCCGCCAGAGTGACGTGACACTCAGCGTCAAGATCAGGAATACAACGATTGTTTGGGTAAAAAGCGTACTGCGCGTCTTGGGGATCATGACTACGACCTTATTGGTGTGCGGACGATTATCGCCAGGAATGTTTCGCTCCAACAGCCCCCTACAGCCCATCTGTTGGAAACACGCACGCCTGCTCTTGGACAGGGAAAAAAGATTCTCTATTTGCAGCAGCAATATGAAAGGTTTAGGATACGTTCTAATTCTAGTCGGCTTTGCGGGAGTGTCAACGAATCCCTATGAAACCCACCCTTCGGGTCGAGCTGGAACTGCGTCACCTGCCGCGCTTCCGGGTTATGGATTATCTCAGTCAGGCCGGGGGCCAACCCTCTGGCTTGCTCGAAGTTCAAGGGCGCGGCTGGTCGGCCTATGTGGAGTCGTTGGAGCCAGACCAGGTGGGCCTGGTAACCATCGAGCGCGACCGGCTGGTGATCATTGGGGAAAAAACAGAAGTCGAGCGGGTGAGCGCCTTCATGCAGGTTCAGATCAGGCGAATGCGCAGACGCAGGTAAGCACAGGCAGAAAAAGAGCGGAAGGCGCGCTGCCCTCCGCTCTCGTATGTTCTGCATCACACCAGGCAATGGACCGGCACGGCCAGCGCGTTACGCCCGCGCAGGAGCCGCGTGACGGCTTGCAAGACGGCTGCGGCGTCGGCGAAAATACTTCTCGACTTCCACCGCCGGCAAGAGCGACCCCGCCAGCACCCACGCCATGATAAGTTCGGTCGAATCGAGCGACACGGTGTCCAGGATAGACTGCGCAAACGGCGCATAGATGACCACCATCTGCAGGAAACCGGTCAAGAGCACGGCCAGCAGCAGCAGCTTATTTTTCATCAGCGGAGCACGAATGAACGATGCATCCCCCCCGTGAATCGCGGTGACCTCAAAAATCTGCGACAGGGCCAGCACGGTGAACGCCATCGTGCGCGCCGCTGCCAGCGCCTCGTCCGACGGGTTCAGCAGTTCCCCGCCATATCGATCGAGCATCCAGACGAAACCCAGCAGGGTGCAGATGCCAATCCACGCCCCGACCCACAACACGTGCAGGCCCACCCCGTGCGCGAAGATGCTCTCTTTAGGCGGGCGAGGTTTACGCCGCATCACGTCCGGTTCGCTGGGTTCAAAGCCAAGCGCGATGGCGGGCAAACCATCGGTCACCAGGTTGATCCACAGGATATGGATGGCCAGCAGCGGCACGCGCAGCCCGATCACCAGGGCGACAAACATGGTGAGGATTTCGCCCGCGTTGGTGCTTAGCAGGTAGCGGATGAATTTACGAATGTTGTCGTAAATGGTACGGCCCTCTTCGACCGCCGCAACGATGGTGGCGAAGTTGTCATCGGTCAGCACCATATCCGCCGCCCCCTGGCTGACGTCCGTCCCGGTGATCCCCATCGCCACGCCGATATCGGCCTGTTTGAGAGCCGGGGCGTCATTCACACCATCGCCAGTCATCGCCACAATCTGCTGGTGCGATTGCAGCGCTTCGACAATACGCAGTTTGTGTTCGGGCGAGACGCGCGCATACACGGATACGCGCTGCACCACATCGCGTAATTCTTTGTCGCTCATCTGGTCCAGCTCAACGCCAGTCAGCGCCTCGCCATCCTGTTCGATGAGTCCGATCTGCCGGGCGATGGCGGCCCCGGTGAGCTTATGGTCGCCGGTGATCATCACGCTGCGAATGCCTGCCTCGCGCGCTTTCTGGACGGCGGCTTTGGCTTCCTCGCGCGGTGGATCGACGATGCCCATCAAACCGAGCAGGGTGAGATCGCGCTCGACAGTTTCCGGTTGTAGCGGGTCTGGAATCGCATCAAGCGCGCGGTAGCCCAAACCAAGCACGCGAAGTCCATTGCTCGCCATCGTCTCGATCTGTTTGCGCCATGCAGCACGCCTCTCTTCAGTGAGCGGCGATGGTCCGCTGGGCAGGATTTCCTGAGTGGCCCACCCCAGCAGTTGATCGGGCGCACCTTTAATAAACGCCACATAGCGTGCCCCGGCGAACAAGCCGGTGACAAATGCGCCACGAGGCTCGTGAATGGTCGTCATCGCCTTGCGCTCGGACGAAAATGGCAGTTCTGCCACGCGGGGCATATCATCTTCCAACGCCGTGCGGCTCCAGCCCGCTTTGCGCGCAGCGACCAGCAGCGCGCCTTCAGTGGTATCACCCACCACTTCCCACTGACCGGTATCGCTGTTCTGTTCCAGGTAGGCATCGGTATTGAGCGCCGCCGCGTTGAGGATACGTGCCAGGCCATGATCGTTGACCGGATTCACGACCTTCAGCCCGGCATAGAAACTGCCTACCGGGTTATAGCCGCTCCCTTGCACTGTGATCACATCATCCCGGCCCGGCAGCGCGATCATGGTCACCGTCATTTCGTTGCGCGTGAGCGTACCGGTTTTGTCGGAGCAGATTACCGAGACCGATCCCAGCGTCTCGACGGCGGGCAGTTTCCGAATCAATGCGTGGCGGCGAATCATGCGCCGCGCGCCCAACGCCAGCGCGATTGTGATCACGGCAGGCAGCCCTTCGGGGATAGCCGCTACTGCCAGGCTGATCGCGGTCAGCAGCATTTCCTTGGCATCTTCACCACGCAGCACGCCGGTCACGAATACCAGCGCGCACACGCTCAGCGCTGCCGCCGCCAGAACAAACCCCATCTTCTCCAGCCGGTCCTGAAGCGGTGTACGGCCCTTTTCCACCCGTTGAAGCATCGAGGCAATGTTGCCCAACTGGGTCGAAAGCCCTGTCCCCACTACCGCCATTTCACCACGCCCATAAGTGACCGAAGTCCCCATGTACGTGACGTTACGCCGGTCCGCCAGCGAAGGCGGTGGATCGGAATCCGGCAGAGTTTCGGTCACCTTTTCCACCGCCATCGATTCGCCAGTGAGTGCTGCTTCATCGATTTGCAGGTTATGCGCCACGATCAGGCGACCATCAGCGGGGATACGATCCCCTGCTTCCAGCAGCACCACATCGCCCGGAACCAGGCGGGCCGCGCTGATATGGTGAACATGACCATCGCGCCGGACGCGGACCTGTGGAGTCTGCATCGCACTGAGCGCAGCCAGCGCTTGCTCTGCCTGGTATTCTTGAACGAACCCCAACACCGCGTTCAGGATGACAATCGCCAGGATCACGACAGCATCCTTGACATCGCCAATGATCACCGACACAACTGCCGCGGCGATCAACACCAGCACCATCACATCGGTGAACTGGCTCACGATCATCTGCCAGATCGAGACCTGCTCGCCACTGGGCAGTTCATTGGGGCCATATTTCGCCAGGCGCTGTTCCGCGGTCTTCTCGCTCAGACCCTGTTCCAGCGTGGTATCGAGCTGGCGCAGGACATCCTCACCAGAAAGGGCATACCACTTTTCGGATGAAGCAGGAGGCCGTTCAATAGATGGAGACTCTTGCATGATTTGTGACCCTCACACTTGGCCCAACGCACTATGCACTTTGTTATACTCCAAATCGTGCAGCAGGGTTATCCGCAAAAAAACATGATGATGATCGCTCAACCTGCCGCTGCACCACCCCCTAAAGATTGGGGGATCGGTCTTCTCTGCCCTATGCCGCCCTATACCATCGAGCAACACACAATGCTATAATGCCTGCTATACCATGAGTCCACACCCGCAAATACCAACGCATTTGCGCCGAACATAGCCGGTACATTCACCCCACAAGGAAAGGATTGAGGCGGCCCATGCCCAAAGCCGATGTCTTGGCCGATCTACGTGCTGCGCGTGCGCGCCTGCTCGATGCAATTGCCGGCCTGAGCGACGATCAGATGGTCCAGGTGGGAGCCGTGGGCATCTGGTCTGTCAAAGATGTGCTTGCCCACCTGGTCGCCTGGGAAGCAGAGCTGGTGACCGCTTTATCCTCCATCGAGCAACACAAACGGCGTGCACCTCGTATCATGCAGATAGAAGACATCGACGATTGGAATGCTGAGCAATACCGGGTCAATGCTGCGCGCCCTGTGCAAAACATCCTCGAGGACTTTCATGGGGTGCACCGCCATCTTCTGGCCGCCATTGACACGCTCACCGACGCCCAGCTCGACGATAACCTGATGTGGCCCTGGATGGAGGGCGAACCCTTGAGTTACCTCATCGCCGAAAACGCCTCGTGGCACGAGGAAGAACACGCCGAAGATATTCTGGCGTGGCGCGAGCAGCACGATATTTAGCGTATCCTGTGAGAGGGAAGGCGAGGACTTCCAACCCGATCTGTTTCATGCTATAATCTCTAAACCTGTTCCTATGAACAAGCTGATGCGGTGCTATGGGGAAAATCAGGGTCTTATTGGTTGTGGGCATATGGTTCCGATCAGCAACACCTCAGGAGGCAACGGGACTCAAGTGATTCAGGAATTGATGAACCGTGCAGATCAACGGGGTTACATCACGTTTGAGGATGTATTGGAACTGCTGGACGAAGATAGTGATGATGTAAACGCCATTGAGGCCGTACTGGATGAACTGGACGAACTGGGCATCGAGCTTCGCCAGGAAGACTCTGCACACGAAGACCTCGATTCACAAGATGGTGAGTTCCAGCCAGAAGAAGAATCGCACGATCCTGGTGTAGGCGACATCAATGCCGTGTCGGCGGA